>NZ_CAJNKE010000100.1 GCF_905232215.1 Burkholderia sp. LMG 13014
CACGCGCGTGCGGCCGTAGTCGGCGAGCAGCGGTTGCAACGGCACCGACGACAGCACGCGCTCGACCGACGGTACGCGTGCCAGCACGGCATTCAGTTCATTCAAACCCGGTTCGGTCACGTCGTGGTGGCTCCAGTCTCATGCTTCGCAGTCGGCCGAAGCCGGCGCTCGCGCACCGCCTCCGGCCCCGTGTCGTCAATCCGCTTCCCGCGACACATCCGGCCACAGCAGCGGATTCGGCGAACTGCGCTGGTAGCCGGCCTCGTTCATCAGCAGATCGAGCGTGAGACTCGCGAGATCGTCCGCCAGCGGCTCGAACTCGTAGTCCTTCTCCTGATAGCCGATCTTGCGATAGGTCTTGCATTCGTCGCACGATTCGGCCTTGACGGCTTCGCTGCCGCCCTCGATCCCGTGATACGCGATGCCCTTCGTCGAATCGCAGTGCGAGCACTTCGTGCGCACCATGTGCCACTCGGTCGTGCACAGCCCGCATTGCAGGAAACGGTAGCCCTGGTACTGGCCGCCAACCCGCACGACGCTCGCGACCGGATGCGTGCCGCACACGGGGCACAGCCCCGGCTGGTCGAGATACGGGACGTCGGCCGGCGACACGCGGCTGGCGAGATCGGTCCAGACCACCTGCAGCGCGGCCATCAGGAACGGCGCGGTGGCCGGGTCGACTTCGGCGAAGCGCAGCGCGAGGATCGCGTCGGCCTGCGCGTCGAGTTCGGCGGGCGCCATCAGGCGCAGCCGGTCGAGCAGCTTCGCGAGCTGCGGGTTGACGAGCCCCGCGCCTTCGACGCGGTCGAGCAGTTCGTACAGCACGGCGCGCCAGCGCGGATCGCGCTGGCCGTCGAGCGCCGGCACGAGCGGCATCGAATGCTGCTGCGCGCGCGCGATCGCTTCCTTCGACGGCAGCGGCAGTTCGAGCGTTTGCAGTGTCGCGTGCTGCGCATCGGCGACGGTGGCCATCAGCCGCAGGTAGCCGCTGATCGGGTTCAGGTCGGCCAGCTTGCGCAGCCGCGCGGCGCGCGCCGAGAACGCGGTGGCGCGCTCCGGCAGGCGAAAGCGCGGGATGGCCGAATGATCGAGTGCCGAGATCTCGGTCGGTTCGAGAATGCGTTGTGTCACAGAAATGTCTTCCAAATAAACAAGCGCCGACAAGTCGGCGCTTCAGGCGGTTCCGACGGCTGACGGGCCGGCCCGCCGCGCTCGGCGAGCCGCCCCGCTCCGGTGCGTTACTTCACGCTTTCACGGAACCACTTCGGGTGATGCTTGCGAGCCCAGCCCAGCGTGACGGTGCCGCGCACCATCGCGCCGATCGAGCCCTTCACCCACAACGCCGCGTAAATGTGCACGATGATGCTCGCGATCAGCACGAAGGCCGCCACGGCATGCACGACAGCGGCCGCGCGGATCACCCCGATCGGGAAGTAGAACGAGAAGTAGCGCCGCCAGATCACGACTCCCGACAGCAGGAGCAGCAGCAGGCACGCCACCAGCGTAAAGAATAGCAGCTTCTGCCCGGCGTTATAGCGCCCGACCGGCGGCAGCTTGTCTTCCTGGTTGGTCAGCACGTCGCCGATCTGCTTGAGCCACTGCCGGTCGTCCGCGTCGAGCGCGTTGTGGTGCCAGAAGCGCACCACCAGGATCGCGAACGACACGAACATCACGAGGCCGACGAACGGATGCAGGATCCGCGTCCACTGGCCGCCGCCGAACAGCGCGGTCAGCCAGAACATCGACGGATGAAACAGCGCGAGCCCGGACAGCGCGAGCAGCACGAACGTGATCGCGGTGATCCAGTGGTTCGTGCGCTCGTTCGCCGAGTAGCGGACGATCAGGTTGGGGTCGTCGTGTTTCATTTCGCGTCCTCCTTGATGCGTCGCGCCTCGTCGCGCGCGGCCGATTCCTCTTCGTCGCTCACCTCGTTCGGACCGACCCGGACATAGTGGAAGAACCCGGCGAGCGCGGTCAGCGCGATACCGGCGACCGCGAGCGGTTTCGCGATCCCCTTCCACAGCTTCACCATCGGGCTGATCGACGGGTTGTCGGGCAGCCCGTGGTACAGCGACGGCTTGTCCGCGTGGTGCAGCACGTACATCACGTGCGTGCCGCCGACGCCCTGCGGGTCGTACAGCCCCGCATGCTCGAAGCCGCGCTCCTTCAGGTCCTCGATCCGCTCGGCCGCGTGCTGCTTCATGTCCTCCTTGGTGCCGAACACGATCGCGCCCGTCGGGCAGGTCTTCACGCAGGCCGGTTCCTGGCCGACCGCGACGCGGTCGGAACAGAGCGTGCACTTGTATGCGCGATGATCCTTCTTCGAGATCCGCGGAACGTTGAACGGGCAGCCGGTCACGCAATAGCCGCAACCGATGCAGTTCTCCTCGTGGAAATCGACGATCCCGTTGTTGTACTGCACGATCGCGCCCGGCGACGGACACGCCTTCAGGCAGCCCGGATCCTCGCAGTGCATGCAGCCGTCCTTGCGGATCAGCCACTCGAGGTCGCCCGCCGGGTTCTCGTATTCGGAGAACCGCATGACCGTCCACGAATGCTCGGTCAGGTCGGCCGGGTTGTCGTACACGCCGACGTTGGTGCCGACCTCGTCACGCAGGTCGTTCCACTCCATGCATGCCGTCTGGCATGCCTTGCAGCCGATGCACTTCGATACGTCGATCAGCTTCGCGACGCTCCCGGTCACCGGTTCGCGCACCGTGGGCGGTGGCGTCGTGGTGGCCGAGACGCGCTTGATATCCAGCGATTGCAATGCCATCTCTTCCCCCTTACGCCTTTTCGACCTTCACCAGGAACGACTTGAATTCCGGTGTATAGGAGTTGCCGTCGCCCACGGACGGAGTCAGGGTATTGGCGAGATAGCCGGGCTTCGTCAGACCCTTGAAGCCCCAGTGCAACGGGACGCCGACCGTCTGGACCTTCTTGCCGTCGACCGTCAGCGGCTTGATCCGCTTCGTGACGAGGGCGACCGCGATGATGTAGCCGCGCTTGGACGACACCTTCACGCGCTCGCCATGCGCGACGCCGACTTCCTTCGCGAGGTCTTCGCCGATCTCGACGAATTGCTCGGGCTGGATGATCGAGTTCAGCCGCGCATGCTTGGTCCAGTAGTGGAAGTGCTCGGTCAGCCGGTACGTCGTCGCCACGTGCGGGAAATCCGCCACCTTGCCGAACGACGCGCGGTCGTCCGGGAACACGCGGGCAGCCGGGTTGTTCAGCGCCTGCGGGTTGTTCGGGTGCAGCGGGTTCGCGTCGAGCGGCGTCTCGAACGGCTCGTAGTGCTCGGGGAACGGACCTTCGTTCATCCCCGCGCGGGCGAAGAAGCGCGCAACACCTTCCGGGTTCATGATGAACGGCCCCATCCCGTTTTCGGGCGATTCGTCCGCCTTGAAGTCGGGAATGTCGGCCCCCTTCCACGCGCTGCCGTTCCAGCCGATCAGCTTGCGGGTCGGATCGAACGGCTTGCCGGCGACGTCGCACGAAGCGCGGTTGTACAGGATCCGCCGGTTCGCCGGCCACGCCCACGCCCAGTTCAGCGTCTGGCCGATGCCGGTCGGGTCGGAGTTGTCGCGCCGCCCCATCTGGTTGCCGGCCTGCGTCCATGCACCGCAGAAGATCCAGCAGCCGCTCGCGGTCGTGCCGTCGTCCTTCAACTGCGCAAACGCGGCCAGCTGCTCGCCCTTCTTCACGAGCGCCTTGGACGGATCCTTCGGGTCGGGCAGATCGGCGAGCGCCTTCCCGTTGAACTCCATTGCAAGCTCTTCGGGTGTCGGGCTTTCCGGGTTCGCATACGGCCAGGTCAGGTTGACGATCGGATCCGGATACTTGCCGCCGTCGGTCTGGTACATCTTGCGCATGCGCAGGAACAGCCCCGACATGATCTCGAGGTCGCTACGCGCCTCGCCCGGCGGCTCCGCGCCCTTCCAGTGCCATTGCAGCACGCGGCTCGAACTCACGAGCGAACCGTTTTCCTCCGCAAAGCACGTGGTCGGCAGACGGAACACCTCGGTCTGGATCTTCGATGAATCGACGTCGTTGTAGTCGCCATGATGCTTCCAGAACTCGGACGTCTCGGTCGCGAGCGGATCCATGATCACGAGCCACTTCAGCTTCGCGAGGCCGGCTGCCGTCTTCACCTTCGACGGCGACGCCGCAAGCGGGTTGAAGCCCTGGCAGATGTAGCCGTTCATCTTGCCGGCATTCATCAGCTCGATCACCTGCAGCAGGTCGTACTGCTTGTCCAGCTTCGGCAGGTAGTCGTAGCCCCAGTTGTTCTCGGCGGTCGCCGAGTCGCCCCACCAGGACTTCATGAAGCTGACGTGGAAGGCCTTGTAGTTCTTCCAGTAGCTCAACTGGTTCGGCCGCAGCGGCAGCTGCACGCGCTTCTTGATGTAGCCGTCGAAATCCTGCTCGGACTGCATCGGCAGCGTCATGTAGCCCGGCAGCAGGTTCGACATCAGCCCGAGGTCGGTCAACCCCTGGATGTTCGAGTGGCCGCGCAGCGCGTTCATCCCGCCGCCGGCGATGCCGATGTTGCCGAGCAGCAGCTGCACCATCGCGCCGGTGCGGATCATCTGCGCGCCGATCGAGTGGTGCGTCCAGCCGAGCGCGTACAGGATCGTGCCGGCGCGGCCGGGAACGGCGGTGGTCGAGAGCATCTCGCACACCTTCAGGAACTTCTCCTTCGGCGTGCCGCAGGTCTGCTGGACCATGTCCGGCGTATAGCGCGCGTAGTGCTGTTTCAGCAGGTTGTACACGCAGCGCGGATGCTGCAGCGTCGGGTCGACCTTCACGAAGCCGTCGTCGCCGCGCTCGTAATCCCAGCTCGATTTGTCCGGGTACGCGTGCTTCTCCGCGTCGTAGCCGGAATAGATGCCGTCGTTGAACGCGAAATCCTCGCGCACGATGAACGAGAAGTCCGTGTAGTTCTTCACGTACTCATGCTGGATCTTGTCGTTCGTCAGCAGATAGTTGATGACGCCGCCCAGGAAGACGATGTCGGTGCCGGTGCGGATCGGCGCGTAGTAGTCGGCCACCGAGGCCGTACGCGTAAAGCGCGGGTCGACGACGATCAGCCGCGCCTTGCGGTGCGCCTTCGCCTCCGTCACCCACTTGAAACCGCACGGATGGGCCTCGGCTGCATTGCCGCCCATCACGAGAATCACGTCCGCGTTCTTGATGTCGACCCAATGGTTCGTCATCGCTCCACGGCCAAACGTCGGGGCAAGACCTGCCACCGTCGGGCCATGTCAGACACGCGCCTGATTGTCGAATGCGAGCATCCCGAGACTGCGGACAGTCTTGTGCGTCAGGTAGCCGACCTCGTTGCTGCCCGCCGACGCGGCCAGCATGCCGGTGGTCAGCCAACGATTGACCTTCGCACCGTCTTCCGCCGTCTCGACGAAGTTCGCGTCGCGGTCGGCCTTCATCAGCTTCGCGATGCGGTCGAGCGCGTCATTCCACGAGATCGGTTCCCACTTGTCCGAACCGGGCGCACGATACTCGGGGTGCGTCAGGCGACTCGGGCTGTGGATGAAGTCGATCAGGCTCGCGCCCTTCGGGCACAGCGTGCCGCGATTGACGGGGTGATCCGGATCGCCCTCGATGTGGATGATGCTCGGCTGCGCATTCTTCGCGCCGTCTCCGAGGCTGTACATCAGGATGCCGCAACCCACTGAACAGTAAGGACAGGTGTTGCGCGTTTCGACTGTGCGCGCCAGCTTGTACTGTCGGACTTCGGCGAGCGCTTCGGATGGAGAGAAGCCCATCAGGGCTAGACTCGATCCGGCAAGCGACGTAGCCGTCACCTTCAGGAACTGGCGCCGGGACATTTGTAGCATGGCTGGTCTCGGCGTTATTGTGGGGGTGGGGAAACTGAAAGGAATTATAGACAGTTCGCGCAACTATGTTCGAATCCTCGGATCAATACTGAATTGTCTGATTACCCACGATGATCCGCGTTCCGCGCACAACCGAACCGTCATGAAACGACAGATCACCTCCGAAGCCACCCGTCTGGCGCAACAACAGGCCAACTGGGCCCTCACCGCGTTCAAGCGCTTCTCGGCCGACCGCTGCTCCGCGATGGCCGCCGGCATCGCATTTTTCTCCGCGTTCTCGCTCGCGCCGATGCTCGTGATGGTGATCGCGGTGGCCGGTTGGTTCTACGGCGACGATGCCGCGCGCGGCCAGGTGTTCGAACAGGCGCATCAACTGATCGGCGACGACGCGGCGGCCAGCATCCAGACGATCGTGCAGAACGCGCACCGCGCGGGCGAGCGTGGCGGCCTCGCAACCTTGATCTCGTTCGCCGCGCTCGCGATCGGCGCGTCGGCCACCTTCGCGTCGCTCAGCGCCGCGCTCAGCGTGATCTGGCCGGCCACCGAAAGCCGCTGGTCGAGCATGCTCGGGCTCGTGCGCGTGCGGCTGATCTCGTTCGGGCTCGTGCTCGGCGTCGCGTTCCTGCTGATCGTGTCGCTCGTGCTCGACACCGCGATCACGTTCGTCGGCACCTGGCTGCTCGGCAATTCGCCGTATGTGATCGTTACGAACCTCGTGCAGTTCTTCGTCGGCATCGCGGTGCTCGCGGCTGCGTTCGCGTCGTTGATGAAGTTCCTGCCCGATGCGCGCGTCGCATGGCGCGACGCCGCGATCGGCGGCATCGTGTCCGCGATCCTGTTTTCCGGCGGCAAGAAGCTGTTCGCGCTGTACCTCGCGCATGCGGGCACCGCCAGCGCATTCGGCGCGGCCGGATCGTTCGCGGTCCTGCTGATGTGGCTGTACTTCTCCGCGATCGTGCTGCTGCTCGGCGCGGAATTCGCGGCGGCGCGCGGCAACGCGCATCGGCTCGCCGGCTCCACCGCACCGGCCGCTTCTGTGCAAGCCGATCGCCCCACCGATCGCCTGCGCGACGACTGACTCGCCCCGTTCGCCGCACCGCCGCACGACCCCGCACACCTGTCCGCCTCGTTGCAACCACGCTGCCCGCCACACATGCGCGTGGCGTTGATGCGTTCTTTGCATGACCGCGCAATCGCCGCCGCAATCGCAAACGTTTGCCAGCCCTTGTTTTTGTGCGCCAACGGGCCGAAATCGGCGAGATGCTGCCGTGTGCATCACCTGTTGAAACAATCGCGCCGCAGCAATTGTCAACTATTTCAAAAATAGGAACAGTTGTTGATGTGCTTGATATATATGGACTTTTTCACGCTGTTACCTTTTCGAGACACTTTATTTTTTAAGCTTTCTTGCGTCTATGGCACTGAGCTATTCTCCAATCCGCAACAAATAACGATGAATCACTTGCGTGGAGAAACTCAACGATGAAGAAACTTGCTCTCTCGACCCTCTCGCTCGCCCTGCTGGGCGCCGCCGGCGCTGCTCAGGCACAGTCGAGCGTGACGCTGTACGGCGTGATCGACACGTCGATCACCTATGTTCACGCTATGTTCACGGTAACGCAGGTCAAGGCAACAATTCGTGGTCGATGGGTAGCGGCAACCTGCAAGGCAGCCGTTTCGGCCTGAAGGGTTCCGAGGACCTCGGTGGCGGCCTGAAGGCGATCTTCCAGTTGGAAAACGGCTTCAACTCGGCATCGGGCGCACTGGGCCAGGGTGGTCGCATGTTCGGTCGCCAGGCATTCGTCGGCCTGCAAAGCAACCAGTACGGTACGGTCACGCTGGGTCGTCAATATGACCCGCTCGTCGACCTGGTTCAGGCAGTCACGGCTGACAACTACTTCGGCAGCGTGTTCGCCACGCCGGGCGACGTCGACAACAACGACAACAGCCTGCGCGTCAGCAACGCAGTGAAGTACACGTCGCCGGTCTGGGCAGGCCTGCAAGTCGAAGCCATGTACGCATTCGGCGGTGTTGCCGGCGCAACCGGCAGCGGCCAGACGTGGTCGGCAGCAGCAGCCTACAACAACGGCCCGCTCGGCCTGGCTGCTGGCTACTTCCACGCCAACAACTCGGCTCCGATCACCGCCGGCACGCGTTCCGGCTGGACCGGCTCGTCCGACGCAATCTTCGACGGCGATCCGGGCACGACGTTCATCAACAACGCATTCACGTCGTCGTCGTCGATCGGCATCGCACAAGTGGCCGGCCAGTACGCATTCGGCCCGGTGACGGTCGGCGCCGGCTACAGCAACGCACAGTACAAGTCGGATGGCAGCTCGGCGTTCGGCACGAACCAGAAGTACAACACCGGTCGCGGATTCGTGACGTACCAGGCATCGGCACCGCTGCTGCTGGGCCTCGGCTACATCTACACGAAGGGTAGCGGCGACAACAACGCCAAGTACCATCAGGTTTCGCTGGGCGCGGACTACTCGCTGTCGAAGCGCACGGACGTCTACCTGGTTGGCGCGTACCAGCACGCAAGCGGCAAGAACGCGGACGGCAGCGATGCGCAAGCGTCGATCGGCTCGTACGGTATCGCCGGCAAGAGCTCGCAAGAGCTGGTCGCACTCGGCCTGCGCCACAAGTTCTAAAAACGACGTACCCGGCGTGCATGGCGTCTCCGACGCCTTGCCGCCGAACTGGAAAGCCAGTCATCGGTTTCGGCCGTGGCTGGCTTTTTTTTCGTCCGTCGCCAGCGGGCCCATACGGCCTGCAGCAGCCGACGGTCGATTGCCGAACCGATGCACGTCCATCGGCCGGCAGCGGCGCCTGAGGGCTGCCATGCGCCGGAAACGCGCTTTTCCGAGGCCGGGTTCCCTCGCTGTGTGCGCGCCGGACGACTACCATCCGCACTGTCGGTGCCACCGACCCGGTGCGACGGCCGTTCGCCCCGGCGTGTCGATTTCGATGGCCTTCATCCGTCGTATCGAGGTCGGCACGCGATGTGCGCCCCGGCCCATACAGACAGGAGATTCGCCATGACGATTCAGAAGATCACGCCCTTCCTCTGGTACGCGGCGGAAGCCGAAGAAGCCGCCGGCTTCTATGCGGGCATCTTTCCGGATTCGCGCGTCGTGCGCGTCACGGCGGTGCCCGGCACCGACGGCACGCGGATGGTCGAGTTCGAGCTGTTCGGGCAGCCGTTCTTCGCGATGAGCCACCCGCGCACCGAGACGTTCAACCACACGATCTCGCTGCTGGTCAGCTGTGCCGATCAGGCAGAACTCGACCGCTACTGGAGCGCCCTGCTCGACAACGGCGGCACGGCCGACGCCTGCGGCTGGCTGAGAGACCGCTATGGCGTCTCGTGGCAGATCGTTCCGGAAGCGCTGATCCCGATGATGTCCGACCGGGACACGGTCAAGGCCGCGCGCGTGGCCGCCGCGATGATGCAGATGATCAAGCTCGACGACGCCGCGCTGAAGGCCGCCTATGCCGGTACGGCGGGCTGACGTGGCACGCCGCGCGGCGACAGCGCCTGCGCGATGACGCACCGGGTCGCCGACCGGCGTCCGGCTCGATGGCATGCGTGTGCGGCTGCGTGTGCGGCTGCGACTGCGGCTGCGGCTGCGTGTGCGTGTGCGTGTGCGGCTGCGGCTGCGACTGCGGCTGCGACTGCCGTGCAAGGACCCGTGACCCTCATCGGTGTCGTCCGCAACGCGATCACGTTCGAGGCATCTGTCGCGACGCCGACAGCATCGATTCGACGGTCCGCCGCGCATGGCCGATGAATGCGGCGATGGGTTCGCCCGACAGGATCGCCGCGCCTTCCTCGCCGCCGAGATAGGCGGCGCGCGCAGCCGCTACAACCAGCCGGTACGTGTCCGGCAGGCGCGCCAGCACCCATGCCGCAGCGACGTCCTTGGGCGCGATCCTGCCGGTCGCGGCGCTGTACCAGATGCGCGTGAGCGCGAGCACCACGTTGCACTCGTCACCGCGCCAGTTCGGTTCGGTATTCCATTGAGCAACGGTCGCCAGCAGCGCGGCGACAAAATCGTGCGCGGGCACCGGCTCGAGCAGCGCGGCGGCCGGCGGGCCGGCCAGCACGACACTGTGCTGTCGCACCTTCGTCAACAGGATCGCCAGATCGTGATCGACGAGCGCCGGCTCGACGATGCCGGCTTCGAGGTCGCGACGCAGCCACTCGCCGAACTGCAGTTCGCGCCGCGCCGGATGACGCCACGGCACGACTTCATCGTGCGCGACGACCGTCACTTCCAGTGCGCGCATGCCACCGGCGCGACCGGGCGGCACCGATACCGCGAGCAGGTCGCGCATCAGCGCGCGCCGTGTCGAGTCGTCGGGCCGGGCCGACACCGTCACCAGCAGGTCGATGTCGCTGCGCGGCTTCAGTCCGCCATCGAGCGCCGATCCGAACAGGTGGATCGCCTTCAGCGTCGCACCGAGATGCCGCTCGATCGTGTCGCACGCGGCGGCGACCTGCGCTGCGATTTCGTCGGGAATGGATTCAGTCACGATGCGTGTGTCTCGCGATGGTCGCGCAACAGGTGCAGCGAGCGCGACGGGTCGCGACGGATCGACCGCGAGCACGGACGACGATACCGTTCGTCATCGCGCGTGCGCGGCATGCCATCCCGCGTGCGTCACGCGTCGAACCGGGCATGCCGCCCTTGCGCGGCCTCACGGCCGCTGCCGCGCGATTGGCGCAGCGCAATAAAAATCCCCGCACGCTTTCGCGTACGGGGATCGTCGGACATCGCAACGGCTGCCGACATGCATTCGGCGCCGTTGCGCGGCATTACGCTGCCGCGTCCTTCAGCTTCTTCAGCGCACGTGCCTTCACGCGCACGCTGGCCGGCTTTGCCGGGAACCAACGCTCTTCGCCCGTGAACGGATCCTTGCCGAAGCGCTTCTTCTTCGCCGGCACGACTTGTGCCGTGATCTTCAGCAGACCCGGCAGCGTGAACTCGCCCGCGCCCTTCTTGTGGACCGAGCCCAGCACGACGTTCTCGAGTGCGACGAGCACTGCCTTGACAGCCTTCACTTCGACAGCTGCGCGCTCAGCGATGTGCGTTGCGAGCGATGCCTTCGTGAACTTGTCCTTCAGCGGCGTCGGAGCAGCCGGTGCCGCCTTCGCGACAACCTTCTTGGCCACTACTTTCTTCGCGGGCGCAGCCTTTTTAGCAGCCACTTTCTTGGTGACCGGTGCGGCAGCCTTCTTGGCCACCTTTTTTGCGGAAGTCGCCATGTTTCTCCTACCAGGTGTGGTCGTTGGATACACGAAGCGTGCAACGCGCGCGCTTCAACGCCGGATTCTACAAGCGCCTTGACGCTTCGTGCAGTACTTTTATGCGTTTTCGCGGGGTTTCCCGCAGGTTTTTTTGCATGCGACCGATTTCATCGGCGCTTAAGCATCAAAAAACGCCTTCACGTAGGCACCCGAATGCGAATTACGTTCGATATTTGCGCACCTATACTGGGCTCGCTCAATGCCCGGATGCCGCCATGCGCGAAGCCAGATACGTCAAAGGACTCGACGGCCTGCGAGCCCTCGCCGTCATCCTCGTTTTCCTGTCCCACAAGGGCCATGTCCTTGCCGTCGACGTCGGCAAGCTTGGCGTGTGGACGTTTTTCCTCATCAGTGGATTCCTGATCGTCGGCGAGCTGCATCGCAACCGTCAGGCGGTCGAGTGCGGCACCATGACGCGCCGCCATGCGCTCGCGCTGTTCCTCGCGAAGCGCGCGCTGCGGATCTTTCCCGTGTATTACCTGCTGCTCGCCGCGCTCGCGATCGCGCACGCGCTGTTCTACCAGCGCGGCGTCAACCTCGGGCTCGCGTGGCACGCGGTGTTCCTGTCGAATTACTGGATCGGCGTCGTCAAGGACGGCTGGCCCGGCTCCACGTCGCACTTCTGGAGCCTCGCGGTTGAACAGCAGTTCTATCTGATCGCACCGCTCGCACTGCTCGCGGTGCCCGCCGCGCGACACGTCGCGCTCGGCATCGCGGCCGTCGCGCTGTGCGCGGTCGCGCATCTCGCGCTCTACCTGTCCGACGCGTCGCCGGTGCTGATCTATGCGTTTTCCCCGTGGAATTTCGCGCTGATCGCGCTCGGCGGTGTCGGCGCGATGGCGCTCGCCGATCGCGGCGCGGCTGCCGTGCGGCGAATGCCACCCGGCTGGCTCGGCGCGGCAGGCGTCGTATTCTTCCTCGTGCTGCCCGCGTGCACGGCGTTGCCCGACGCGATCGCGGGGCTCGCGGATCTCGGCCTGTCCGCATCGCTCGGCGCGCTGCTGCTGTGGATCGTCAGCGAACCCGAGCATCCCGTCGTGGCGCTGCTCGACTGGGCGCCGCTCGTCTATCTCGGCACGATCAGCTACGGCTTCTACCTGTTCCACAACCTGATTCCGGCACGCTTCGGTGTACTGCCCGCGCACGTCGCGCACCTGGCCATACCGGAAATCGTCCGCGAAGCGCTATCCGAGATGCTGCAATTCGCGCTCGCCGTGCTGCTCGCGCATCTGTCCTGGCGCTATCTTGAAAAGCGGCTGCTCGACTTCAAGAAGCCGGTCGCCGCGATGCTGGCCCGGTATTTCGTCGCACGGCCGGGCACGTCGGCGCGTTGAACGCCACACCGACGCGGCAACGATCGAACGGGGAAACCGCGATACCGGCCACGTCCGGACGCTGACGTGCGACGAGCGACGCGACGCGTCGCGTCGCTTAGCGTCAGCTTCCAGCGCCGGCAGAACCGGTGCGGTCACGAACGTCGAAGTACATCGCGCAATTGAAGAACCGCCGATCCGGTGTCCCGGTCGCCTGCCGCGGCACCGGTTTCAGGCTTGACGCGCGTTCTTGTCAGAGCGCCCCGCTCCACACGCGGCACAGCACTCGAAGCAAACCCGCCACCGCAAACTCGCCGACGGCACGCACCTCGATCACGCATCCGGCACCCGCACACGCACACGCAAAAAAGCCCCGGCGCGCGAGCGGCCGGGGCCAACGGAACAACCACCACCTGAAACAACGGAGCGCGCGGCTGCTTAGGCGACAGCAGCCAGCGCGGGCAAGCAGGTACGCAGGTAGGCCTCGAATTCGCGGCTCACTTCCGGATGCTGGAGCGCGAGCTCGACGGTGGCCTTGAGATAGCCGATCTTGCTGCCGCAGTCGAAGCGCGTGCCGAAGTAGCGATACGCGAGCACCTGCTCGTTCGCGAGCAGCGACTGGACCGCATCGGTCAGCTGCAGCTCTCCGCCGGCGCCCGGCTTGAGCTTGCGCAGGTGATCGAAGATCGTCGGCATGAACACGTAGCGGCCGACCACGCCGAGATTCGACGGCGCATCTTCCGGTGCGGGCTTCTCGATGATCCCCGACAGCTTGATGACGTCCTCTTCCCATTCGCGGCCTTCGACGACGCCGTAGGAACGGCTGTCCTCGCGCGCGATCGTCTCGACCCCGATCACCGAGCTGTGATAGTGGTCGAACACGTCGACGAGCTGCTTCAGCACCGGCTGTTCGCCGTGCAGCAGGTCGTCGGCGAGGATCACCGCGAACGGCTCGCCATGCACCAGCTTCTCTGCGCACAGCACCGCATGGCCGAGGCCGAGCGCTTCCGGCTGGCGCACGTAGAAGCAGTTGACGTTGCTCGGCTTGATGCCGCGCACGAGCTCGAGCAGCTTATCCTTGCCGCGCGCCTCGAGCTCGGCCTCGATCTCGTAGGACTTGTCGAAATGATCCTCGATCGCGCGCTTGCTGCGCCCGGTGACGAAGATCATCTCGGTGATACCGGCGTTGATCGCTTCCTCGACCGCGTACTGAATCAGCGGCTTGTCGACGACGGGCAACATTTCCTTCGGGCTCGCCTTCGTTGCCGGGAGGAACCGCGTGCCGAGACCGGCAATGGGGAACACGGCCTTGGTGACTTTCAACATGTTCGCATCCTGATTGCGTTGACTGCGCCGCGTCGACCAGCGACCCGGCGCGATTGTGTTCCGAACGGCATATCGAGAATCGACGGTACTGCCAATTCGACTCCGCTCATTTTCGATATGGACTGATTGCCCAATGATTCCGGAAAAAATATAATCCCCTCAACCCGGTCGATATTGCCGAACCGAGTGCCGAAGCAGAAACAAATTACCGATTTTCCAGATACAAATTCTTACGATTCGAATTCCTCGATATAGGGCACGCCGCCCCGTTCGAGACCCGGGCGAATCGGTTCGTTCTTCAGCGCCTCGCGGTACGCCGACAGCACGGCCATGACCAGCAGTACTGCAGCGCTCGCGATCCAATGCATGTCCATCTTGCCGCTCCTTGCATCAATCAACTGGAGCTTCAAACTATCAGAAAAAAATCGGCAAATAATTGACCCGCCTCGCGGAACCGCTTTCTGAACGCGATAAAACCATGATGTGGAATTTCGATATTTCCCGGCGAGATTTTTTTATTCATTGATCGAATTCTTGCGCATTACGATTGGATGAAACTTCCCGTCCATCCGTCGCAAGGAATCGAATCGCATGCAAGCTCTCAGCGGATCGTCTCTGACCGCGCCGCCCGTCGCCGATCACAAGGAACACGTGATCGACGCGATGCGCGGCTTCGCGGCGCTGCTCGTCGCCTATTTCCACTGCCGCCAGGTCGTCTGGGTCGGCATGCAGAGCTTCCATCACGCTTACGGTCATGCACTCACCCCGAGCGCGATCGCCGGTTACCTGACCTTCCCGTTCGCGTGGGGTTCCGCCGGCGTGCCGATCTTCTTCGTGATCAGCGGCTACTGCATCCACCGCAACGCGGCGCTCAAGCTCTCGGCCAATCCCGCGTACCGGCTCGACGCGCCGAACTTCTGGGTGCGCCGGTTCGCACGCATCTACCCGGTGCTGCTCGCCGCGCTGCTGTTTACGCTCGCGCTCGACTCGGTCAGCCTGCAGATCGAGCCCGTCAGCCACAAGATCCGCGACGTCGGCCTCGTCGCGTTCCTCGTGAACCTGTTCTCGCTGCAGGGTGTCGCCGGCTACACGTACGGGTCGAACGGCGCGCTGTGGACGCTGTCGCTCGAAGTGCAGTTCTACGCGATCTATCCGCTGCTGTTCGCGATCCGCCGCCGCATCGGCATGCCGGCGGTCGTGGCCGCGGTCGCGCTCGTCAACGTCGCGTCGGCGTGGCTGCTCGAACGGCACGACCTGCAGTTCTTCACGTCGTACTGGCTGTCCTGGACGATCGGTGCGTGGATCGCCGACGTGCGTGCGCTGCTGGCGCGCGGCGGTGGCGCGGCCACCGTGCCGA
>NZ_CAJNKE010000101.1 GCF_905232215.1 Burkholderia sp. LMG 13014
CAGCTTACTATGTGATGAAGAGACATGAACATGATCGTGTCGGGCGTGCCCGTGCCGTCGGAGCAGCTTGCGAAGAGCGGGCTGTTCGACGAAATGGCCGACGGCGACCTGCTCGACGCGGCCGTCGCGTTCGCGGGCAAGGTCGGCGCGCAGAAGGGGCCGCATCCGCGCGTGCGCGATCGCAAGATCGTCCACCCGAACGCCGCGGGCTTCATCCAGTTCGCGCGCAATTCCGCGAAGGCCGCCGCACCGAATTTCCCCGCTCCGCACAAGTGCATCGACGCGATCGAGGCCGGCGTGCTGCATGGCTTCGACAAGGGCAGCATTGCCGAGCGCGAGGGTTTCGTCGCGCTGATGATGACGCCGGAAAGCCGCGCGCTGCGGCACGCGTTCTTCGGTGAACGTGCGGCGAGCAAGATTCCCGACGTGCCGGCCGATACGCCGCTGCGCGAGATCCGCCGCGTCGGCGTGATCGGGGCGGGCACGATGGGCGGCGGGATCGCGATGAACTTCATCAACGCAGGCCTGCCCGTCACGCTGCTCGAGACCAAGCAGGACGCACTCGAGCGCGGCGTCGCGACGATCCGCAAGAACTACGACGCGCAGGTGAAGAAGGGCAAGCTCACGCAGGAGAAGCTCGACGCGCGCATGGCGCTGATCACGCCGACGCTGTCCTACGACGACCTGAAGGACGCCGACCTGATCGTCGAGGCCGTGTTCGAGGAACTCGGCGTGAAGGAGCAGGTGTTCACGAAGCTCGACGAAGTCGCGAAGGCGGGGGCGATCCTCGCGTCGAACACGTCGACGCTCGACGTCGACAAGATCGCGGCGTTCACGAAGCGTCCGCAGGACGTCGTCGGCATGCACTTCTTCAGCCCGGCGAACGTGATGAAGCTGCTCGAGGTCGTGCGCGGCGCGCAGACTGCGAAGGACGTGCTCGCCACCGTGATGGCCGTCGCGAAGAAGATCCGCAAGACGGCGGTCGTGTCGGGTGTGTGCGACGGCTTCATCGGCAACCGGATGATCGAGCAGTACATCCGCCAGGCGCTGTTCATGCTCGAGGAAGGCGCGCTGCCCGCGCAGGTCGACCGTGCGATCGAGAAGTTCGGTTTCGCGATGGGCCCGTTCCGGATGAGCGACCTTGCCGGCAACGACATCGGCTGGGCGATCCGCAAGCGCCGCTATATCGAGCAGCCCGATCTCCAGTATTCGAAGATCGCCGACCGCCTGTGCGAGCAGGGCCGCTTCGGCCAGAAGACGGGCGCCGGCTGGTACGACTACGTGCCGGGCGAGCGCAAGGCGAAGCCGTCGTCGCTCGTCGACGAGATGGTCGTCGCGTATTCGAAGGAGCGCGGCGTCGAGCGGCGCAAGATCGGCGACGACGAGATCGTCGAGCGGCTCGTGCTCGCGCTCGTCAACGAAGGCGCGAAGATTCTCGAGGAAAAGATCGCATCGAAGGCGTCCGACATCGACATGGTCTACCTGACCGGCTATGGCTTCCCGGTGTGGCGCGGTGGCCCGATGCTGTACGCGGACGTGGTCGGCCTCTACAACGTCGAGCGCGCGATTCGCCGCTACGCGGCGGCACCGAACGGCGACGCATGGCAGCTCGCGCCGTCGATCGCGGAGCTCGCGAAGGCCGGCCGCGGGTTCAACGGCTGACGCGCCGGATCGCGGCGCGACGCACACCCGGAGAAACGCAATGAAACGCACCGACGACGTACTGCTCGTGATCGACGTGCAATACGACTTCATGCCGGGTGGCGCGCTCGCGGTGCCCGACGGCGACGCGGTCGTGCCGGTGATCAACGCACTGGCGCAACGCTTCGACCAGGTCGTGCTGACGCAGGACTGGCACCCGCGCGAGCACGTGTCGTTCGCGGCGAACCATCCTGGCCGCGAACCGTTCTCCACGCTCGCGCTGCCGTATGGCGAGCAGGTGCTGTGGCCCGTCCACTGCGTGCAGGACACCGAAGGCGCGGCGCTGCATCGCGATCTCGACATCCCGCATGCGCGGCTCGTGATCCGCAAGGGCGGCGACGCGCAGGTCGACAGCTATTCCGCGTTCGTCGAAGCCGACCGCACGACGCGCACCGGGCTCGCGGGCTATCTGCGCGAGCTGGGCGCGAAGCGCGTGTGGTGCTGCGGGCTCGCGACCGACTATTGCGTCGCGTGGTCCGCGCTCGATGCGCGCGCGGCCGGTTTCGAAGCCGCGGTGATCAACGATGCGTGCCGCGCGATCGACCTGAACGGGTCGCTCGCCCACGCATGGCAGCAAATGCAGGCAGCGGGCGTCGCGCATGTGACGTCCGCGGGCGCGCGCCCGGCGGCGTAGCGCCTTCCCATTCGATTCAGGACATGAAGCAGGACCGAAGGAGACTCGCATGACCGAAGCCGTAATCGTATCGACCGCCCGCACGCCGCTGGCGAAATCCTGGCGCGGTGCTTTCAACATGACGCATGGCGCGACGCTCGGCGGCCACGCGGTCGCGGCCGCGCTCGAGCGCGCGAAGCTCGACCCCGCACGCGTCGAGGACGTGATCATGGGTTGCGCGAACCCCGAAGGCGCGACCGGCGCGAACATCGCGCGGCAGATCGCACTGCGCGCAGGGCTGCCCGTGAGCGTGCCGGGGATGACGGTGAACCGCTTCTGCTCGTCGGGGCTGCAGACCATCGCGCTGGCTGCGCAGCGGATCATCGCGGGCGAAGGCGAAGTGTATGTGGCAGGCGGCGTCGAATCGATCTCGTGCGTGCAGAACGAGATGAACCACCACATGATCCAGGAAGGCTGGCTCGTCCAGCACAAGCCCGAGATCTACTGGAACATGCTGCAGACGGCCGAGAACGTCGCGAAGCGCTACGGGATCTCGAAGGAGCGGCAGGACGAGTATGGCGTGCAGTCGCAACTGCGGGCCGCGGCCGCGCAGGAAGCCGGGCGCTTTCGCGACGAGATCGCGCCGATCACCGTGCTCGCGGGCGTGGCCGACAAGGCGACGGGCCGCCTGTTCACGAAGGAAGTGACGGTCTCGGCCGACGAAGGGATCCGCCCCGACACGACGCTGGAAGGCGTGTCGAAGATCCGGTCGGCCGTGCCGGGTGGGGTGATCACCGCCGGCAATGCGAGCCAGTTCTCGGACGGCGCGTCGGCATGCGTCGTGATGAGCGCCGACGCCGCGCAGCGCGAAGGGCTGCAGCCGCTCGGCGTGTTCCGCGGTTTCGCGGTGGCCGGCTGCGAGCCGGACGAGATGGGCATCGGCCCCGTGTTCGCGGTGCCCAAGCTGCTGAAGCAGGCGGGGCTGAAGGTCGACGATATCGGCCTGTGGGAACTGAACGAAGCGTTCGCGGTGCAGGTGCTGTACTGCCGCGACACGCTCGGGATTCCTGAGGATCGCCTGAACGTGAACGGCGGCGCGATCGCGGTCGGCCATCCGTACGGCGTGTCGGGCGCGCGCCTGACGGGCCATGCGCTGATCGAAGGCAAGCGGCGCGGCGTGAAGTACGTGGTCGTCACGATGTGCATCGGCGGCGGGCAGGGCGCGGCCGGCCTGTTCGAAATCCTCTGATCTTTGGCAGGGGGCGGCCGCTGTTTCGCTTCGGCGAAGCGGGCGGCCGCGACGCGAATCGGTGGGACTGGATCGCCATTCGAAACAATCGGGAAGCAAAAGGCGTGCACCCGGCAATGCCGTTTCCCCTTACTTGTCAAACGAATTGCCCCACCTATACTTGCTCTGACATTTGCCTTTCGGCACGATGGGCCGGATCGTGCGTCGTGCGATCCGTACCGCGAAGGTTCGAACCAACGCAGCAGACCGACCGGGGACCGAATGAGTACGACCTATGCAGCCGGGGAACCGCCGCGCGTCGTCAGCGCGGCCGCGAGGCTCTACGCGAAATGCCTGCTGGTCGGATTCGCGTTGCTGCCCGCCTATCTGATCGCCTATCTGTGGTTCTTCAGCGACCCGCACGTCGTGTTCGAGAGCCACGCGTTCCATGAAATCGCGATCGCCGCCGCGACCCTCGAAGGCGCGTTCGTCACCTACGTGACGTGGGTGTGCTACCGGTCATCCGGCGAGCCGCTGCTGCGTTGGCTGACACTTGGCTTTCTCGGCTTCGCGATGATCTATGCGCTGCACGGTGCGTTCACCGGGATGGCGCATCACAACATCTGGCTGTTCCTGCTGTACGGGCCCGCGTCGCGGCTCGTGATGTCGATCCTGCTGCTCACGGGCCTGCTGTCGTATTCGCGTCCGCCCGATCGGATCGAGAGGCGCACGAGCGTGCGCACGTGGCTGCCGTGGATCGTGTTCTTCGTGATAATCAACGCGGCCGTGGCATACATCGCGTATTCGCCGGTCGCGGGCGCGCTGGGCACGCGGCTGTCGATGGAAGGCGGCGCGCTCGTATTCTCGTTGCTGAACGTCGCCGTGCTGCTCGCGCGGCGGATCCGCTCGCCGCTGATGGTGATCTACGGCGTGTCGATCATGGCGTTCGCGCTGTCGTCGCTCGCGTTCATCCTCGGCAAGCCGTGGAATCACATGTGGTGGCTCGCGCACGCGATTTTCGCGGGCGGCTTCTTCCTGCTCAGCTACGGCGTCGTACAGGCGCTGCAGACGACCCGCTCGTTCTCGGCGATCTACAGCCAGGAAGACCTGATGAGCCGGCTGTCGGAATCGATGGCGCGTACCGAGAGCGCGCTGCAGGAACTGCGGCGCACGAACCAGAAGCTCGAATACATGGCCGCGACCGATCCGATGACGGGCGCGTCGAACCGCCGGCAGTTCATCGCGCAGGTCGAGCGCGAGATGGTGCGGGCCGAGCGCGACGGCACGCCGTTCTGCCTGCTCGCGCTCGATCTCGACAATTTCAAGAACATCAACGATGCGTACGGGCACCAGATCGGCGACGAGGTGCTGCGCGGCGTCGTGCGCCAGTGCCTCGATGCGATCCGACCGGCCGGCGGGCTCGCGCGGGTCGGCGGCGAGGAGTTCATGGCGCTGCTGCCGGATATGCCGCTCGAAGGCGCGAGGATGACGGCCGAGCGTGTGCGGTCATCGATCGCGAGCTCGCCGTTCGGGCTCGATTTCAAGCGCGTGCAGGTGACGGTCAGCGTCGGTGTCGCGCAATACGGGGCCGACGGCAGCACGGTCGATGCGTTGCTGCGCGTGGTCGACGAACGGTTGTACCAGGCGAAGCGGGAAGGGCGGAACCGGGTCGTCGCGCGGTGAGCGGATGCCGCTTTCCGTAGTGGATATTCCTCGATGACGCGTTGCATCTGCGCGGCGAAGTCACGGTATCGGGACAGGCGACGGGGAAGTCGGCGGCAATCTTGCTTCCGGGAAAGTGGAGGTGGCGTTCTATCCGCCGACCAAGCCGGGCATGAAGCTGTGGATTCCGGTGCCGATCGAGCACAAGGACGGCGGGTTGACGTCGAACTGCACGCCCGAATCGGAGTTCGGCTTCTTCCGCCTTAACCTCAAATGCGGTGCGGAAGCATCGCGCGGCGGCAGCCTGCTGGCCGAAGGCTGCCTTGCATTCGAGCACGGGCGCAATGACGTCCAGCAAATCAAGGGGCACCCGAGACGCCCAACGCTCCGGCGTTGCTGCAACCGAGGATGGGCGTGACCATGTTCGACGCGAAAGCCGATATGCGCTACAGCGGATCGGCAGCAACCTGAACGAACTCCGTCCGGACGCAGCCGACGCGATCGAACGCGTTCTGTCGCCGGTGCAAATCACGAACGAGCTGAGCGACATTTGCCAGTACGTCCCTCCGAACCTCACTGAAAGCGGCGACGCGCAGCTTGCGCGGCACACGATCGCGGGTTTCATCGGGATGGGGCAGGTCGCCATGATCGAGCACCGCCAGCGCGACGAGCCGGCCCCGGGCTACCGATGCGCGTTCAGCGATACACATGAATAGGCGATGCAGGTGGGTACGCGCGCCGCATGGCTCGATTCCACGCCGACGGCCGGCGGCGGTACCATGGCGGCCTGACGACGCAGAGCTGAACGCGTGTATGAACGGTGAGGTCGGGATTGATGAGTGATTGGCGGAAGTCGACGCGAGGAAAATCGAAGGGGTTGCTGATCGGCGGTGCGTTGCTGGCGTCATCTGCCGCGATGGCTGCGATCGATACGAAGGCGCCGCCGGACAAGGAGCGGCTGATTCGGGAGATTACGACGCCGTCGCCGCCGAAGGAGGTGTGGGAGCACATCAGCGTGGTCGTCCAGTGGACGTTTGGCAAGGTGCATGACGACACCATCCGGATTCTTCAGGATTACTTCAGGTCGTTGCCTGCGCCGACCGAAGCGGAACTCGCCGATTTCCGTCTCGACATGGCCAGGGAATGGGTGCCCGTCAAGGGCGGTACGTTCCTGATGGGCGATTTCGGCCCGCAGACGTCCGCCGAGAAGTTGCCGTATTCGGCGAACGAAGGCGCGGCGCCGGCACACGACGTGACGCTCGACGGCTATTCGATTCTCAAGCATCGCGTCACGTACGCGGAGTACGACATCTATACGCGCGCCAATCATTTGCCGTCGATCCTGACCGACTCGGGTTTCAACTTCCAGTTTCGATTCCCCGATTTTCCCGCCGGTGACGTGACGTGGCAGCAGGCCCGCGATTTCTGCACGTGGCTGGGCAAGGAACTGAACGCGCCGGTGGATTTGCCGACCGAGGCGCAGTGGGAGTACGCGGCGCGCTCGCGCGGGGAACTCTGGGTCATTCCGAGCAAGGCAGTCCCGGTCATCGACGGCAAGTACGGTCTCACGGACCTCGACGACACCCTGGTGCGCATGGGGCAGGGCACGAGTTCGATGCCGGAGGTCAGCCGTCCGGTCGGCACCTATGGCGATAACGGCATCGGCATGTCGGACGTGTTCGGCTACGGACGAGAATGGACGTACGACTGGTTCGACAAGAACTATTACCGTCACAGCTCGAAAGTGAATCCGCGCGGGCCCGAGGCGGGCACATTGCGCAGCGTGCGCAACGGGACGGACAGTCGAGTGCGGCTCGTGATCGATCGTCGCGGCGAGCAGCCCGACAAGAAGGATGTCGAGCTGGGTTTTCGTTGCGTGTTGAATCTGGCCGGGCCGGCGGGGGACCCCGAAACCGGACGCCATGCGATCGTGCCAACGGCGTCGGCAAGTTTGGTAGGCTTGGGGCCCGCTAGCGTTTACCGAGTTGACGCAGTCGGTCACTGATGCGATTCGATATCCGTCATTTGCGGGACTGACGATTTTGCGACAAAGCGACTCTTCATCGATGGTCGATGGCGGGTGACGTCACCTTCACTCCGGAGAATGCGCCGTGCTGCACGTACCCGACGATTCAGTGGTCGTATTGGTTGATTTTCAGACGCGGCTGATGCCGGTGATCCACGAAGGGGTATCCGTCGTCACGCAGGCTGTCCGACTTGCCCGTATTGCGCAGATAGTCGGGGTGCCGGTGATGGGTACCGAGCAGAGCCCCGTCCAGCTGGGCCGGAACGTACCGGACATCCAGGAGCTGTGCGCGAACACCGTCGTCAAGGACCATTTCGACGCGTGTGCGGAGGGCCTGGTCGAGGCATTGCCGGCCGGGCGCAATAGCGTCATCGTTGCCGGTTGCGAGGCGCACGTGTGCGTGTTGCAAACGGCGTTCGGGCTGTTGCGCAGCGGGCGCAAAGTCACCGTGGTCAGCGACGCCGTGGGATCGCGCAAGACGATCGACCGGGACGCGGGGATCGCTCGGCTCGGGGCGGCGGGAGCGCAAATCGCGACGGTCGAGATGATCGGGTTCGAATGGCTGGGCTCCAGCCGTCATCCGCGTTTTCGCGATGTGCTGCGCCTGATCAAGTGAGTCGCGGCGCCGGTGCGCTGACGGAAGCCGCGCTCCTGGCGCCGGATGCGTGAATCTCGGGATACCGGCCATTGAAGCCGGCAGGTTGGGTAGGCTTGCTGCCGGCGGTTGCGGGCGGGATCCTCGCGTCGGCGGGCGACACGGAGAAAAATCGGGCATCGTGCGCGAGCGCCCGGTCGCGACCTTCCGGCACGGCGACGACAGTCCTCGTTGAACTGTCACGCCGGCTCGAAACCTCGCCGTCGCGCGGGAGCGAGGTTTCTTGGCCGCCGGCGGCGTTCAGGCTGCCGCCGCCTGATGAGCCGAGTCGCGCTGCTCGCCGCCCAGGATATCGATGAGACTGGTCAACATCCGCGCCAATTCACCGGTCATCAGCGTGACATCCGAGTCGAAGCGTTCAGCGTCGTTCTGCGCGGTTGGATCCGCCGCTTCCTTGATCACGTCGAGCGGCGTCACACGCTTGATCGTCAGCGACGGCGTCAGCACGAAGGAGATCCGGTTGTCCCAGGTCATCGCAAGGCGCATGCATTGTTTGCCGGCCTCGATGTGCCGGCGCATGTCGGTCGCTTCCAGCGCGTGGCCGACGTATCGCACCGTGGCGCCGCCTTCGCCGCTCGAGCGCAACTCGGCGTCCTGGTCCACGGTGAATCCGCCCGGCGCTTCACCGGACAGCAGCCAATCCGTCATCGCGGCGACCGGCGAACGCGCCACTTGAACGCTGGCGAGCGGCAACTGATCGATCGATTTGACGAGCAGGCCGCGAACGTCGTCGGCAAGTGCCTGTGAAGCCGCATCGATGACGAGCCAGCCGTTCGCCGTATCGATCCACACGCGGGTATCGCGGCGAATGGTGAACGCGCGCGGGAGCAGTTCGTCGGTAACCTGCTCCTTGAGTTCGCGCATCTGTTTTCGCCCGACCTTGAAGCCCTGCTGCTCCTCGACTTCAAGCGCGCGGTCCTTGGTCACCTGATTGACGACCGACGCCGGGAGCAGCTTCTTTTCGGCACGAAACGTCAGCAACATCTGCCGGTTGATCGAATACACAAGCGCACCGTCGTCACACGGCGACGCCCATCCGTGACTCTGCATCTCGACGCTGTTGCCCGGCTGAAACGCGTGGGGCGCCAGCCATTTTTCCATCTGATCGGGGGTAACGGCCCAAGGTGCCGGAAGACGATGAAGCTGAAGGTTCTTGAACCACATAGGAGTACGGGCAAAGCGCACCATTCTATATGACGGTGATGCTTCCGGTGCAGATTCGGTCGCTCGATGTGATGGTCTGGATCGTTGACGGTTGTAGTGTTGGGTAGGTGGGCGTTGATCACCAAATTAGCTACGGAAGGGGAGCTAAGCTCTTTGCCCAGGCGCATCAAAGCAAGCACGTTGTGGGCGGCGACTGCGCGCACGGGGCGGTTCCCGATTTACGGGTACGCATCGGTCTCGAGCATGCGCAGAATCTCGCCAAAGTGTCGCTCAGTCCACGTCTTTCGCTTCTTCTCCAGCCACTCGTCGCAGACTGCTCGAATAGGTGCTTTGCCTTCGTTGATCTGCGCCGACAGGACTTCCTGTCGCGTATGGGACTCCCGGCGGTATGGCAAGGCGTGGAGAGCTGGTCAGCGCTACTTGATCCCGGCCCGATGGATATACGAGCCTTGTTACGAGACGGGCCGGAATTTCTGGCAACGAATCGGACTAACAGATTGGCAATCGTATTGCGTCGCCGGAATCTGACGGCGCTGCGAAGGAGAGGACGGCCGCTCGCTGGTCGGCATGACCATGATGACAGTCAATGTGGACGGCCATGCCGTGATGGGGCGTATGCATAAGCCCGGCGACGAGAAAAGGTCGGTGGTCATATTGCGGCCGGCCGACTACGACGAATGGTTGCACACGAATAATGTCGAAGCGGCGCGCGCAATGCTGCAGCTATTTCCAGCTACGAGGATGGTCAAAAAGCCAAAGTGACTTTAGTCGTAACAGACAAGCCACAACCATTGCGCTGCGGGCCCGCGACGTTCATTTTGGTAGAGTAGGCCATAGTGCGATGAGCCAAGAAAAGGCAGTATTTCCAATTACACCGGATACGGCGCTGCTATAAAAGAAGTCGGTTAGTCTCGTGAATAAATCTGGTTTGGCGATCGCTATATCTTCTAACATCAGCTGCGCCTGAGTTCCATCTCGAGACTGCAGAGCTTTCGAAAGTTCTAGTACTGCAGAAATAAGATCTGTACTTCGTTCGCCTTGTTCGCCGGCAAGCTTTATTAGTTGCTCCTGCACTCCCGCGTCACTGCCGAGTTTCTGCTCGAGCATGCCGTAGAGACGTGAAACATCAGATTCAAGAGATTTAATGCGTTCCTCGCTATACGTTCGCTGCAGTGTCAATATTTCGCGCGTCTGCCGAAGTTCAAGTTCGGTTAGTTCAAGCTTCTGCTTTAACGCCATTGCTTGAATCGGATCGTGTACAAGATCTTCTGCTCGCATCTTTCCAGTCACGACAAGTCCGTATTCGTGTAGCGTTCTCGTTATTTCCTCTCGAGTTCCGTCGGGGTGGGTGATTACCATGGTTACGGAATCTCCAATTTGTTGAATTGTGACTCCAATGTCGAGATCCGGGTAGTTGGCCTGTAAGACTCTCGAGAAGTAGGAGAGTATCCCAATTCCGGCTTGTTGTAATTCAGGGGGGAAGGATATTTCTCGGGTTATCTTGTTTTCTGGTGTCGAATTCTCTCTTAACGTTTCGATCCATGAAATTGTGTGTTGCACGGTGTTAAGGGCCGCGGAGTACGCTTCTGTCTTTTTCCTTTGGACGCTATAAAACCGACTGGCCTCTTTTTGTGCGTCAAGCGTGATTAGGTTTTTTGTGTTTAGTGAGCTTGGAAATAGATCGTCTTCCTCGCTAATGATTTCGTTCTTTATTTTATGATCGTTAATCGATGAATGCGTCAGAATGGCGGTTTCAAGCTCCTTGGCAAGCGCGAGCATCGATGAAACTAATTTCTGTGAAAGCGGATCTGCTGGGTCGCCTTTAACTGTTTCTAGTAACACTTTATATGCATCGAAGCGTGAGCGGAGTTTATAGATTATCGAGCTGTATCGCTGATAATCAGATGATGGATCATTGCGCAGTTCGCCTGTGAATTGACCTAGTCCGCTGATAAAGCGTCGTGCGAATTTTAGTTTGGATAGGGAGAAATCTCGCCGTATATCGATGCTAGTGCTGAAGGTCTCGTCCATTGCTTAAAGTGATTCTCGGTGATTTTGATGTATGCAAGGCACAATGAAAGGCCGCGATGTCCTGAGTTTACCAGCGGCCCCGATGCGGGGGGGGCGCAGCGCAACTTTCTCTAGTAGCTGGAGATTGCGACCGGCTGCTGCTGGTCAACCCTGTGGTTTGCGACTGGCGCCATGCTGAGCTAGTCGGAAATTTGGCCAGAAAGACAGGATTTGTCAGAGCTTCAATGCCGGAAATCAATCCTCTGCCACGAAACAGCTACGAGCCAGCTCTCCCGCAACCAGAAGCGGTACTCGGTCGAACGCCACGTCCGTCAGTCGGTCGATTGTCAGTGCTAGTGGTGAACTCGCTTCGATGTGACACAACCACTTGTCCGGGTAATATCGAGCAAAGTTACCCGCAACGTGTAGTGCAACGTAGATCAATCCAAATTCATTCAAAAACTCGTGCCGAGAACTGAACCATGTATTGGCGACATCGGTGCAGATGCTCCATGGCAATTGCCCGGGAACGTCATTCGTCAGTGGAATTTGCAGGTGAATCCCGTTGGGATACTCCACTATGTCGATGCGATGCAGCCCCCGAGGCGCGAAGTGAATCAGATCCATGAAGTTGTTCATCGTCTCCGGTATTGAAGGGTGCACAACAATGCTGAGAGTCGGATCTTGATTTTCGGCACCAAATCTCGCACTGCAGGTCGAACGAACAAGCTTCGGTCTAATTCCGTAGGTGGCGAGAATCTCTACCATCTGAGGCAACCCCTGCAGAACGTCTAGTAGGCTTAGCCCGTTGATTGGATACACATCTGGCTCAACGTCGGTCCCAGACATCAATACCCGAATTCCTGACGTCGTCATACCAGGGGTGGCATGAGTCTGAGTGTATCGACCAACGATTGGTAGTTCCCGGCTTGAGCGTCGCCAAACTTCGAAAGTACCGCGTGCAGATCCGTCCGGCGCGGTCTGCGGCTTCGCCCGCAACGCAGCGGTTGCGATTTCCAGATCGTCACCCGGCAAAACTGCGTTAGCCATTGATAACTGAAGTCCGTGGCATCCGTGAAACTCTCGCAGTTTTTCTAGACGGCTGTCGGCACTTTGCTTCATCAAGACTTCGGCCAGAGCGAGCGACATTGTGGAATAGTACAAAAGCACTGGGCGGGTCGCGAGGCTAACTGCTCGGGCAGCATCATAGTATTCCCGCGCTTGCATGAGACATTGACGAAGCTGTGTCGCCTGCCTTCTGGCATTGGTGCGGTGCCGTTCCGGTAAACGATGGAGCTCCATGATCTCGCGCGTAACGGCCTCAACATTTTGGAAGTGGGCAAGTCTCCCCCAAGCATACTTGCTAACATCGGCCGATCTGAACGTGCGGCAGTGAGTAGTAATCAATTAAAAGCTCCGGATCTGTATTTGTACCACGGATCATTTAGCCGCTTCTCGGCAACATCACACGGCTTCTTACACGAATTGGTATCAGGCACACGGGTTTGCTGATTCTAGATGAAGCAGAGACGGGGCGGGGAGATGCGGCCGGACATATTGGCATCGGTTGCGGCAGAGCTTTCGAGTTGGTTTCTTGTTAGATAAGGCTCGGGGGCTGCTGCATCATTGATCATTTATGGCGGCGCTTGCGGTATTCACGCCTTGGTATGCCTCTTCTTCGACGTCATCGAGCCAGTTCGCCCACGCTTGCATCATCTCCCGACGCTCCGGCAAATATTTGGCATGGTTGTACGTCGAGCGAGTCCTATCCTTGTTTTTGTGCGACAACTGCATTTCAACCACATCGTCCTTCCACCCCATTTCATGGAGGTTGGTCGACGTAGTTGCTCGAAAGTCATGACCAGTTATCGGTTCGGGGTTGTCCGGACCCATGTAGTCGATTGCCCGATTGATCGTTGCACGACTCATGTGTGGACGTGTTCGATTGCTATGGAGAATCGGCAGCATGTACTCGCAATTTCCATATATCTCCTGCAGTTCGCGCAGCAGTCACAGCGCTTGCTTGGGAAGCGGAACGATATGCAGGCGCCTTGATTGGATCTTTTCCGGGGCGCCTTCCATTCCGCAGTCCCCAGGTCAATTTCTTCCCATCGTGACCGGCAAGTTTCGATTGTTCTCGGAAACAGCATCATCAGCAATTGAATCGCAATCGCAGTTCGTCTGCTCTTGTAGGTCGGAAGCTGTCGAAAGAGCCTCTTCAGTTCTTCGCGGCTCAACGGCCGAGCATTCTCTGTCGGTGGCTTCAAGACCGGTCCCCGCAGAACCGACGCGGGGTCTGCGTCTGCCCGAAGCGTGATCACCGCATACTGGAATACGTTGGACACGTACTGTCGCAGTTTGATCGCTACGGAAGGCGAGCCACGCTCTTCGACCCGACGCATCAGGGCAAGCACGTCGTGAGCGGTAATAGAGCGCATAGCGCTCATGGGATGGATGCAGCCCCTTCTTGACGAACTCGCGGGAACCGTCGCATACAGCACGCGCGTCTTGAAGGCTGATGCTGCGGCATTCGCCGATAGCAAAGAGATGCTCCTTCCCGGTCATTCTGTACTTGTATCGCCAGAGCTTGGAGCCGGGCGGATTCACCAAACAGATCCAGTCCATTGAGGTCGGCAAGTTTGGTAGGCTTGTCGTCTGCCTTTGCTTGTCGGATCTTGACGTCGTCAAGTGGCACGGCGAAAAAGCGCGTAGCGTCTTCGGGTGATCGAACCGATACCCGTTTGATTACCCGCATCTTTCTCGGCCGGACGCATTTTCCAGCGAACGCGAGCAAACGGCGAAAGGGCGTAAGATGCCCGATTGGCAAGGGTGACAGGCAAGTCGCCGAACCAGAACGAACTGGAGCAAACGAAGTGATCAGACATATTGTCATGTGGAAGTTGAAAGAATCGGCCGAAGGCGCGACGCGCGCACAGAACGCGCTGAAGCTGAAGGAAAAGCTCGAAGGCTGCCGCGACCTCGTGCCGGGCACGCTGCAGATCGACGTCGGCTTGGCAACGCCCGGCCTCGACGCCACTGCCGACATCGTGCTCGTGTCCGATTTCGCGGACAAGGCTGCGCTCGACGCCTACCAGGTGCACCCGGTTCACCAGGAAGTGAAGAAATTCGTCGTTGCGGTGGCTGAATCGCGCGAGTGCGTCGACTACATCGTCGACAGCGCGCAATGAGCGACGCGGCAACGCCGACGGACGGCCCGTCGATCGAAAGCCCGTTCGTCGACCTGCTCGGCGTGCAGCTCGTGTCCGCGAAGGACGGTGCGAGCGAGCTCGTGCTGCCGCTCGAAGAGCGGCACATGAACACGTGGAGCATCGCACACGGCGGCGTGACGATGACGCTCGCGGACATCGCGCTCGCGATGGCCGCACGCAGCCTGACCGACGACGGCGTCGGCGTCGTGACGGTCGAGATGAAGGTGAACTTCATGCAGCCGGGGCGCGGTGAGTTGCGCGCTTACGGCCGCGTGATGCATCGCTCGACGACGATGGCCTACTGCGAAGGCGAAGTGCGCGACAGCGACGGCAATTTCGTCGCGAAGGCGCTCGGTACGTTCAAGTACATGCGGCGGCTCGCGGTGGGTCGCGACATCAAGCGGCAACGCTCACGCACGGCACCGGACGCCCAGCCCGGCCCGAGCGACGCGTAAGCGCCCGGACTGACGGCCCTGCCTCTTCAACGGCAGGGCCGTTTTGTTTTGCGGCGCGCATGCATACGTCGAACGCGTTTCACGGCAGGCCGAAGGAGGGCCGGAATGTCGACGTGCAAGGCGCGCCACGCTCGCACGCCGCGCGCATGGCATCATGCACGCTTGTCCGTTCACGGCGTCGCGCAGGCGCCGTTCCCAACCGATGCCGCTGAATCCGAAGATCGCCCAGGTGCTCGACATGATCGAGCGCGCGAAACGTCCGTCCTACCATCACCAGACGCCGCAGCAGGCGCGCGCCGCGTACGAGAAGAGCGCGCCGATCCTCGACGTCGCATCGGCGCCGATGCATTCGGTCGAGGAATGCGTCGTGCCGACGCGCGACGGCCGCACGATCGGTGCGCGGTTGTACTTGCCGATCGCGCCGAGCCTGGCGGCTG
>NZ_CAJNKE010000102.1 GCF_905232215.1 Burkholderia sp. LMG 13014
GCGAGCGCTTCGCGCACGAGTGCGTCGAGCGCCGGATCGTCGAACAACTGCCACCAGCGGTCGGGCAACGCGCCGCCGGACGCGACGGGCGCATCGGCCGCCGCGTCGAACGGTGCCGTGCGTGCCGCATCGGTCTCAGGCGGACGGTACGGCATGCCGGCCGAGCAGGCGGCAAGCGTCGCGGCGCTCAGCAGCGCGGCGGCAACAGACAAACGGAAGGAAACCGGAGGAGAAGACGAGGCTCGCATCGTGCAATGGCAGTCGAACAAACGATGGGCCTATGGTAATTTCGACCCATTCGGTCGATCTCGCGCGCAAAGCGCATTCGTCGTCGAGAAAATGACACATGGATCAATTTTTCAGCGCGCTCGAACATAAGGACAAGCACAAGCAGATCGCCGTCGTCGCGTCCGACGCGGCGGCCGGCATCGCGTATCCGCCGCATTCGCACCGGCATGGCCAGCTGATCCACGCGATTTCCGGCGTGATGCTCGTGCATGCGGATGCCGGCAGCTGGGTCGTGCCGACGGGCCGCGCGGTCTGGGTGCCGGGCGGCACGCAGCACGAGATCCGGATGGCCGGCGACGTGCAGATGCGCACGGTGTTCGTCGCGCACGAAGTACGGCCGAGCCTGCCGCGCGAATGCCGCGTGATCGAGGTCGGCACGTTGCTGCGCGAGCTGATCGTGACCGCGTGCGAACTGCCCGCCGATTACGACCTCGCGCATCGCGCGGGCCGCGTGCTCGCGCTGATCCTCGACGAAATCGAGATCGCGCCGCTGCTGTCGCTGCATGTGCCGATGCCGCACCATCCGGCGCTCGCCGCGCTGTGCACGCGGCTCATCAACGAACCGTCGTCGGTCGTCACACTGCAGTCGTGGGCGCGCGACGCGCACATGAACGAGCGCACCCTCGCGCGCACCTTCAAGCGTGAAACAGGCATGACGCACGGTGCGTGGTGCCGCCATGCACGCCTGCTGCTGAGCCTGCCGCGTCTGGCCGCCGGCACGCCGATCCTCGAACTCGCGCTCGAGCACGGCTACGACAGTCCCAGCGCGTTCGCAGCGATGTTCCGCAAGGCACTCGGCGTGCCGCCGAGCGAATACTTCTCGCGACGCTGAACCGCCCTGTCCGTTTCGCGACGATCGCGCGCTGACGTGCGCGCGCGGCGCGGCAGGCCGCTCGCTACAGTAGCGGCATCGCACGACACCGGCGCCACGCGCCCGCCCCGCCGATGGATCTGATTCAAAGCATGCAGGTTTTCGTCACGCTCGCCGACGCAGGGACCTTCACCGAAACCGGCAAGCGGCTCAATCTCACGACCGCGTATGTCAGCCGCACGATCGCGTCGCTCGAAGCGCATCTCGGCATCCGGCTGCTGAACCGCACGACGCGCTCGATGTGCCTGACCGAAGCCGGCGAGCGCTATCTGGCGCGTGCACGCGACATCACGCGTGCCGTCGACGCGAGCGAACGCGAAGCGCGCGGCGCACGGCTGCATCCGCACGGCCGGCTGCGCGCGCACTGCAGCGCCAGCATCGCGAACCGTTTCGTGATTCCGCTCGTCGCGCGCTTCCAGGCGCGCTATCCGGACGTCAGCGTCGACCTGACGCTCGCGCCGCAGGTGCCCGACCTGATCCGCGACAGCTACGACGTCGCGGTGATCGCGATGCCGAGCCTGCCGAGTTCCGATCAGGTCGCGATCGACGTCGGGCGGATCGGCAGCGTGCTGTGCGCGTCGCCCGCGTATGTCGCGCAACACGGTATGCCGGACACGCCGCGCGCGCTCGCGCGGCATCGCTGCCTGCAACTGGTCGCGCCCGCGTACCCGGTGCGCGAATGGACGCTGACGCGCGGTGCGGATTCGGAAACGATCGCATTCGAGCCGGCGATGACGGCCGACGTCGCGGCATCGCTTGAAATCGCGGTACGGGAAGGGGCAGGAATCGGCCTGCTGCCGGAGTTCGTCGCGGACGACGGGCTGCGTTCAGGCGCGCTGGTGCGCGTGCTGCCCGGTTACCGGGCCGAGGATGTGGGTGTGTTTCTGGTGTATCCGTCGCGCCAGCATCTCGACGCGAAGACGCGCGCGTGGGTGGATTTCATGAAGGCGGAACTGCGCGCCGCGCTCAACGGGCCGCACGGAGGCAACCGCACGGACCACGACGCGACCGCGCCGGACACCGCCGGCGCGGCCGCCAACCCCTCGCTTACGCGACAGCCTTCACCGCGGGCTGCGCGCCAAAAAACGTCGCCTGCACCGCTTCGTCCGCGCGCGCATACGCACGGTTGATGCCGCTGATCACCGCGCGGATCGACGCGGTCGTCAGGTTCGCGTCGATGCCGACGCCGAACGCACTGCCGCGCACGCCCGTACCGGACAGTTCCGCGATCGCGATCGCCTTTGCGTCGGCGCCCTGCGACAACGCACGCTCCTCGTAGTGCTGAATGCGCAGCGGCGTACGCAACGCATGCATCAACGCATCGAGCGGGCCATTGCCTTCACCGCGCAGCACGCGGCGCTCGCCGTGCACGTCGGCGGTCAGCACGATCGTCTCGCGGCCGTCGCGCTCGGTCAGCTCATGGCCGACATAACGCAGCGGCGCATCGCCTTCCACGTATTCCTGCTGGAACAGCGACCAGATCTGTGCGCTCGTCACCTCGAGCCCGCTGTCGTCGGTCAGGCGCTGCACGGCCGCGCTGAAGTCGACCTGCAGGCGGCGCGGCAGCGCGACGCCATAGCTCTGCTCGAGCAGGTACGCGATACCGCCCTTGCCCGACTGGCTGTTCACGCGAATGATCGAGTCGTACGTGCGGCCGACATCGCTCGGATCGATCGGCAGGTACGGCATTTCCCACACGGCATCGGGACGCTGTACCGCGAAGCCCTTCTTGATCGCGTCCTGGTGCGAGCCGGAGAACGCGGTAAACACCAGATCGCCGACATACGGATGGCGCGGATGGATCGGCAACTGCGTGCATTCCTCGGCAGTGCGCGCGACTTCGTTGATCTGCGAGAAATCGAGGCCCGGATCGACGCCCTGCGAATACAGGTTCAGCGCGAGCGTGACGAGATCGACGTTACCGGTGCGTTCGCCGTTGCCGAACAGGCAGCCCTCGATCCGGTCCGCGCCGGCCATCACCGCGAGCTCGGCCGCCGCGACCGCGGTGCCGCGGTCGTTGTGCGGATGCACGGACACGATCAGCGCATCGCGGCGCGCGAGGTTGCGGTGCATCCATTCGATCTGGTCCGCGTAGAAGTTCGGCGTGCCGACTTCGACGGTGGCCGGCAGGTTCACGATCGCCTTGTGCTCCGGCGTCGGCTGCCAGACGTCGAACACGGCGTCGCAGACTTCCTTCGCGAAATCGAGCTCGGTCGCCGTGAAGGTTTCCGGGCTGTATTGCAGCGTGAAATGCGTGTCGGTCGCGGCGTCGGCGCAGCGCTTGATCGTGCGCGCGGCGTTCACCGCGAGCGCCTTCACGCCGTCGCGGTCGAGGCCGAACACGATCTTGCGGAATTCCGGCGCGGTCGCGTTGTACAGGTGCACGATCGCGCGCTTCGCGCCGCGCAGCGAGTCGAAGGTGCGCTCGATCAGGTCGTCGCGCGCCTGCGTGAGCACCTCGATCGTCACGTCGTCGGGAACGTGGCCGCCTTCGATCAGCTCGCGCACGAAGTTGAAGTCGGTCTCGGACGCCGACGGGAACGCGACCTCGATCTCCTTGAAGCCGATCGCGACCAGCATCTTGAACATCCGCATCTTGCGCGCGGCGTCCATCGGCTCGAACAGCGACTGGTTGCCGTCGCGCAGGTCGGTGCTCATCCAGATCGGCGCTTGCGTGATCGTGCGCGTCGGCCACATGCGGTTCGGCAGGTTGACGGGCGTGAACGGTCGGTACTTCGTCGCGGGGTTCTTCAGCATCATGATGGTCGGTCCTCGGTCGGTTGGTCGGGAAACCGCGGCGCGGCGGCCATCGATCGTGGCGGCCGGCTGCGCGCGCAGCGGTAAAAACGGTAGAAAACGGCACAACGGCTATGCGGTACGGCGAACGACAGCCTTGGCGGTTGAGCGACCGGGACGGAGCGGAGCGATTCGGAGGAAGGACGAACTCAGGCGCCGGTCGACAACCGGGGCCAGGTCGATGATGCGGGGGAAATCTGGCGCTTCAGGAAAGAAGCAGATGGAAAGCGCGCAGCCGCAGACCCAGCCCGGAGAAACGGGCTAGTAGTCGTAGCGAAAAGAGGAGCTGGGCGGCTTGCATGGCCGAAATCAAATCACAGAGTGACGGGCGCTGTCAACGCGAAATTCGCCGATCGCCCGCCTGCGCGGTCTGCAAAATCAGTCTCGTCCGATAGGCCTCGACCCGCCCCGTCGATATGCTTCACGGGTGCGGCGCCGGTGGAGCGCCTGTTCACGTTCGGAGTGAGTTGGTCAATGCACTTCGCCGGTTGCCGCACCCTCTTCCCGTTGCCATCGGGTTTCGGCGTGGATGTTCGGTGGTGGCCGGTGGGCGCGGCCACCACCGAGATGCTGATGTTGAAACCAACGCTGCCATATGCGAACGCCGAGCGTCCGCGCCGAAGCCCGATTGCCCGCTGCCGCCCCATCCGCCCCGCCTGCGCAAGCGCGCATCGTTCAAAAGATCGATACGCGTGCCGATATAGTTTCCCGAATATATCCAAATGGCATCGATTGAACACATTTCATTAAATCGATTAACCTCCATTTGCGATTTACTGAACAATAACCATTCTCAATCGAATATTTTTTTATTTATTTTTCGGCATGCTCGGATCGTCGCATTTCAAACGGCAAACGTTTGCGCGACATGGCTCGAAGCCTTACCCATCATTCCTCAGGAGGAAAGCATGGCCGATTCTCAAACGTCTTCCAATCGCGCCGGCGAGTTTTCGATTCCGCCGAATACCGATTTCCGCGCGATTTTCTTCGCGAATGCCGCCGAGCAGCAACACATCAAGCTGTTTATCGGCGACAGCAAGGAACCCGCCGCGTATCACAAGCTGACGACGCGCGACGGCACGCGTGAAGCGACGCTGAATTCCGGCAACGGCAAGATCCGCTTCGAAGTGTCGGTGAACGGCAAGCCGTCGGCCACCGATGCGCGCCTCGCGCCGATCAACGGCAAGAAATCGGACGGCTCGCCGTACACGGTCAACTTCGGGATCGTCGTGTCGGAAGACGGCCACGACAGCGACTACAACGACGGCATCGTCGTGCTCCAGTGGCCGATCGGCTGACCTGACCTGGCCGCTGGGCCGAGCACGATTGCGCGGCGCGGCCGGGCGGGTGCGCCGCCGTCGATCCCGCAATGGCGACGGGGCCCACCCCACCTTGCGAATCGATTCGTTCGAGCAGTCACTTGCAGTCCCACGCTGTACTCCGTGCGCGACAACGGCGAAACCCATTCGCCGGCCGCGCGACGCGAACCATTTCATCGAGACGAGGACGACATGTCACAACCGTTTACCCATGACGATCTGTACGCACTGCTGCAACTCGCCGGCAACGATGCAACCGCCGTACAGGCGAACGGCGACCAGGCAGTGCTCGACCGGATGCGCCAGTTCATGACCGCACAGCTCGTGGAAAAGCTGCCGCAATACGATGTGTTCGTCGACATCGCGACCATCCCGTACAGCTTCGACGTCGGCAGCTGGCAAAACAAGGTGAAGACCGATGCGGCCGGGCAGGTGGTCGCCTGCACGGTGACGTGGGCCGGCGCGCCCGGCGTACTGCCCGGGGCCGCGGCGAAGTTCGGCGTCGGTGCGGTGGTCAATTACTTCTCGAAAGCGACGCCGCAGCCCACGCAGCCGGATACCACGACGACCGGCGGCGGCGAACGCGACGGCGTGTTCAACCTGCCGCCGAACATCGCGTTCGGCGTGACCGCGCTGGTCAATTCGTCGGCGCAGCAGACGATCGAGGTCTTCGTCGACGACAACGCAAAACCGGCCGCGACGTTCCAGGGCACCGGCACGCAGGACACGAACCTGAACACGCAAATCGTGAACTCCGGCAAGGGGAAGGTGCGCGTGGTCGTGACGGCGAACGGCAAGCCGTCGAAGATCGGCTCACGTCAGGTCGACCTCTTCAAGAAGACCTACTTCGGCCTGGTCGGATCGGAAGACGGGACGGACGGTGACTACAACGACGGTATCGCCATCCTGAACTGGCCGCTCGGCTAAGCCGCGCAATCCTGACCCTGATCGCCACGCCGCCCGGCGTGGCGATTTGCTTCGGCACACCAGATCTGACGCTGCGAATACGTCCCGCCTCCCTGACCAATCGGCCTGTCCGGATCGATCGCGCAAGGTCGCGGTACTGATGCGACCACGCATCGATCGCCTTTGCATCGAAGCGATTTCCCGTTCCCGACACCGCCTTTCGTCGGGTCGCTCCCTGATTGATCCACGCGCCATTCCGCACACAGGACTTGCGCTCCATAACTACGACTCATAGAATCGTAGTTATGGAGCGCATCGATGCGGCAGGCAACGTCGGTGTTCTACCGACCCCATGCATCAATCAACCGGAGTCAATCAGTGGCAAAGCGAATTCTTGTTATCGGGGCCGGCTTCGCCGGCATGTGGAGCGCGCTGAGCGCGGCGCGCGTGCTGGACGCGCACGGTCGAACCGACGTGGAAATCACCGTGGTGGCGCCGGATGCCCATCTGCACGTCCGTCCTCGCCTCTACGAAGAAGGCCCGGCAAACTTCCGGGCGCCGCTCGGCGAGATCTTCGACGCGGTGGGCGTGACGTTCGTGCAGGGCACGGTCGAGCGCATCGACGTGGCGCGCCGGGCCGCCGACGTGCTGCGCACGGACGGTGAAGCGACGACGCTCGACTACGACCGCCTCGTGCTGGCGACCGGCAGCCGCCTGTTCCGCCCCGCGATTCCCGGTCTGGCCGAGCATACGTTCAGCGTCGATCAAACCGACGAAGCCGTCGAACTCGAAGCGCACATTCGCGATCTGGCGTTGCAGCCGGCCTCCACGGCCCGCGATACGGTCGTGGTGGCAGGCGGCGGCTTCACCGGCATCGAGACGGCAGCGGAAATGCCGGCCCGCCTGCGCGCCGCGCTGGGCGAACACGCAAACGTGCGGGTCGTGATCGTCGAGCGCAACGACGCAATCGGCCCCGACCTGGGCAAGGGCCCGCGCCCCGTCATCGAGGAGGCGCTGCGCACGCTCGGCGTGACGTGGAAGCTCGGGTCCGGTGTCGCATCGGTCGACGCGGCCGGTATCACGACGGCGGACGGCGAGCGGATCGAGTCGAGCACGGTGATCTGGACGGCCGGCCTGCGGGCCAGCACGCTGACGGAACAGATTCCGGGCCGCCGCGACGCAACGGGGCGCCTGCACGTCGATCGCAACCTGGCGGTCGAAGGCGTGCCGGGTGTCTACGCGACGGGCGACGTCGCGTATGCGGCCACCGACGACGAAGGCAACCACACGATGATGTCATGCCAGCACGCGATGAACCTGGGCCGTTCGGCAGGGCACAACGTGGCAGCCGATCTGCTGGGGCTGGAACAGATCCCGTACAGCCAGCCGAAGTACGTGACGTGCCTGGATCTCGGCCCGTGGGGTGCGGTCTATACGGAAGGTTGGGATCGTGAAGTGAAGCTGACGGGTGCGGAGGCGAAGAAGCTCAAGCACCAGATCAATTCCGAATGGATCTATCCGCCGCGCGCGGATCGCGCGGAAGCGCTGGCGGCCGCGGATCCGCTGCGGATCGTCGTGGCCTGAGCAACGCGTTTGCCCGCACGATGCGCGGGGGGCAGTGGCGGCATCCCGCGTGTCGTCGTGCGACGCCGCCGCGGCGCGGCGCGAATCAGCGCTCGCCGCCGCGGCTGGCCGCGCGATCGGCGAACCAGCCGACCACCTTGGGGCCGTAGCCCGCAGGCGCTTTCGACCAGGCCTGCCCGGCGAGATCGGCGAGCGACTGCTTCCTGAGTTCCTCCCGCATCGCCCGTTCCGCCGCCTGCATCACCGCGTGAATCGAACAGGTGCCGCGCGTGGCCCACGCGGGCGGCTCGCCTTCGAACACCGCGCACTGGCCGCGCACTTCACGGCAGTCGAACAGCCGCTTGTCGCCGTCGATCGCTTCGACGACGTCCTGCACGGAGATGTCCCGCGCGGGCCTCGCCAACGCGAAGCCGCCGCGAATGCCTTCGCTGGACACGACGATCCCGGCCTTCGCGAGACGCGTGAAAAGCTTGGCCGCGTAATCGACGGAGACGCCCTGCATCTCGGCCAGGTCGCGCACGCTCGCGTCGCGCACGCCCGTGGAAGTGTCGGCGAGATAGAGCAGGCAATGCAGGCCATACTCGACGCCGGTGCTGATGAACGACATGCTATTGCGACTCGGGGTATCGGAGTTGGGAGCGTAGCGCAGTGCGGCGACAATGTCACCCGTCGCGCCATCCGTCCCGTTTTCGGCAGCGATGATTGCTTGCATTCGCCAGCCCTGCAAGAACGATCAAATGCCCCCGCCGCCGATACCATATAGTCCGCTCGACACCCTCAATGGCACGCCATGAATCCGATTGGACAAGCACTCTGGTTTATCGAAACCAAACTGGACAGGGAACTGACGCTCGACAGGATTTCCGCCAATTGCGACATGACGCGCTTCGGCTTCTCGCGCCTGTTCTCGATGAATACCGGCTGGCCGGTGATGCGCTATGTCCGGTCGAGGCGGCTGACGCGTGCGGCACGCACGTTGGCGGAAGGCGCGCCGGACATCCTGCAGGTGGCGCTCGATGCCGGCTATGGCTCCCATGAGGCGTTCACGCGCGCCTTCCGCGATCTCTTCGGCATCACGCCCGAGGACGTGCGGGCACGGCGCACTCTCGACGGATTGTCTCTTGTGGAGCCGCTTCGCATGAAAGAACTGAAGATCATCGACGTTGTACCGTCACGCTTCGAAACCGCCGGCAAGCGGCTGATCGCCGGCATGAGCGACCGTTACACCTTCGAAACCAACGAAGGCATTCCGGCGCTGTGGCAAGCGTTCATCCCATACATCGGTACCATTCCCGGCCAGGTCGACAACGTGACCTACGGCGTGTGCTGCAACCCCGATGCGGATGGCAGCTTCGAATACATTGCGGGCGTGGAAGTCGCCAGCCGCGACCGGCTGCCCGCGCCCTTTCGATGCGTCGAACTCGCACCGCAGCGATATGCGGTCTTCGAACACGGCGGGCATATTTCCACGCTGCACCAAACGTTCTACAGCATCTGGAACGGCTGGCTGCCGACGTCGGGGTTCAAGGCGGCCGACGCGCCCGAATTCGAGCGCTACAGCGCGGACTACGATCCGGTGACGGGCGCCGGCGTGCTTGAAATCTGGTTACCGGTCGAACCCGCTGTGTAAGCGGTTTGCCTGGATCGGCCGCGACGTGGCTCGTCGCGACCGGCACCTCGCCAATCGTCACCCGGCCCGCGATCCAGCGGGCTTCGACATTGCAACCGGCTGCGACCACTCAACCGACGCCAGGCGCGTGCGCGCATCGAGCACCACACGGTTGAACGCCATGCGCCGCTCACCCTTCAGCTTCGCCGCCTTGCCCGCTTGTACCAACGCAATCGGGTCGACGAGACGGTCATGCCGACGGACCTCGAAGTGCAGATGCGGCCCGGTGGCCGTGCCCGTGCTGCCGACCGCGCCGACACGCTGGCCGCGCGCGACCCGGGCGCCGGTTCGCAGCGTCGGCTCGAATGCCGACAGGTGCGCGTAGTACGACGCATAGCCGCCGTCATGGCGGATCACCACGTACTTGCCGTAGCCTCGCGGCTCGGTGCCGATGAACGTCACGACGCCGCGCTCCGACGCATGAACCGCGCGCCCGGCCGGCGCCGCGAGATCGACGCCGGAATGCACGTGACGCGTGCCGGTCACCGGATGCACGCGCGCACCGAATGGCGAACTGATCCGTTTTGCGCTGACTGGCATCGCAAACCGCGAGCCAGCGAGCGGCACGCCGTCGAGATCGTAATAGGCGCCCGGCGAACCGGCATGGGGCGCAAACCACACGCCCGCGACCTGCTGGCCGCGAAAGCGGAGCTCGAGCGCCGTCACGCGCACGCCGCCAGGCAGTATCGCGTTGCCGTCGGGTTCGTATGCAACGCGGAAGGTGTCGCCGAGCGCTCCGTGCTGTTTCAGGTCGACGCGCCCGGCGAGCATGCGGGTGATCTGCGCGGCAACGCCAGCCGACAGATCGGCGCGTGCCAGCGACGCCTTCAGGCTGCCGACGATCGCGCCGGCCCGCGCGCCGCGCTCGGCTTCCGCGAGCACGAACGGCTCGGCATCGGCAAGATCGACGGGACGCCGTTCGAACGCAGCCGGTTCACCCATCGCGGGCAACGCCGACGCAAGACCGTACTCGAACCGCGACGCATACGCGCGTTCGACCGCCACGCGCGCCGCATCGCACAGCACGCGGTAAGCCACGCATGCCCCGAAGCGCGCAACGGGGTCGTCGCGTTCACCGGCGGTCGACACATGCGACGCATAGGCAACGTCGAGCGGCAAGGCCGTCGATGCGTGCAAGCCGCCCCACGTCGTGCGTGCGGCATTGAAAAAAGGCACGTCGACAAGGTCATCCGTCACGGGCGAAAACGGCGCGGCGTCGTGGGACGCGTGTGCCACCGCACCCGGTGCGCCGGCCACACAGGCCGCCGCCATGACACCGCGCAGCAGCGCGCGACGCATCGGGAAAGCGTGAACGCCGCGCTGCGCGGGTTGACCTTGTTCGCGTGCGAGACGGAAACGCAGGTCTAACCGCATGACGTCGTCACTCGCTGTCTGTCAGTGAAAAATCGGGAGAGAACCGGGTATCGCGGAGGAACGATCGTCGCGGCCCGGCAACGTGAAAACGAGTGTACCGGCGTGATCGAAATGGCTGAATAGGACTCGTCTCATTTAATTGGAAATCCGATTCGTACTAAGTCGAAATCGCGATTTCGCAGCACGGCGGCACGACGACGCGGCATTCGCCCGCCCCCATTCGCGCGAACCATCGTGCGCCGTGTACGGTCGAACGCTGTCCGCGCGTGAGCGCAAGCCTGCCCGCCCCCGGCAGGCACGCGGCGCGGCGCGCACTGTTTCTTCAAACCGGAATCCCGTCATGTTGCTCGATCACCTGCATCCGGAACGCTGGACGTTCCTGTGGAACGCGCTGTCCACCCTCTCCATCAAGCTGTGCGCCGGCCTGGCGCTGCTCGTCGCCGGCTGGTGGCTGTCGAAACGCATCGGCAACTGGCTGAACCGCCTGCTCTCGAACAAGGAGCGTGTCGACGACACGCTGCGGCCGATCCTCTGCGACGTCGCCGTGTGGGGCATCCGCATCGTCGCGATCGTCGGCGCGCTGTCGCAGCTCGGCATCGAAACCGCGAGCATCGTCGCGGTGCTCGGCGCGGCCGGCCTCGCGATCGGGCTTGCACTGCAAGGCACGATGCAGAACATCGCGGCCGGCATCATGCTTCTGCTGCTGCGACCGTTCAAGGTCGGCGACTATATCGACGGCGGCACGGGCGTCGCGGGCACCGTCGACGAAGTCGGGCTCTTCATGACGCGGCTGACGAAGCCGGACGGCATCTGCGAATACGTGCCGAACAGCGCGCTGTGGGGCAGCTCGATCCGCAACTACACGCGCAACCCGACGCGCCGCCTCGATCTCGAAGTGGAAGTCTCGGTACATGACGACATCGATCGCGCGCTCGACGCGCTGCGCGGGCTGGCCGCGGCCGATCCCGACGTGCTGCAGGATCCCGCGCCGGACGTGATGGTGATGCGCTTCGACGACAGCACGGTCGTCGCGAACATGCGCGTGTGGACGCACACCGACAAGTTCTGGGCGATGCGCTGGCGCCTCGCGCGCCAGGTGCGCAAGACGCTCGCCGACGCGAGCTGCACGCTGCCGATCCGCACGCGCGAGCTGCACATCGTGCACGACGCGGAGCGTCGCGCCGACCGCGCACAAACGCGCGCGCTGTAAACGGCGAAGGCCGCGAAGCACCTCCTGCTTCGCGGCCCACGCGACGTCAACGCAACGTCACCGCCACATCACATCTTCACGATATCGAGCAGCGCCTTCTTGCCGCTCTTGTACGTGAACACCGAAATCGCGCCGTGCTTCAGGTCGCCCTGCGGCGTGAAGCTCGTCTCACCGATCACGCCTTGGTAGTCGGTGGCCGGCATCGCGGCCAGCACCTTCGCCGGGTCGGTCGAGTTCGCGCGCTTCATCGCGTCGACGATGATATTGACGGCGTCGTACGAGAACGGCGCGTACACCTGCATCGGCTGGTGGTAACGCGCTTCGTAGCGCTTCGCGAACGCCGCGCCGCCCGGCATCTTCTCGAGCGCGATACCGGCCTCGGAGCACACGACGTTGTCGGACGCCGGGCCCGCGAGCTTCGGCAGGTCCGTCGAGCACACGCCATCGCCGGCGAGGATCTTCGCGCGCATGCCGAGCTGGCGCGCCTGCTTCGCCAGCGGCCCGCCCGTCGCGTCCATGCCGCCGTACATGATCGCGTCCGGGTTTGCACCCTTGATCTTCGTGAGGATCGCGCGGAAGTCGATCGCCTTGTCGTTGGTCGCATCGCGCGACACGACCTTCATCCCGGCCGCCTTCGCCGCCTTCTCGAACTCGGTCGCGAGGCCCTGCCCGTACGCGGTCGAATCGTCGACCACGGCCACCGTCTTGATGCCCATGTTCTTCGCCGCATACATCGCGAGCGCCGGCCCCTGCTGCGCGTCGGTCGCGACCACGCGATAGGTCGTCTTGAAGCCCTGCTGCGTGTACGTCGGGTTGGTCGCGGCCTGCGAGATCTGCACGACGCCGCCGTCGCGATAGACGCGCGACGCCGGGATCGACGTACCGGAGTTGTGATGGCCGACGACACCCACCACCTTGTCGTCGACGAGCCGCTGCGCAACCTGCGTCGCGGTGCGCGGATCGCCCGCGTCGTCCTGCGCGTCGAGCTGCAGCGTGACCTTCTTGCCGCCGATCGTCAGGCCCTTCGCATTGATTTCCTCGACCGCGAGGCGCGCGCCGTTCTCGCTGTCCTTGCCGAGGTGCGCGATCGCGCCGGTCAGCGGCCCGACGTGGCCGATGCGCACGATTTCGTCCGCGTGCGCGGGCGGCGCGCATGTGAGCGCCGCCGCCGCCGCGAGTGCCGTCATGGGATATCGAAGCATGTCTGTCTCCTGGTCAGTCTTGTGAGCCCCGTGCAATGCGGGACGTGTTGTGGTTCGGATGACGAATCGGTTGCGGTCAGTGGTGCAGCGCTTCCCGCACCGCACGGCCCATCCCGGCCGGCAGCACGGCGTGCTCGCCGCGCGTCGCGACGCCGTACAGGTCCTTCGGATCGCGCGGCGCGGGAATCAGGTCGAGCTCGATCCCGATCTCGCGCTCGCGTGCCGCCGCGTTCAGGTAGCGCAGCGCCGAGAAATCCTCGAGCGCGAAGCCGACCGAATCGAACACCGTCACCTGCGCGTCCGATTCGCGGCCCGGCTCGGCGCCCGACACGATCCGCGCGAACTCGATCACCGGGAACTCCGCCGGCATCTGCTGGATATCGCCTTCGATGCGCGTCTGCGGCTCGTATTCGACGACGACGCGTGCGCGCCGCAGCACGTCCGCATGCAGCTCGGTCTTGCCCGGGCAATCGCCGCCCACCGCGTTCACGTGCATCCCGTCCTCGATCATGTCCGGCGTCAGGATCGTCGCGTTGGTCTTGTCGGCGGTGACCGTCGTCACGATGTCCGCGCCGCGCACGGCTTCCGCCGCCGACGCACAGCGAATCACGCGCAGTCCCTCGAACGACGCGAGGTTGCGGATCAGCTTGTCGGTCGCCGCCGGATCGATGTCGAACACACGCAGCTCGTCGATGCCGAGCATCTCGTGGAACGCGATCGCCTGGAATTCGCTCTGCGCGCCGTTGCCGATCAACGCCATCGAACGCGCATCGGCGCGCGCGAGAAAGCGTGCGACCAAGGCGGAGGTCGCGGCGGTGCGGATCGCCGTCGTCAGCGTCATCTCGCTCAGCAGCAGCGGATAGCCGGTATCGACGTCGGCCAGCACGCCGAACGCCATCACGGTCAGCAGGTCGGCCTTGGTGTTCTTCGGATGGCCGTTCACGTACTTGAACGCGTACAGCCGCGCGTCCGACGTCGGCATCAGCTCGATCACGCCGTCGGTCGAATGGCTGGCGAGGCGGGCGGTCTTCTCGAACGTCTCCCAGCGCCGGTAGTCCTGCTCGATATACGAGGCCATCGTCGTCAGGATCTGCGTCATCCCGACTTCGGCCACGAGCGTCGACACGCTCGTCACATCCAGATATCGCGTCATGCCCTTGCTCCACGGTTGCGGCGGCCGGCACGGGGCACGGCCGCCGTTGAAACGGTCGGCGCCGCGCGTTACGCGCGCCCTTCGAATCCCAGCAGCACGTTGACCGCGTTGATGCCGATCTCGTCGACCATGTAGCCGCCTTCCATCACGAACAGCGTCGGCACGTTCAGGCGCGCGAGCGCCGCGCCGATGCGCAGGTAGTCGGGCGAGCGCAGCCGGAAATGGCTGATCGGGTCGTGCTCGAAGGTATCGACGCCGAGCGACACGACGAGCGCGTCGGGCGCGTGTGCGGCAATCGCGGCGGCCGCGTGGTCGAGCGCCGCCGAGTAGGTGTCCCACAGCGTGCCCTTCGGCAGCGGCAGGTTCAGGTTGAACCCTTCGCCCGCGCCGATGCCGCGCTCTTCCGCATAGCCGGAGAAGTACGGGTACGACACCGGCGGCTCGCCGTGGAGCGACGCGAACAGCACGTCCGCGCGGTCGTAGAAGATGTCCTGCGTGCCGTTGCCGTGATGGAAATCGACGTCGAGCACCGCGACGCGCGCGGCGCCCTGCGCGATGCAGTGCTGCGCGGCGATCGCCGCGTTGTTCAGGTAGCAATAGCCGCCCATGTACTCGCGGCCCGCGTGGTGGCCGGGCGGGCGGCACAGCGCGAACGCCGCGCGCGCCGCGCCGCTCGACAGCAGGTCGGCGCCGGTGAGCGCCGAGTTCGCGCTCGCGCTCACGGCATCCCACGTGCCGGCGTTGATCGGCGCGCCGGCGTCCATCGCGTAGAAGCCG
>NZ_CAJNKE010000103.1 GCF_905232215.1 Burkholderia sp. LMG 13014
GAGCCATTCCCGTCGGCTGTTCCGGAGGCGACTTCAGCAGTGTCTGAGGCAATTGCCCCTGCACCGCATAGTGCTCTCGACTCAGCCCCAATGGGCGCACCACGCCCCACTGTTTTCCACACAACATCACTTCGGCAGTGACCCAGCCTGCAGGAAAAGCGGCTGCAATATGCTGCTGTTGCTCTTCTGTCGAATGTCCTTGTTCACCCAGGCAGTAACGTAGCAAGCGGCAGAATAGCGTCTTGCCACTGCCATGGCCTAGACGGTTACTGTCGGTCTCGTCACCTGCTTCTGCTGGATCGGGTGACCAAACGACATTCAATCCTGGGCGCAAAGCGATGTCACGGATTATGGTCTCGGCATCTCTCCAAAGCGTAAGCCTACGCACCCATAGGCGCGGCTCGCTGTCACCCATACGAGGCGTAACCTTCAGAGGTTCACCGGCAAATAAGTCAGGCTGCCTGCTCATTGACGAACTCCATCAAGTCTAGAGGGAGGCCTTGCAGCAGCTGGCCCATATCTTTTTCCTTTAGCCAACCGACGACCCAGCGTGCCCGCCCATCAGCCCAACTCGAAGTATCATAAAACTGCAGGCCATCGCCTGGTGCCCATGTGTCCAGAAGAGACTCCTCCACTAGCTCGCCACGGGCTCGCATCTTCTTCACAGCCACCCCGAAGCTTGTGCGTGCGACTGGCACCAACCTGTCGATGCCCACGGGCAGTTCCTTGGCTTGATCTCCGATGAGCTGGCACCACTGGAGCGCCACGGGCGCAGGCGCGATGCGAGAGAACAACCTAGGCTCGGCACACATCAGTGCCGCCAGTCGTACCTGTTGCATCTCAGCCGGCGCGGCAAATGCCTTCAGCACAGCAGCCAACGCCAATGTGTCGTTCGTTACCGGATCCTCCCCTGCAGAGGCCCAGATGGCATTCGGTAACTCAGCGACTTCGGCCAAAACAGTTTCGAACGCGGGCGCGCCGACGAGCAACGTTGGCGGCACAGCCTTGGCGACGCGCTTTATCGACGGACGCTTAGTTTTGCCTTTCTCGGGCGCCTCCCTCGCCTCTTGGCTAGCACGCTCGTGGTTCAATGCCAGCAGCCGCTTGAGCACCTCCTTGCGTGACGCAAGACTAAATGTATAGCGCACGCGGTCGTTCTCAGGCAGGGTTTCTACCTCAATGAAATCGTGGCCCAAGTTCAACTCGTTCCAGCCGTAGGTATCACGGACGGCGTTGTCCAAAGCGACGTGCAGACGACGTAGCTCCAGCAATCCCTCGAAGCCCTTGCGGGCAACATCGAGGGAGCTCTTGCTGACCTTCGCGACTAGCTCAGGGCTCAGGTCGCGAGCGTGGAAAAGGTTGTAGACATCGGTGACACCCAGCCAAAGTTCGCGCATCAGGTGCTGACGGTGCTCGTGGTACTGCTCGCCGAGATTGGCCAAGGTTGCATCCGCAGTTCGCCAGAGGTCACCAGGAAACGCGAAGGTCTCGAAGCAGTTCGACGGCGAGTAGCGTAGATCTTGCTTCAGCGCACCACTGTACTTTCGCGCCCAAACTTCATGAAGCGTGGATTGAACAACGGCGTAATGGTCCCATCGGTCTGACGCGAGTACGTAAAGCGCATCGGAGAACACCCGATTTGTCGGGGACACCGAGAAGTTGAGATGCTTAGTTGTACGAGCCGCGATAAAGCAGCGACGAATTTTCTTGATAGCATTCGTCAAGCCGGGGCGGTGCTCCGCGTAGACCCACCAGACATCCCGATAACGCTCTCGGTTCTGGGTCGCCCTAAACGGCTTCACCGAACTTTCTACGATATGGAATGGCTCTTTGTATCCCCGTGCCCTCTCAATAGGCCAATCGAAAAAATTGATAATTGTCCTTCCGGGCCTCTGCTCAGGATCGCGATTGAGTTCCTGTCCGTTGATGATCGGAAAGAGAACGTCAGAGTTCTTTGGGTCATCTTTGCGCAGTTTTTCCGCCTCACTGTGATCCATCAAGAACCCATCTCCCAGAAAGATCGAGCCCTGGAACATCCTCGCCGCATTCAATTGAATCTTGAGCGGTTCCCCTGCATCGATGGCGTCATCTAGAAAGGCACTGATCGTTCCCACTGCTCGCCCATCCAGCACGCGTGGCTGATCCCAAGCCCCCTTACGAATCGTAACGGCCGCCACCACCAGCTTCGCACTGCCCGGCCACTTTATCGCTCGTACAGCGTGATTGATCGTTCCACCGGCCGCTATGATTTGCTCTAAACCATCGCGTCGTATGTCGCCGTCCTTGATAGAGTTCGTGGTCAAGAACGAAATAAAGCCCAGCGGCTTTAAAAGACCGAAAATGCGGCGAATGAAATAGACAACAAGATCGCTAAGTCCCGCCGGAGCATACTCCCACTTCACGTAGTGGCAGAACGGGTGCCCGTAGCTACCACTCAGATCCTGACCTCCGAGGTAAGGCGGATTCCCCAAGATGCAATCGAATCCTCCACCCGCCATCACTTCTGGGAACGCCAAGAACCAATGGAAGAAGCGCTTCCTCTCGGCCAATTCCCACGCTTCAGCAATCGCGTGCCCCTGCGGCTTGCTCTCACCTTTCCAGTAAGCGCGAAACTCTTCCTCAGTGATATGCATCGCCGACGGGCTTTTAAGCTTCGGGATATAGAACTGCGCGATCGGCAGTGCCGCAAGCCGCTCCATCCGTAACGCTTCTACCGAATGCGACAGTACGTCAAAGCGCCGTCGTTTGAGTTCCACCTCTTCCGGCGTGTGTTCAGGCAACGCTTCCAACTCGCGCCAGCGCACCAACGTCGCGTCGAACTGTCGCTCGACTTGGGAGGCGAACCTCATAGTGCGCTGTCCCGCACGCTCCATGCGGTTGCGCTGACGCAATTGAGTTGCGATCGCGCGGTCGTCTCCCGGCATCGCGACAAAAGCCTCATCGGGGATGCCTCGCAACTCGATGTCTTCGCGTCGCATATAGCCAACGATCGCATTGCCGCACTTGATGTGATGGTCCAGGAAATTCAGTGGCTCGCCAGGCACGTGCGCCTCAAGCCACAGTGCCACCTTGCACAGCTCTACCGCCAACGGATTTAAATCGACGCCATAGATGCAGTGGCTGATGACGTCGCGCACCGCAGCGCGTAGCGCCAGAGGCGAGGGCTGATCTTCGCCGGTGCGCACGATGGCCAATTCCAACCCAATGCGTCGCGCAGCGGCCAGTAGGATATGGCCCGAGCCACAAGCTACGTCGGCCACACGCAGCGAGAGCAGTGCAGCCTGAGGGTCCGGCGCATTCAGTCGCTCAGCGATCAGATGATCCACCGAGTGTTTGATAAGCGGCTGCACAAGTTCGTCGGGTGTGTAGTGCGAGCCAGTGTTGGCGCGCTCGTCGCCCCGCTTGAAGGCGAAGCTGGTCCGCGCTCCATCAATTGAGATGATTGGCTCGTACTCCAACAAGCCCTCATACACCGAACCGAACTCCTCTACGTTGAGCGCACCGTAGTTGGCACGGATAAGCTGGCCGGTGTCGAGATGGTGATAAAGACTTAGCGCGCGTAACGCCGCGAGCAGCGCGTCATTGCCCAGCGTACAACCGGCCAGCGTTGCTACCGCCTGAGGGTCGAACAGATCTCCAGCCAGCGGCGGCACACCTAGCTTTGCGCCTGGACCGCCGGCCTCGAAAAGGCCAAAGCTGGTCCGCAACGCCGGCCATAAGTCGGCATGGTTGCGATCGGCCAAGTGGCGCTTTTCGCTCAGGCGGCGCAGCCGCGTCACGCTATAGAACTGCTCGTATATATCGCGCTGGCGCGTTGGTGTGCTCGGTGGGAAGACAAGGCCGCGCTCCTCTATGACCATTAGGAACAGCAGGCGGTAGATCAGGCGCAGCAACTGCTTGTAGAAATCCGCAGCGCTTAGTTGGCCACTAACGACCTGTTCGCGCAACGCCTCGTTGAACTTGTGCTGTAAAAAACCATTCGCTAGGCCGACGATGGCCTGCTCCACCGCCCTCGAGAGACCTTCACGTATGCGCGAGCCAGCGTCCAACGAGTCTTGGTGGTAACGCTCAATCCAGCTGTGTGCAGCCTCGTCAGAATTAGCGGGCAGTCGACTAGCATGCAGTAAGCGGTAAAGCACCGCGAAGTCGGCGAACAGTCCGTCGCCAAAGATGCGGTCGAGATCGAATTCAAGGTAAGTGAGCTTGATCAGGCGCGAGCTATCGCGCAGCAGGCGTAGCACACGACCATTGGTGACCAAAGCGTATAGCTCGTCCGTCAGATTCAGGTATTCCTGCACGATGGCGTGGGCGGACATGCGGAGCACGCCGGGGCGCGGTTCCGGCTTGCGATCAAGTCCAGCTGGGTCGCGCGCGCCGACCACGTGCACCACGGTGCCTCCTCGATTGGTCACGCGGTGCGAGAGAGGGTAAAGCTTGCCGTTGGCCTCAGCACTCTTGGCTTGGTACTCAAGCTGGTAGCCAAGCAGACCCAACAATGGCAATACCCATTGTTGCCGCGTTTCTGTTGTAGCGGAGCTCTCGGGACGCAGCGACTCAAGCTTGCGCTGGAAGATGCGCCAGTAATCCTGCGCATCGGCCCAAGCACGGGCAATTTCGTCTTTGACCCTGGCAGTGCCCTCTAGGCCAAAGTCAGTGGGCCGTTGGCCAGCTACGTCATCGAGGCGGCCTAGGACGTCGGGCGAGAGGATGGATCCCTCGATGCGGATGCTGGGATAATTCATTGTGCTACCTCTGGAAGCAACACGTAGATGCCCAACGTGTCCATCGGCAACACGGGATAGACGACCTGAAAGCGCTGCTTGTCCATGAGCGCACTGAAGCGCTCATGGGCTTCTACTAGTCGCTTTGATTGTGCTTCGGCGATATCCGTGAAGGCTTCACCCATTGCATCCAGCAGACCTAGTTCATTTTCCAAGAAGCTGGCACGCGCCTGGGATGACAGATCGGAAGTTGCGCGCGCCTCGGCGATGAGGGACATGGCCGCAGCATGATCCAAGAACTCATTCCGTTCCGGCGTGCCTCGCCAGCCCCAGAGCAGCATCTCCTCAGCGACGATCTGGTGGTGGTTACGCGACTGCTCGATGACATTGCGACATCGGAACAGCAGCAGCGTGGTCTTCGCGCCTACCGCGCTGGTACGAATTACGGCGGCACGGGCAGCACGCTTGTCCTGACGGTTGATGGTGTTAGCCATTACCGTTTGGCACAGCAGTTCGACGAAGGGGTGGTTACGCCCTAGATACAGGTAGCCCTCTGCCGTGGGTGAGCGGAAACTAATGAGCAGCGTTTCACCGACGGGCAGTGCCTCGCGCAGCGTTGCAGTCAGGTTGGCAGTAACAAGGCGGTAGCCCGCGCCCATGGGCGTGATCTGGACACCCATCACGTTGTTCAGCACGCCGGTAACAAAGTTCTCAACCGCCTTAGGATCGCCAATGGCCTCGTCGACCTCGCGCAGGTCGGTCTCGATCTCGTGCGCCTTGATGGTGTGTTGAGCGAAGATACTTCGCGAGGCTCTCTCGCGTGCGGCGGCCTCATCAAGTTTATGCGTGACCTCGCTCTTGGCGGTGGCAGCTTCCTCGAACTCGCTGAAGTCGAAGAGCAGACCTTGCACACCCTGCTCAATGCCAATTTGGCGGCTGGGGTTGAGCAGCAGCGCTTGGGTGATGGTGTCGATGATGCTCTGTGAGTCTTCCGGAAAAGGCACGTTGATGCCCGTGGAGCGCTTGATCTCGCGCACCTTGCGTAGCAGGACGTCGAGCACGACGCCGTCGATGGGATTATCTGCGCCGTAAAGTAGGCATGCCTTGACCTCGGGCGCGACTTGACCGAAGCGGTCCACACGGCCTTCCCGCTGCTCTAGGCGATTCGGGTTCCAGGGTAGATCGTAGTGCAGGATAGCGGTGAACTGATCCTGCAAGTTGATGCCTTCGCTTAGGCAGTCGGTGGCGACAAGCACGCGTAGACTGGACTTGCCCATGGCTTCGATACGCTGTTTGCGCATCTCGTCGGGCAGTTCGCTGGTGATAACTTGCAGATCAAGCTTGGGGAACTGCTGACGCAGCATCCGTTCCAGGTGCTCGCCAACGTACTTGGCAGTCTCAATATAACGGCAGAATACAACTGGACAGAAGGGCGCGGGAGACTTGAGCCAAACAGTGATTTCATTGGCAGCGGCAGCGAGCTTTCGGTCGTAGTCCGGCCCGACGAGTGTTTGCAAGCGTTCGGCAAATCCACGCAACTGTCGGCGCTGATACTCGGACCAGTCGGCACGCTCGACAATCTGAGTAGGCGCATTGTCGCCTTCGTAGCCGAACTCAGTATCGCCGACAGGGTTAGGAACGCCTTCAGGCTGAGCATCGCGTTCTTCGACTTCGCCGACGTCGACGAGTGACGACATGCGAGTGTTCAGCATTTCGATGCCAGCTGCAGGGCTGGACATCACGCCACGCAGCAGGCCCAAGGCTGTCCAATAATGGACGCGCTGGCAACGGCTATCTTTGTCAGGTGCAATCAGTTTGCGTGAAAAATTTATCAGCTCGCCGAAGAGTTGCAGGTAGCGCGCCGAAAGCTTGTAGTTCCGCTCATAGGCGTCTCGGCCGGGAAATGGTGTGTCTTCGCCCAACCATTTTTCGACGTCGCCGCGCTTGCGCTGGACAAAATGACGAGCCAGCTCTGTACGCTGAGCACGAGAAGCAGAGGGCAAATCGATATGCTCGAACTCGGGCTGAAGCAGGCCGAGAAGTGACTGGAACTCCTCAGATTTGCCGCTGTGCGGCGTGGCGGTGAGCAAAATCAGGTGCTGGTCGGGTTTGGCCGCAATGCGACTGACCAGATGGTAGCGTTGCTGTTGGCTGGTGGAGGTACCAGCCGGGCGGGCACAAGTATGCGCTTCATCGACGACAACCAGTTCGGGACATTGCTCGATGAAGACATCGCGCCGCACATCGGACTTGATGAAGTCGATACTAATAACTTGATACGGATAGTGGTCGTACACACTAGTGTCGCCGTGGATCTGGCGGTCTAGCCGGGCCTGCGTATTGGAGCGGATGATCACGGCTTCCAGATCGAGCTTGGCTCGGATCTCGGCCTGCCATTGCTCGCACAAGTGCGGTAGGCAGACGACGGCAAAACGCTTGATGCGGCGGCGCTCCAGCAATTCGCGGATGATGAGGAGCGACTCGACGGTCTTGCCCACCCCGACGTCGTCTGCTACGAGCAGGCGGATACGCTCTTGGCGCAACGCCATGACGAGTGGGACCATCTGGTACGAGCGAGGGCGGAACGAAAGCTTGGCTAGGCAACGAAACGGCCCCGCACCATTTCGGAATGCTAGGCGCGCGGCATCATAGAGCAAGCGCGCCGTGGCGAAGTCACCGAGGTCGGCTGCCCCGGGTTCCTCGAAGCGTGCGTCCCGCGGCTGTTCTCCGCCCAACGGCAGATACAGACCTGCAATTTCGTCGTCAGAGCCGCCCAGCGGCTTCAAGACCAGCAGTTCCGGGTCTTCCGAGGGCAGCACGACCCAGTCGCGCCCGCGTAGCGCGACCAGCTTACCGGGTTGCAGGGCAACGTTCATTTTACTTTCTTGAAGATGTCCGGACGCGCGGCCACCTTGGCGGCCAAATTGTCCTTATAGTTGTAGACCCAGACCTCGTCACCGCGAGCGAGGATGGCCTGGCGCTTGGTGGCGTCGTCGGCCTGTACCGAAGGGTCGTCGTGTGGCGTTCCGTCGCAGAAGATCCAGATACGAGGCTCGTAATAGAAGTCCGGCCGGATGTAGAAGCCGTCGACTGATTTCTGCGCAGCATCAGGCAGGCGAAGGCCATTAGCGTGCAAATGCTCGATGAACTTACGCTCGGTGGAAGAGCTGGGGTCCAGGTTCCTCAACAAGGTGGTGTATTGGTCTTCGTAACTGCTATAGCTCTTGTTGGTCTGGATTTCCAGTTCGCATAGGGCCAGCTTTGCAAGGGCGTCTTGGATCAAATGGCGATCGATGGTCTGGTGGTCGCGTTGGTTGTAGTAGCTCAGTAAATCGTCATACGAGGCTGGGCCTCTGTAGTCAGAGGCGTCGAAGCGGCAGAGCGTACGCGCCTGCTCGACCACGACCCGGAAGGCGCCAATATCCTCGACGAAGCGAGAGAGGATGCCCAGGCTACCTTCAGCCGATTCGTATAGCAGAATATTGGGTGCCTTGGGGTCACCGACGCTAATGACGCCGACTTCACTAGATTCGACCTGGAAGACCTGCTCTATGGCGCGCTTGAGCGCATACTGAAGCGTGATGACGCCCTCCGGCGTGAGGCCGAGGGGTTGGACAGGGACGATGTAGAGCGCATCGGCCAAGTTCGAAGTCCAGAGATGAACGCGACGGTATTCCTCGCGCTGCTGATCGTTGGCCTCCGGCACCGAAGCACGCCATTCACCACTAACCATACCCATGGGAAAGCCATCGATACTTTGTGAGCGCCATTTCTCGCTGACATGAACCAGGCGCGCCGCAGGTACGAACATCAGGTTGATCAATGCATCCGTAGCCACCTTGAGACGGGCGCGTTGCACCCGGTCTACGTCGCCGCCATCGATGCTGAAATAGGTTTTAATTTCAAAACCGCGCGAGGCGCGCTCCTCTTCCTCACAAGAAATGCGATCCACTTCCTCCGCGCGGGACTCAGCCATTTCAAGAAGGTTGTGCAAGTGCAGCTTGTTGGCTTTGTCCGCCAGGCTGACGCCTGAAATTGGGCAGGTCTCCAACTGCAACTGATCACCAACAAGGAAGTAGCCCGCCTTGGTGCTAATCTTAGCTTCGGTAAGCGCGGCATCCGGCTCTTGCACGACCAGTTGGCGAATCTGGTACTTGCGACCACTGTAGTAGATGATGTTCAGTGGACCGAACTCGCGCAACGCGATCGAGCGCGGGCGCGAAATGAATTCGCCGTGCGTGTCGGCCGTAGGCAAAAACACACGTAGGGGAAGACGGGTGAAGTTGTAGCCGGGCAAAAAACCTTCGGCAGCCAAGTAGCGATAGGGATAGAACTCCGATAATTCAGAGAATCCACCACCCTGGTTACGCAGCAGGTCGAGTTGGCGGGTTGCCTGATCTTGGGCACGCTTGTACTTGCGATACTCGTCGCTACCTAAGCTCAAGATGCCGCTCTGGATCTTCTGCGTGGCTTTATCGAGCGTACCGCGAGCGGAGTGGTAGAGAACACGCCACCGCTCGATGGCGCGATCTAAATTATCAGGCAACGCTTGCAGCGTCTGCTCGGACCAGGCGTCGGTAAACCAGAGGGCGGCCTTTTCCTTAAGAGTGGGCTCAAAGTCCCTGATGACGCGTTGAAAGCTGGCTCTAACACGATCCTTGGTGGCCGCGCCTAATTGTAGGCCAGCGCGAACGGCCGGGAGCAACGGAAGTTCGTGCTTCTCTTCGTCAATGAAGCGGGCCACGGACGGACGGCCGCTCTCTCCGCTCTCCAGACCCGGCAGGCCGACTTCAGAGATCGCCAAGGCGTTGAGGTGTGTTTGCAGTAGTTCGCGATTGGCCAAATCCAAGCGTGGTGCCTGCACAATGCCAGCGACGAGATCAACCTGACGACTGAAGTAGTGACGGTCGTGTGGCGAGTAGGTCGAACAATAGGTAAACACGAGCGCGCCTTGCCCACCCCGGCCCGCGCGGCCCGCGCGCTGAGCGTAGTTCGCTGGGTTCGGCGGCGCATTGCGCAAATGCACAACGCTCAGCCCACCGATGTCAATGCCCAATTCCATGGTCGGTGAGCAGAACAACGCACTGATCGATTGACTGCGGATACGAGGCAGGTCAGGAATACTTTTCTCGGGATCGAGGAACCACTCAGCGCGGAAACGCTCTTCGCGATCGCGACGCTCAGCCACGCCAAGTTGGCCCGTGTGATCCTCCGCGCGCAGGCGCTTCGCGGCGGCAAAGTCACGCTGATATAGATCCTGAAAGAAGCGGTTGGGCTTAGGTGCTTGCTGCTTATAGCTGCGGCGCTTAATGAGGTCCGCCTTGACGGTCTCCAGATCACCTGGGCGCCATAGGATCTTCTCGATACGCAGACGATAGAGAGTGATGCTCTCGTTGTTCTCGCCTTTGGCAGACTGCGAAGCAAGATAGTCGGCGCCTTCGAGCTTCTTCAGCAGGGCCCTTATGAAGACGCCGTAATGGTCGCCACGCAATTCGACATCTAGTTCACGCTGCTTGACGAAGAGCTTAATGAACTTACCCAAGCCGCTAGCCGGCCCCATACTTTTGGATGCCACTTTTGCGCTGCGATGCAGCGCCTCCAGACGCATGTAGAACGGCTCGCGCAGCGTTTCGTTAGGGTCTAGCGTCCACGGGCTACGCAGCTTCTCGCGGAATAGCTTCTCGTGTTCGCGTAGCTTAGCGTGGGTCAGGTAGTTCTCACTGTGAAGTGCATATTCGAGACGGAAGAAGTCGAGGATCGCGGTGAGGAAGAGCAGCCGGTCGTCGAGTTCTAGCTCATCCAAGATGGGCACGTTTTCCCAATACTTGTCCTGGGCCGCAACCTCGGTCAGGTCCACATAACCTACGTCGAGTAGCGCACACTGCTCCAAATTGGGCAAAACGATACGCCAGCTCCGGCGCAAATCTCCGAGCGCACGATAAAGCAGGAAAGTCTGGAACTGGTCGTCATAGCTGCGCTTTATGTTCGGTAGCTCGGGCTCGTCAGCCCGGTTCGCGTACTCGATAAACGGAAGTTTCAGTGCGGAGAGGATGGCGGGCCCAAGGCGCTCGAACGTAAGTCCATCGTCGCCAGCACTCGCGACCGCGCGATGGATGCCAGCGCGTAGGCGCACCACTTGTACAAAGTCGTTGAAGTGGCCGGCTTGGAGGGCGGCATCCTGGCGATTGTCGGTGAAGCTGATGAGTTTCTGGCTGCGCAACTCGTAACCAGCGTCACTAAGGCGGTTGAGGATTGAGAACGTTGTGATCGTCGTGGACGTGCTGCGGCCTTCGCTACCCAGCTTGGTGAGCTTGGTGCCTTCGTTGGTTTTGGTGTCGAAGAAGACGCCCGCCGTAGGGTCGAACAACAATGGAGCCTTCATGAACCAGCCGCACCACTTGAGCGTTTCGTTCTCCGAACAGCGGCCAGTTTCGTCGAAATACAGGCGCACCGGGAAGAAAGCACGTTTGCGGGTGTCCGGGCCGTTCCGGCCCCGGTTGAGCCACGTGTCTGGCAGAAAAGTCAAATCCTCGCGGTCATCCCAAACGTCGTCACCCACGATCAGGTAGCCATCGTGGCCACCATCCTCCTCATCGCTAGACTCACGGAACTCGCGCGGCACCAAGCGGTCACCTACGCGCGTAGCACAGATGAAGGCGTGACCGCTGGAACGGCTGAAGACGTTAGGGAAAATGGGCTTCTTATCGTCTTCGTCGCTCTTGAAGAATCCAGGCTCTAGCGTGACGAAGCGGTTCGCGTCCTGATCCAACGTCGTGTAGACGGAACCGGTCTGCGAAATAAACTGGTGCAGCTTAAAGGGAAGCACCGTGTAGCGCTGACCAGCGTCTTGCAGCGTTTGGTTTACGGTGCTGATCCAACGCAGTAAATCGCCGAGAGCTTGCTTGGCAATCGGGGCGTCGACCCCGGCATCCGAAGCAAGCCGTTGTACAACCTCGCTCAGCGTTTGTGGCCTGCCTCGGACAAGACCGGTCGGCCCCTCGGCCAGTGCAATGGAGCTTTCCAGCCACTTGCCGAGCGGATGGGCGCACAAAACATCAAGGCCAGCCTTAATGTCGATACCAGCCCGAACGGCCGTCCTGAGCGCGGCGACATCGGGCCGCTCGAGCTTGTCTCCAAGCGATGGCGCGAGCGACTCGTTCACCACCTGAGAGGCCAGGAAGAGCCTGCCGAACAACACCGACGCGACGCCAGCAATCTGTTGCTTCTGCTGAACGAGATCACCACCGGACGCCATCGTAGCGGAAGTGCCAATGCAGACGAGCTTGTGCTTACATTGCGCCTGAATACGCCTGATGAGCATCGCCACGTCGGCGCCTTGGCGACCGCGGTAGGTATGCAGCTCGTCGAAGACAAGGTACTGCAAGTGCTCATAGATGCTGTCGCGTATGGTCTGCTCCGCAGTACGCGTAAGCAACAACTCCAACATCATATAGTTGGTGAGCAAGACGTGCGGCGGGTTCTCGCGCATACCATCGCGGGTATCTTGCTTTTCCTGACCCGTGTATTGGCCAAAGGTGATGGGAAAGGCTTGGCCCGTCGCCTTCTCGTAGTTCTCTTGATAGCGGCGAAACTCCTCGAACTGCGAGTTGATGAGCGCGTTCATCGGATAGACGATAACCGCACAGATACCCCCCACAGCAGGCTTGGCCAGCAAGTCGTTAAATATCGTCGCGATGTAGGTTAGCGACTTGCCAGAGCCAGTGCCCGACGTGACGATGAAATCCCTGCCGGCCGTGCCGAGCTGAATGGCGTCGACTTGGTGCTTGTAGAGCGAGTAGCCTTTGAAAATGGAGACAAGGTCCGGATGAACGCCCCCCTTAGCAGCGACTTCGGCGACCGTGCCAGCGGATTCGAACGCGGGATTGAACTGCAGCAGTGGCTCCGGCCAGAGCCGTCCTTCAGACAAACGTGCCTCGACCGCCGAGCGAATCTGGGGATCGATGATGTTGAGGAAGCTCTGGATGTACTTAGCGTAGTCGTCAACAACTCTGGAGTGGGTTCCTAGCACGTCCACTGAATCTACTTCCTTATTGTTGTGGGCCAGTTCTGACGTGGTCCTTCCGACCGCTGAACGCGCAAGCCAGGCCACATTGTTGGCATATTGCGTAACAGCCTTCCCTACGATACCGAAGGCTGACAACCGCAACTCCCCGCCCGCATTACGTCAGGCAACAGCGGTACCTGCGTTTGCGACATGGCGTCCGTGACTATCAACGTTGCGGAGCCAAGTATACGGCGCCACCGCGTGGCACCCAGACGCAAAAGATTGAATATATTAGACGTAACCTAGAGTTAGCGCGATCAACAGCCAACTATCGCCCCGCGCCACAAATCCCCATGACGGGTCAAGGCCGTGGAAAACGCTGACATCCTGCTTTCGGGAACCCTGCCGCTTCGCGGGCCGCAGACACGCCAATAAGGCGGATCTGATGGGTCGGGTTCATTGAAGGGGCGTTCGGCTGCAGCTACACCAGACGATCATAGATCATCGCCGTCACCGTCCGACACTTTTCGGTGGACAGTTTGCGGCTTAGCCCTCCTGACGAGGAATTCCGGTGCTTCAACAACAAAAGCCGACTCACGGTCGGCTTTTGTTGTTGAAGCATAACTTTGCACTTTGTCAGGGAAGCATATCTTTGCACTTGGGGCAAAAATATGCTTCCTGTCTCATTGCGATCGAGCCCTTCGAATCCCGTTGGTGGAGCGGAGGAGGATCGAACTCCCGACCTTCGCATTGCGAACGCGACGCTCTCCCAGCTGAGCTACCGCCCCAACAGTCAATCATCATACACACGCGTTTCTGCGCTTGGCAATAGGGGTTAAGTCACCCCTGAAGCGTTACTTTGACGGCGCGCCAGCCAGCACCCATTCGACCACCGAACGCACGTCGGCGTCGCTCATGCGCGGATGCGCGGGCATCGGAATCGCGCCCCAGACGCCGGAGCCGCCCTCCTTCACCTTCTTCGACAGCTTGGCCACGGCCTGCGGATCGGCCTTGTAGCGGGCGGCGACATCCTTGAACGACGGGCCGACGAGCTTGCGGTCGACCGCGTGGCAGCCCATGCACGCGTTGCCGCGCGCCACCTTCAGGCCGTCACCGACATCCGCGTGCGCGACCGCACCGAACGTGCCCGCCAGCAGCGCCACGGCCGCGGCGCCCTGCACCATCCATTGTTTCATCTGCGTCATCTGCCTGCTCTTCATTGCGACGGTGCTTTCGGGTTGCCCGGGCGCACGCTCGACGAATTCGAAATCGGCGCGGGCGGCTGCAACGGCGTGGACTGCACCGACGCGTCGGGCACGGCGCCGACCGTCGCGCTATCCGCCGGTGCGGCGGCAGCCTGCACGCCGCTCGCGGGCGATGCGTCCTGCAGCGCCTGCGCGTCCTGCGGCTTCACGTACTGGAACACCTTCACGACCTTCTCGACGCCCGGCACCTGGCTGGCGGCTTCCGCGCCGCGATTGCCCTCGTCGACCGTCACGAGCCCCATCAGGTACAGGTTGCCGCGTTCGCTGACGACCTTGTAGTAGTTCGCCGAGATGCCTTTCGTCGCGATCAGCTCGGACTTCACGCGCCCTTCGAGGTACGAGTCGTTCGCGCGCGACGACAGCGACGACGCCGGCTCGACCGACAGCTCGTTGACGATGCCGTTCACGTTGTTGATGGCGCGCACGATCTCCTCGGCGCGCTGCTTCGACGCATCGTTCGGCACTTCGCCGGTCAGCAGCACGCGGCGGTTGTACACCGTCACGTTCACGTGCGACTGGTCGGGCAGCCCGTTGTTGATCTGCGTGAGCGACTTGACCTGGATCTCGCGATCTTCCGTCTGCGCGCCGAGCGTACGGCGATCGGTCGCGATCAGCGCGCCGCCGCCGGCCGCTGCGCCCACGACCCCGAGCACACAGCCCTGCAGCGACACGGCGAGGCCCGCCGTCAGCGCAGCAAGCAGCGTGGTTCTGACGAGCGTCTGTTTGACGCGGCTTTGATTCATCGACGGCTCTCCTTCATTCAATCCTCACCCAGCAGCATCGCGTCGATGCCGTCGCACAGGCAGTGGATGGTCAGCAGATGGACTTCGTGGATGCGCGCCGCGCGAACGGCGGGCACGCTGATCGGAATATCGGTATCGGACAGCGCGGCCGCGACCGCATGGCCGTCGCCGCCCGTCAGCGCGACGACGGTCATCTCGCGCTCGTGCGCTTCGTCGATCGCCGCCAGCACGCGCGGCGATGCGCCGCCCGGATCGAGCACCAGCAGGATGTCGCCGGTCTGGCCGAGCACGCGCACCTGCTGGGCGAACAGTTGG
>NZ_CAJNKE010000104.1 GCF_905232215.1 Burkholderia sp. LMG 13014
GCTCGTCGCGGGCGGCATCGGCGTCGCGCCGATGCCGCGCGTGTTCGTGCCGATGCAGCCGCAAGGCATGACGTTCTGCGAATTGAAGGATGCGGGCAGCCCGCTCGCGTACGAGCCGGCGATCGCGTACCGGACGCCATCGCCGCTCGTCGATGCGCTGCGCGAGACCGCGCGAAGCGCGGAGCGCGAACTGGACCTGGTATGGGTGATGTGACTGCGCGCAGCGCGCGCGGCGCTCAGCCGCCGACGACGTTGAACGCGACGTCGACCACGGCCTGCCGAAATGCATCCTGCCGGGTGGGCAGCGACGTGTACTCCAGCATCATGTGGCTATACGACACTGTCGTGCCGATCGCGCTCGCGATCATGAAGAACAGCACCGTCGGCTCGACCGGGCGGATCACGCCGGCCTCCACCGCATCCGACAGCAGCGGGAACATCACGTCGTAATACGGGCGCACGATCCGCTCCTGCAGCCGGTCGAGCCGCCCGCCCACTTCGGTCGCCGCCGTCGAGAAGAACATGCCCATGTCGGGCTCGTCGAACTCATGGTCGACGCACAGCTCGATCGCGCGCCGCACGCGGTCGCGCTGCGACAGCGGCGACGTGCGCAACGCGCGCAGCGCGTCGAACATCGGCTCGGCCAGCTCGGCGATCTGCTCGACGACCGCCAGCCACAACGTTTCCTTCGTCCCGAAATGGTGCGCGATCAGTGCCGCATCGACCCCCAGCTCGCGCGCGACCTCGCGCACGCTCGTTGCGTCGTAACCACGCTTCGCGAACGTGCGACGCGCGGCCCGCAGTATCACGTCAGGCCCCACCGACGCCCCGGCCAGCGGCCGCCCTCGCATACGCCGCTTGGCCGGCGCGCGCTCAGTGACTTCAGCCACGTTCTCCTGCTCTCCTTGAATGATTCGAATACCCCTGTTCAGGCCCCGCTTTAACGGCGCCGAAAACCGGGTGACCTGCCCCGCTCCGTTGACACGCGAAGCCGGGAAGCGCTAGGATCATACCTTATTCATCACGTGATGATTTATACATGACAACCCCTACACGCATCGTCATCGTCGGCGGCGGGATCGCCGGACTGCAGCTCGCCACCCGCCTGGGCGAGCGCCTCGGCCGGTCCGGACGCGCGCAGGTCACCATCGTCGACCGCAGCCCGACCCACATCTGGAAGCCGATGTTGCACACGATCGCGGCCGGTACGCGCGACGTCCAGCAGCAGCAGGTGATCTTCCTCGCCCATGCACGTGATCACGGCTACTCGTACCAGCCCGGCGAACTGACGGGGCTCGATCGCGCGCGCCGCCGCGTGCAGCTCGGCGAGATCCGCTCGCAGGACGGCGAACTGGTGCTCGAGGCACGCGAACTCGAATATGACGTGCTGATCCTTGCACTCGGCAGCCAGGCCAACGATTTCGGCGTGCCGGGCGTGCGCGAGCACTGCTATTTCATCGACAGCCAGAAGCAGGCCGAGACCTTCAACGAAGCGTTGCGGGTGCGCGTATTTCGCAGCATCGCGCGCGACGAACCGTTCCGCGTCGCGATCGTCGGCGCGGGCGCGACCGGCGTGGAGCTCGCGGCGGAGCTGAGCCGCTTGCTGGAAGTCGCGCAGGCCTATGGCGACGCGACGGTGCGCGAGCGGCTGCAACTCACGCTGCTCGAAAGCGGCCCGCGCATCCTCGCCGCGTTTCCGCCGCGGATTTCCGCGTCCGCGCAGCGGCGGCTCGAACAGATCGGCTTTCATGTGCTGACGTCCACCCGCGTCACGTCGGCCGACGCAAACGGCTTTCACTACGGCGACGGTTCGTTTGCAGAAGCGGACCTGATGGTGTGGGCAGCCGGCGTGAAGGCGCCCGATTTCATGCAGGCGCTCGACGGGCTCGACACGAATCGCGCGAACCAGATCGTCATCGGGCCGACGCTGCAGGCCACCGGCGACGAACACGTGTTCGCGATCGGCGACTGCGCGAGCCTGCTGCCCGACGGCCACGAACGGCCGCTGCCGCCCACCGCGCAAGTCGCGACGCAGCAGGCCGAGCATCTCGCGAAGCACCTGCCCGCATGGCTCGACGGCACGCCGATTCCGCCGTTCGCGTTCCACGATTTCGGCGCGCTCGTGTCGATCAGCGACTACGACGCGTTCGGCACGCTCGGGCAGTTCGGGTTCTTTCGCGGCGGCTTCATCCAGGGGCGTTTCGCGCAGTTCAGCCACCTGATGCTCTACCGGCGGCACCAGCAGGCGCTGCACGGCTTCTCCAAGGCGACCCTGCTGTGGATCGCCGAACGGATCAACGGCTGCGTGCAGCCGCGCATCCGGCTCTCGTGATACCGCGCGTGGCGGTGTCGCGTAACGTTTCGAGGAAAACTGACATGAACAACCGTTTAGCGCCCTGGCTCGTGACTGTCGCCGCGATCAGCAGCTTCGACATGCCGTCCGTCTCGTGGGGCCTGCCGCGGCGACGCAGCGTCACGCGCGACCGGCTGCCGTCATGGGACGCGACGAGCAAGCCGTCCATCAGCGTGCTCGAGCGACCCGCGGCCGACACCGTGATGATTTCATGGCGCGACGCGTGCACCGGGCACTACGGTTATCAGAAGTGGCGGCTGTTCACCACGCGCAAGCGCGGCGTGTGCGCGCTGTCGGGGCAGCCGATCGAGATCGGCGACAGCGTCTTTGCGCCGCAATTGCTCGGCTCGACGCCGGGCAACGCCGCCGCGATGGTGCTGGCCGCGTGCATCGACGCGGCCCGCCCCGCCGAGGCGGCCTGAAAGCCCGGGATTCGACCCGGGATCCCGGTTCAGGCAGTGGTGACGCGATCCGTATCGCGAACCGCCTCGTTCTTGCGTGCTTCGGCTTCCGCATCCAGCCGCGCCGCATTCGCTTCGGCTTCCGCTTCCGGCATCAGCTCGCCTTCCCATTTCGCGACCACCGCGCTGGCGATCGAGTTGCCCACCGCGTTCGTGGCCGAACGGCCCATGTCGAGGAACGTATCGACGCCGAGAATCAACAGCAGCCCCGCTTCCGGGATGTTGAACTGGTGCAGCGTCGCGGCGATCACGACGAGCGACGCGCGCGGCACGCCGGCCATGCCTTTCGACGTCAGCATCAGGATCAGCAGCATCGTGACCTGCGTGCCGAGCGACAGGTGAATGCCGTATGCCTGCGCGATGAACAGCGACGCGAACGTGCAGTACATCATCGAGCCGTCGAGGTTGAACGAATAGCCCATCGGCATCACGAAGCTCGAGATCTTGCGGCGCACGCCGAAACGGTCGAGCGCATCGAGGATCTTCGGATAGGCGGCTTCCGAGCTCGCGGTCGCGAACGACAGCATGAACGCTTCCTTGATCAGCACCAGCAGCTTGAACACGCGGCGGCCGAGGAACAGCAGCCCGGCGGCGACGAGCGTACCCCACAGCAGGAACAGGCTCAGGTAGAAGTCGCCCATGAACACCGCGAACTTCAGCAGGATCGACAGGCCGTTGATCGCGACGGTCGATGCCATCGCCGCCAGCACCGCGAGCGGCGCAAGCTTCATCACGTAGCCGGTGATCTTCAGCATCACGTGCGCGAGCTGGTCGATCGCCGCGACGAGAATCCTGGCGCGTTCGCCGAGCGACGCGAGCGCGACGCCGAAGAACATCGAGAACACGACGATCTGCAGGATCTCGTTGTTCGCCATCGCTTCGGCGATCGACTTCGGCACCATGTGGCCGACGAAATCCTTCAGCGTGAACTTGGACGTCGCGAGATGCGCGGACGCGCCGATATCCGGCAGCGGCAGCCCGAGGTTTTCGCCGGGGCGCAGCAGGTTCGCCATCAGCAGCCCGAGCAGCAGCGAGATCAGCGACGCGGTGATGAACCAGCCGAGCGCCTTCACGAACACGCGGCCCACCGACGACGCGTCGCCCATGTGCGCGATGCCGACGACCAGCGTCGAGAACACCAGCGGGCCGATCACCATCTTGATCAGCCGCAGGAACACGTCGGACACCAGCGAGATGTAGCCGGCGATCTCCGTCGCGGCCTGCTTGTCCGGCATTTGCGTATAGATCATGTAGCCGAGCAGGATGCCGGCTGCCATCGCGAGCAGGATCCAGCCTGCCGCGGACATTCGTTTGTTCATAACGGAATTCGACGCACGGGAAGAAGTTGACGGATGAAAGGCGCGCATCCCGTGCCGTGCCAGGGGGCGCGCGTGGCAAGCCGGTCGTGCCCGGTGTGTCGGGCACGGGCGCCGGCGCCGGTCAGGCTCGCGGATGTCCGCGAACTGACGTGCTGCCGCCGCAACGGCATTCGCGCAGAGGCGAACGCCGGCGGCAGCGATTCAGCATGATGCAATCAGATCAGGTCAGTAACCGATCGCCGAACCGGCCGGCCGGCGCGGGTCGTTGTAGCCGTAGATGAAGCCGACCCGCACGTTGCCGGACACGGACGAATCGTTCCCGGAACTCTGGCGGCTCGCCGCTTCGGTACCCGGCAGGCCGACCATGATCAGCTCGGCGGCGCCCCACGGCGTCTGCTCGACCATCTTGTAGCCCATGTTGCGCAGGATCGCGAGCGTGTCGGGCGACAGGCCGTAGGTTTCGTAATAGACCTCGTCGGGCAGCCACTGGTGGTGGATGCGCGGCGCGGTGACCGCGTCCTGCGGCGTCATCCCGTAGTCGATCACGTTCAGCACCGTCTGCAGCGTGATCGTGATGATGCGCGAGCCGCCCGGCGAGCCGACCACCATGAACACCTTGCCGTCCTTCTTCACGATGGTCGGCGCCATCGACGACAGCGGACGCTTGCCCGGTGCGATCGAGTTGCGCGTGCCCTGCACGAGACCGAACAGGTTCTGCGCGCCGACCTTCACGGTGAAGTCGTCCATCTCGTCGTTCAGGAAGAAGCCCGTGCCCGGCGCGATGACCACGGCGCCGAAGCGGCCGTTGACCGTGTAGGTCGTCGAAACCGCGTTGCCGTCATGGTCGATGATCGAGTAATGCGTCGTCTCCGGCTTCTCGTGCACGCCGACACCCGGCTGCACGTCGACCGACGGCGTTGCCGTATCGGCATGGATGCTCTTGCGGATTTGCGCGGCGTAGTCCTTGCTCGTCAGCTTCGCGACCGGATTGTCGATGAAGTTCGGGTCGCCAAGCAGCGTGTTGCGGTCTTCATACGCGTGGCGCATCGCTTCGGTCATGTAGTGAACCGCCGCGGCCGAATGGTAGCCAAGCTTGCGCATGTCGTACCCTTCGAGGATGTTCAGCGTCTCGCACATCGTCACGCCGCCCGAGCTCGGCGGCGGAGCCGACACGAACTCGTAGCCGCGATACGTGCACGTCAGCGGCGCGATGTCCTGCGCGCGGTACGACGCGAAATCGGCCGCCGTGATCAGGCCGCCGCCCTTCCTGGCCGCGGCCTCGACGATCTTCGGGATCTCGCCGTGATAGAACGCGTCAGGCCCCTGCTCCGCGATGCGCTCCAGCGTGCGGGCCAGGTCCTTCTGCACCAGGTGATCGCCCGGTTGCAGCGGCGTGCCGTCCGGCCGCAGGAAGATGCGGGCCGCATCCGGGTCCGTCTTGAAGCGGTCGATCGTCGTGTCGAGGATGTCCGTATCGGCGCGCGTCAGCACGAAGCCGTCGCGCGCGAGCCGGATCGCCGGCGCCATCACCTGCTTGCGCGTCAGCTTGCCGTACTTGCGCTGCGCGAGATCGAGGCCGGCAACCGTGCCCGGCACGCCGACCGCGCGATAGCCGTACAGGCTGTCGTCCTGAATGACGTTGCCCTTCGCGTCGAGATACATGTTCGCCGATGCCGCGGCCGGCGCCGTCTCGCGGAAATTGATGAAGCGGTCGCGGCCGTCGGCCAGGTGCACGGTCATGAAGCCGCCGCCGCCGATGTTGCCGCAGCACGGATTGGTCACCGCTTGCGCGTAACCGACCGCCACCGCGGCGTCCACCGCGTTGCCGCCTTCCTTCAGGATGTCGACGCCGATTTGCGACGCGAAATGCTGCGAGGACACGACCATGCCGTTCTTCGCTTCAACCGCGGGGTCCGAAGCGGCGAACGCGCACACGCTCATGGCCGACAACAGGGTGAGTACTACGAGCCGCCTCATGACGGAATCCTCCAGACAAATAAACCGGGCTAGGCCGGGATGCGCCGCCGCGTCATCGCGTGCCGGCGCTGCCAATCCGGCATGTAATAAACAATACATTCCGGCGAGGCCGCGATCATAGCACTCGCTTTTTTGCGCTAAAACCTAGGGTAATCACTGAATATAAGGCAGATGTTCCCGGGGGGGCTTTTCGATGTATGTTTGTTTTATTACATAGACAGACGCATCCGGCGATCGAATGATGCGTCCCTCTAATTTCGAGCCGCAGGCGGCCTGCCGCACGTCGATCGGCTAACATGCATGGAGTCGCCGGCAGACACCCGTCTGCCGTTTGTCATTCAGATCAGAAAGCTGGAGTGCCCGATGGGGACGAGCATCAGGGCGTTGCTGTTATCCCAGATGGATAGCTTCACGCCGTCGGAACAGAAGGTCGCGCAGGCGTTGCTGGATCGTTATCCCAGTCTCGGGCTCGGGCCCATCGCCCAGTTTGCGAAGCAGGCGGAAGTCAGCGACCCGACCGTGTTCCGCTTCGTCGTCCGGATCGGGTTTCCCAACTACTCGTCGTTCCAGCAGGCGCTGTACGGCGAGATCGACACCGCGATGAATTCGCCGCTCGCGCGCATGGATGCATTCCACTCGGAAATGGGCATGCGCGACAGCCATGCGGCGATTTTCCAGCGGCTGTCCGAGTCGCTCGCAACCACGATCGACGGGCTCGATGCGGCCGCATTCGACGCGGCCGTGGCGCTGCTGGCCGATCCGGATGTGCGTGTCTTTTGCGGCGGCGGGCGTTACACGGCGCCGCTCGCGTCGCTGTTTTCGTTCACGCTCGCCTACGCGCGGCCACATGTTCAGTATATCGAACCGAATGTGAATCTCGCGTCGGTCTCGCTGGCGGACATGGGACCCGGCGACGTGCTCGTCATCTTCGATTTTCGCCGCTATCAACGGGACAGTATTCGGTTTGCGCAGGCCGCGCATCGGCTCGGCACGCGCGTGCTGCTGATCACGGACGAATGGCACTCGCCTATCGGCGAGTTCGCGGAGATCGTGCTGCGCATCCGGGGGCAGCCGTTCGCGATGCTACAGACCAACGTGCCGGCGCTCGCGCTCGCTGAGGCGCTCGTGATCGGCGTGACGAACCAGCTGCCGGAGCTGGCGCGGCAGCGGATGGAGAAGATCGAGCATCTCAATTCCGGGGGAAACGAGCCGGATATCAGTCAGCGGGATTTGCCGGAGTGAGGGGGCACTGCACGCAACAGCGCCATGCCCCGAGGCCGGACGCGCCGGGCCCCGATCGTCGACACGCTCACGGTTCCGCGCGCCACCGGTAGGTGTTCTCCACATCCGGCCGCCAGGTGGCGCAGCTTGCTTCCGTTCCGAGCCTGCTCGCATCCGCGTTGACCTGCTTCGGTGACCACGGCGCGTTTCGCTGCGCCCCGAGCTGCGCAGAGGTCCGGATGGCGACGACGCCGGAACTGCTCCAGCTCAACGGGTTCGGAATCCCGGCACAGTGATCCAGCATGGGGCCCGGCTCGCCCAGCACCTTCGGCAATTCCAGATTGATGGTCACCGATGCCCCGCTTTCAAATGCATGGCGGGTCTTTTGATAGTCTGCCAGCGCCGCGTCCGCTTGCTTGAGCACCAGTTGCGCGCTCGGCTGCTGCCACAGGAACTTGAGCGGCAAAACCAGTGACACGCCGTCCAGAGACGCGCCGCGGTGACTGACCGGCAGTTCGAACCGCAGCTGGATCGACTCCTGCCCTGGCGGGCCGGGCACGACCCGGGGCTGCACCGTGACAGGATGATCCTTCGTTTCGCTCTCCAGGTGCGGAGAGGGATAGCACACCACACCGGTCATGCATCGCGACATGTCCAGGACCGTAACCGGCTTCCAGTAATGGCCGACGATACTCGCGTGCTGCAGCATTTCATCGAGCGCATTTCGATTGTCGGACGGACTCGCGTACTGATAGCGCAACGCTTGAGCTTCAACGGTGAAAGTCACGGCTTCGCTCGCGCTTGCCGATACCGCGCCAAAAGGCAACGTCGCCGCGATCAGCCCGATCGCCACTATGCTCCGGCTCTTCAATGCACGACTCCCGATACACAAAAATGGCCGGCGATCCGGTTACACGGCATGCCCCGCTCCCGCAGCGGATTTGTCATTGATCAATGAGAAACGCCAAACCGCCCCTGGCCCGCGACGCCAGGACAGGAAGCCATCACGCGTCACAGGCATGCCGGTGTGGCGCCGTCCATCCAGGCCTGATTGCCTGCCGGCCACAAACCGCCATCTTACCGTTTGCCGGCAGCCGCCTCGGAGCGAACGTTATTCCGCTGCGCCGCGCATATCCTTGTCCGCGTTGTCACGTTCGGGTTGAATGCAATGACAGGCTTTCCATTATCGGTCTGATAGAAAGCGTTGCCGCCCGCGGCAAGGTAGCGAATTCCGCCAATGGGTATCGATACCGCGGGAATCGCGAGCATTTATCGCGACTGCACCACATTTCCAGAATGGCGGGCATACGAGCGGCCCGAAATTATTTTCTTGTCGGAAATGGAGGCAGCCAACGCTGGACGCGTCAAGAAGGAAAAGAATAGCGCGAAGGCGACGTCGATGATCTTTTGCATCGCACCGCCCCGACAACCGATCCGGTATCGCAGGCAGGCATTGATTCGCCCGAGAACCGGCCATGCCGATTTCCGGCCGTTCCCGTCACCGGACGATCGGCCTGTGGCGACGATTGCATTCGATGAGCGCGTACGCCGTGTCGCGCGTGCCGGGGAGTACGCGCACACGTTCTAAAGGGTGTCGCACGCCCGCTTCAGACGCGCCGCTTCGGCACGCAATCTCGACCATTCCGTCAGCTTCGGACTGACCGGTTTCGCATTGCCTCTACCGGGTTCGCCTTCCGTCCTGCCGTGGCCCTGCTCATCTGCTTGCCCCTTGCTCGGGTTAGGACACTCGGCAAGGGGCGCGTTTTGCAATGGCTGCCGGTCGATCCGGCCGCAGGCTTCAGCTCTCGACATCCTCGAGGCTGAACACCTCGGTCTTGTCGTTGTACGAGAAGACTTCGCCGTAACGGCCCCAGTCGATCACCGCGTCGAGCGTTTCCTCGGCCGCTTCGTCGGACAGGAAATCCTCCAGCTCCTGCTCGAAGCGCACGCGCGGCGCACGGTGGCCCGGACGCTCGTTCAGCACCTTGCGGATCCGCGCGGCCAGCGGCACGTGCTTCAGCAGGTGATCCGCGAACATCAGCTTGCGCTCCTGCGTGCCGAATTCCGCGAACACGCGCGCGGGCGGCGTGAGGAACACGTCCCCTTCCCGCACGTCCGCGAAGCCGAGGTACTGCAGCACTTCGGCGATCGGGAACAGTTCGTCGACTTCCAGATGCAGCGTGCGCGCGATTTCCGGCATGTCCGCGCGGCCGTGGTACGGCGCCATCGCGAGCGTCTCGATCAGGCCGGACATCAGGTTGGTCGACACGCGCGGCAGCCAGCTGCCGAGCTCGAGCCCCTTCTTCGTCGCCTCGTTGGTCGCACGCGCGGTCATCTTCGCGTAGATGTCGTCGACCAGCTTGCGGAAATCGGTGTCGAGCCGGTTGCGCGGATGCTTGAACGGCACCTTGATCTCGGCGATCACGCGGCCCGGGTTCGACGACAGCACCAGGATCCGGTCGCACATGAACACCGCTTCCTCGATGTTGTGCGTGACGATCAGCACCGACTTGATCGGCATCCGGCCCTGCGTCCACAGGTCGAGCAGGTCGGTACGCAGCGTCTCGGCGGTCAGCACGTCGAGTGCCGAGAACGGCTCGTCCATCAGCAGGATCGTCGGATCGACGACGAGCGCGCGCGCAAAGCCCACGCGCTGACGCATGCCGCCCGACAGCTCGCGCGGATACGCGTTCTCGAAGCCGTCGAGACCGATCAGGTCGATCGCGGCCAGCGCACGCTCGCGCCGCTGGCGTGCGTCGACACCGAGCGCCTCGAGACCGGCTTCCACGTTCTGCAGCACGGTGAGCCACGGGAACAGCGCGAAGGTCTGGAACACCATCGCGACGCCTTCGGCGGGACCGTCAAGGGGCTTGCCCAGATAGGACACCTCGCCGCCGGTCGGCTCGATCAGCCCGGCGATGATCCGCAGCAGCGTCGACTTGCCCGAGCCGGAACGGCCGAGCAGGCCGACGATCTCGCCTTCGCGCAGCGACAGGTTCGCATCGTCGAGCACCAGCAGCTCGCCCTGCGACTTGTTGAAACCGCGGCTGACATGCTCGACGCGCAGGATTTCTTCGCCGAGACGCGGCGGCTGGGCCGCCTGGTTCGTCTGGACGGGGGCATTCACAACATTCGGATTTTGCATCGCGCTTACTCTCAATCGAGACGGAGCCGGGCTTCCGCATAGGCGTACATCGGACGCCACAGCAGACGGTTGAACAGGGTGACGAACAGGGACATCACGGCAATGCCCAGGATGATCTTCGGGAAATCGCCGGCGGCGGTGGTCTGCGCGATATAGGCGCCGAGGCCATGCGCGACGACCTTCGTATCGCCCCACTGCACGAATTCGGACACGATGCTCGCGTTCCACGCGCCGCCCGATGCGGTGATCGCACCGGTCACGTAGTACGGGAAGATGCCGGGCAGGATCGCCTGCCGCCACCACTGCTTGCCGCGGATATGGAAGTTCTTCGTCACTTCCTTGTAGTCGTTCGGATAGGACATCGCGCCGGCGATCACGTTGAACAGGATGTACCACTGCGTGCCGAGCACGATCAGCGGCGACAGCCAGATGTCCGCATTCAGGTGAAAGCGGACGATCACGATCACGAACACCGGGAACAGCAGGTTCGCCGGGAATGCGGCGAGGAACTGCGCGAGCGGCTGGATCTTCTCGGCCAGCGCCGGACGCAACCCGATCCACACGCCGAGCGGCACCCAGATCACCGATGCGATCAGGATCAGCAGCAGCACGCGCAGCAGCGTGATGAGCCCGAGCACGAGCACATGACCGACCTCGGCCATCGTCACGCCGGTCGCGACGAAAGTCACGACGCGCCACACGACATACACCGTCAACAGGACCACCAACACGCCCCACACGACGTCACCGATCCGCGACGACCGTTTGCTCGATACGACGCGCGCACCCACGCCCTTGAACGACGGGATGCGCAGCGGCACGCGGGCAGCCTGCGACAGCAGCCAGCCGGCCGGCACGAGCAACTGGTGAATCAGGTGCGTACGACGCATCATGTCGAGCAGCCACGACTGCGGCGCGTCGCCCGACGCCGTGTTCTCCATCCGGAACTTGTCGGACCACGCGACGAGCGGGCGGAACAGCAGCTGGTCGTACGCGAGGATCACGACCGTCATCGCGACGATCACCCAGCCGACCGCGCCGAGGTTCTTGTCCGAGATCGCCTGCGCGAGATACGCGCCGATGCCCGGCAGCGTGATGGTCTGGTTGCCGACGGTGATCGCCTCCGACGCGACGACGAAGAACCAGCCGCCCGACATCGACATCATCATGTTCCAGATCAGCCCCGGCATCGAGAACGGCACTTCGAGCTTCCAGAAGCGCTGCCAGGCCGTCAGGTGAAAGCCGCGCGACACTTCATGCAGATCGCGCGGCACCGTGCGCAGCGACTGGTAGAAGCTGAACGTCATGTTCCACGCCTGGCTCGTGAAGATCGCGAAGATCGCCGCGAGCTCCGCGCCGAGCACGCGGCCCGGGAACAGCGCGATGAAGAAGGTGACGGTGAACGAGATGTAGCCGAGCACCGGCACCGACTGCAGGATGTCGAGGATCGGGATCAGCACCATGCCCGCGCGGCGGCTTTTCGCGGCGAGCGTGCCGTAGACGAGCGTGAACACGAGCGACGCGACCATCGCGGCGAGCATCCGCAGCGTGGTGCGCAGCGCGTATTCAGGCAGGTTCGACGGATCGAGCGTGATCTTCTGCGTCTGCAGCACGCCGATCGGCGCCATCGTCTGGTGAAAGCCGATGATCGTCATCGCGAGCAGGCAGATGATCAGCGGAAACGCGACGGCATCCCAGCGGTTGGGTAGCACGCGCCACGCCGAAGCGTTCGCGGTGCGATTCGGATCGAAGCTGATATCCATCGGTAGCGTCTTGTGTTGAATTGAAAATCGATGGGACCGGCTGCGCGTGACGCAGCCGGACGTCGCGCCCCCCGGCGCGGGTCAGAACAGTCCGTGCAGCGCCCAGTACAGGACGGCCGACAGTGCGATCGATGCGGGTAGCGTGAGCACCCACGCGAGCACCAGGTTGCGCACCGTATCCCAGCGCAGGCCCGAGCCGCTCGCCGTCATCGTGCCGGCCACGCCCGACGCGAGCACGTGCGTCGTCGACACCGGCAGCCCGTATGCGTCCGCCATCCCGATCGTCAGCATCGCAACGGCCTCGGCCGATGCGCCCTGCCCGTATGTGAGATGCGACTTGCCGATCTTCTCGCCGACCGTCACGACGATCCGCTTCCAGCCGACCATCGTGCCGAGGCCGAGCGCGATCGCGACCGCGACCTTCACCCAGGTCGGGATGAATTTCGTCGCGCGGTCCATCTGCTTCTTGAACGCTTCGAGCGCGCTCGCGTCCTCGACCGAGAACGCCGGCGCCTTCGCCTTCTCCATCAGCCGGATCGCCTCGGACGCGACATACATGCTGTTGCGCACGTTGTCGACGAGGTTCTGCGGCACGCTCGAGATGCCGCCGGCCTGCGCGACCTGGTCGGCGATCGTGTCGGTGAGCTTGCCCAGTGCGGGGATCGTCGCGGGCGTCAGCTTGTGCGTGCGGACGTATGCCTCGACGTCGGCGCGCGGGTCGGCCGACTGCGCGGCCGGATCCGCATACTTGACGAGCGTCGTCGACGCGTGGCGCGCCACCGCGACGAACGTGCTCGTCTGGTCGGGCGTCACGGCCTTGTTCAGCGCGTAGGCGGTCGGCATCACGCCGATCAGGATCAGCATGATCAGCCCCATGCCCTTCTGCCCGTCGTTCGAGCCGTGCGCGAACGACACGCCCGTGCAGGTGAGGATCAGCAGCAGGCGGATCCAGAACGGCGGCGGCTTGTTGCCCTTCGGTTCCTGGTACAGCGCCGGCACGCGCACGAGCGCCTTCAACAGCAGCAGCACGAGCGCGGACAGCACGAAGCCGATCAGCGGCGAGAACAGCAGCGCCTTGCCGACGCCGAGCGCCTGGTTCCAGTCGACGCCGCTCGTGCCCGACGGGCCGCTGACGATCTGGTTCATCAGCCCGACGCCGATGATCGAGCCGACGAGCGTGTGCGAACTCGACGACGGCAGCCCGAAGTACCAGGTCGCGAGGTTCCACGTGACGGCCGCGATCAGCAGCGAGAACACCATCGCGAACCCCGAGCCGCTGCCCACCTGCAGGATCAGCTCGACCGGCAGCAACTGCAGGATGCCGAACGCAACGGCGCCGCTCGACACGAGCACGCCGCACAGGTTCCAGAGGCCCGACCAGACGACCGCCAGGTGCGGATCGAGCGAATGGGTATAGATGACGGTCGCGACCGCGTTCGCGGTGTCGTGGAAACCGTTGACGAATTCGAAGCCGAGCGCGATCAGCAGCGCGACGATCAGCAGCAGGAACGGGAGGACCGAGCTTTCCTTGACGGGACTGAGATCGGCGCTGAGATGCACACCGACATAGACGATGCCGCAGGCAATGATCAGAAAAAACAGCGCGAGGCTGAGGGTGCGCGTGCGATTGCTGACCGCACCGCTGGTTTCCGTTGCCGCGAGATTCGGCATGAAGGGGGCTCCGGAGAGGTGACTCGGAGTGGCAGGCTATCGATCGGTCGTGACGCAAATGTGACGTGTCACTTACAAGACATTGACAGACCATCTGTCAGGAATCGCGCCGCGCCGCGCAAGCCGCGAACACGGGGGGTCAACCTTGTAACGCACGGGAATAAATCCTCGCTCGGGAATAAATCCGCCACTGCGCCGGTATGGCACACGAAGGCGCCGGTTTATTCCAGGACGATCCGGCCGTCCGGTTTCGTCACACGAATGCGAGGCTCACATGTCTTCATCGACCCCCACCAACCCGTCGCGACGCAAGGCCCTGCAGTGCATGGCCTTCGGCGGCCTCGGCACACTGTTTACGTTGTCGGGCGGCATCCTGACGCCGTTCGACCTGGCGCTCGCGCAGACCGGCGACGCGCTCCCGGCCAACGCGGGCCGCCCGCTGTTCGTACAGATCAGCGACACGCACATCGGCTTCAACAAGGAGGCGAATCCCGACGTGTCGGCCACGCTGAAGCAGACGATCGACCTCGTCAACGGCATGCCGGCGATGCCCGCGCTGGCCATCCATACCGGCGACATCACGCACCTGTCCAAGCCCGAGGAGTTCGACCATGCGTCGCAACTGCTGTCCGCGCTGCGCGTGCCGGAACTGCATACGGTGCCCGGCGAGCACGACGTCACCGACGGTTCCGGCGCCGAATATTTCGGCCGGTTCGGCAAGGCGTCGGACAACCGCGGGTATTACAGCTTCGATCACGCGGGCGTGCACTTCATCGGCCTCGTCAACGTGATGCATTTCAAGCCGAACGGGCTCGGCAGCTTCGGCGACGACCAGCTCGCGTGGCTCGAGCAGGATCTCAAGGGCCGCTCGTCGAGCACGCCGATCGTCGTGTTCTCGCACATGCCGATGTGGACCATCTACGAGCCGTGGGGCTGGGGCACCGGCGACGCGCCGCAGACGATGGCGCTGCTGCGCCGCTTCGGCTCGGTCACCGTGCTGAACGGGCACATCCACCAGATCGTGTCGAAGGTCGAGGGTAACGTGACGTTCCATACCGC
>NZ_CAJNKE010000105.1 GCF_905232215.1 Burkholderia sp. LMG 13014
CTGCGACGGCCAGGCCGCCGTACAGGAATGCAGTGAGGGCATACAGTACAATATCCATGTTCGAAGTTTACACTAGGCCCCCTTCCCGCGACGGCTCCCTTTGTTCGGTTCCGCCGCGCCTTCGGGCCCCACTGTCCATCGCTCCCCATGCTCGACAATCTCACTCAACGGATGGCGCGCGTCGTCAAGACGCTGCGCGGCGAGGCCCGGCTTACCGAGGCGAACACGCAGGAGATGCTCCGCGAGGTGCGTCTCGCCCTGCTGGAGGCCGACGTCTCGCTGCCGGTCGTCCGCGAATTCATCGCCAAGGTCAAGGAAAAGGCGCTCGGCGAAGAAGTGATCAGCAGCCTGTCGCCGGGTCAGGCGCTGGTCGGCGTGGTCCAGAAGGAACTGACCGCCGTGATCGGCGGCGACTACGAAGGCAAGGCCGCCGAGCTGAACCTCGCAGTCACGCCGCCCGCCGTGATCCTGATGGCCGGCCTGCAGGGCGCCGGCAAGACCACGACCGCCGGCAAGCTCGCGAAGCTGCTGCGCGAGAAGTACAAGAAGAAGGTGCTGACCGTGTCGTGCGACGTGTATCGCCCGGCCGCAATCATGCAGTTGAAAACGGTGAGCGAACAGGTCGGCGCCGACTTCTTCCCGTCCACGCCGGACCAGAAGCCCGTCGACATCGCGATCGCGGCCGTCGACTGGGCGAAGCGCCACTACCATGACGTGCTGATCGTCGATACGGCCGGCCGCCTCGGCATCGACGAGGCGATGATGCAGGAAATCGCCGCGCTGCACAGCACGCTGAAGCCGGCCGAAACGCTGTTCGTCGTCGACGCGATGCTCGGCCAGGACGCGGTCAATACCGCGAAGGCGTTCAACGACACGCTGCCGCTCACCGGCGTCGTGCTGACCAAGCTCGACGGCGATTCGCGCGGCGGCGCCGCGCTGTCGGTGCGTCACGTCACGGGCAAGCCGATCAAGTTCGTCGGCGTCGCCGAAAAGCTCGACGGCCTCGAGGTGTTCCACCCCGACCGGATGGCGAACCGGATCCTCGGCATGGGCGACATCCTCGCGCTCGTCGAGGAGGCGCAACGCGGCGTCGACGTGCAGGCCGCGCAGAAGCTCGCCGACAAGGTCAAGAAAGGCGGCGACTTCGACCTGAACGATTTCCGCGCGCAGATCTCCCAGATGAAGAACATGGGCGGCCTGTCGTCGCTGATGGATAAACTCCCTGCGCAGTTCCAGCAGGCGGCGGCCGGTGCCGACATGGGCCAGGCCGAGAAGTCGATCCGCCGGATGGAAGGCATCATCAGTTCGATGACGCCTGCCGAGCGCGCGAAACCCGAAATCATCAAGGCGACGCGCAAGCGCCGCATTGCGGCCGGCGCGGGCGTGCCGGTGCAGGAAGTCAACCGGATGCTGAACCAGTACGACCAGATGCGTACGATGATGAAGAAGCTGAAGGGCGGCAACATGCAGAAGATGATGCGCGGCCTGAAGGGCATGATGCCCGGCATGCGCTGATTCCGCCCAGCGGCCGGCGCGCGGGTTTTTGCTGTAGCGCGCGCCGTCCGTTCTGCTTCATTCTTATTTGTATACCGACTGCCCGCCAGAACTCATGAACCGCGAAGAAGCCCTCCACATTTTCAACCACTCCGAAGAGATCGTCTCGGCCGACGCCGTCAATGCGTCGATCTCCCGGATGGCCGACGCGATCCGCGCCGAGATCGGCGATGCGTTCCCGCTCGTTCTCTCGGTGATGGGTGGCGCCGCGGTGTTTACCGGGATGCTGCTGCCGCATCTCGATTTCCCGCTCGAATTCGACTACATCCACCTGACCCGCTACCGCAATACGACGCAGGGCAGCCCGGAAATGCACTGGCGCGTCGCGCCGCGCGAATCGGTGAAGGACCGGATCGTGCTCGTGCTCGACGACATCCTCGACGAAGGCGAGACGATGGCCGCGATCCGCGACCGCATCCTCGACATGGGCGCGCAGCGCTTCATGTCGGCCGTGCTGTGCGAGAAGACGCTCGCGAAGGCGAAGCCGCTGCACCCCGACTTCTGCGGTTTCGCGGTGCCGGACCGCTACGTGTTCGGCTGCGGGATGGATGCGAAGGGCTACTGGCGCAACCTGCCGACGATCCGCGCGCTGACCACGAACGTCTGAGCGCCCCGCTCCACACGCTATAAATAGAAAGCGGCGCTCCGGTTTCCCGGAGCGCCGCTTTTTTGTGGGCGTCTTGGGTGCGCGCTGCCCCGCTCTACAACTGGTGCACGAACGCGCGGATACCGCCCAGCATCATCTCGACCGAAATCGCGACGAGCACGAGGCCCATCAGCCGCTCGAACGCCGCGACGGTACGCTCGCCGATCCATTGCTGGATCCGCTCGGCCAGCACCAGCGTCACCGCGCAGACGATCATCGTGACCGTCAGCGCGCCGACCCACTCGAGCATCTTGCCGGGCCCCTGCGACGTCAGCAGCATCACCGTCGCGAGCGCGGACGGCCCGGCAAGCGCCGGAATCGCGAGCGGCACGATGAACGGCTCGCCGCCCGCGCGCGGATCGTTGCCGAGCGCGCCGTCCGGATGCGGGAAGATCATCCGCAGCGCGATCAGGAACAGCACGATCCCGCCGCCGAGCCGCAGCGACAGGTCGGTGAGGCTCATCATCCGCAGAAAGCGGTCGCCGACCAGCATGAAGAACAGCAGGATCACGAACGCGATCCCCACTTCACGCAGGATCAGCTTCACGCGCCGCTCGCGCGGCACATCCCGCATCGCCGAGATGAACAGCGGGATGTTGCCGAGCGGATCCGTGATCAGCACCAGAAGCACGGTGGCCGACATGAAGGTGTATTCCACCGCGTTCCCCGGTCGGTACGCTTAGCGCGCGAGCGCAGCGCGGATCGTCTCCGCGACCGTCGCAGCAGCCGCGTCGGCCGGCAGCAGCGTCGCTTCGGCGTCGCGGCGGCCCTGGTACTCGATCTTGCCTTCCTTCAGGCCGCGCTCGCCGATCACGAGGCGATGCGGCACGCCGATCAGCTCCCAGTCGGCGAACATCACGCCCGGGCGCTCGCCGCGATCGTCGAGGATCACGTCGATGCCGGCTGCGACGAGTTCCGCGTACAGCTTGTCGGCCGCCTCGCGCACCATGTCGCTGCGGTCATAGCCCATCGGGCACAGCACGACTTCGAACGGCGCGATCGATTCCGGCCAGATGATGCCCTTGTCGTCGAAGTTCTGCTCGATCGCCGCGCCGAGAATACGCGTGACGCCGACGCCGTAGCAGCCCATCAGCATCGGCTGCGGCTTGCCCGATTCGTCGAGGAACGTCGCACCCATCGCTTCCGAGTACTTGGTGCCGAGCTGGAACACGTGGCCGACCTCGATCCCGCGGCAGATGTCGATCACGCCCTTGCCGTCCGGCGACGGATCGCCCTTCTTCACGTTGCGCACGTCGGCGACGTCCGGCTCCGGCAGGTCGCGGCCCCAGTTCACGCCCGCGATGTGATAGTCGACCTCGTTCGCACCGACGACGAAGTCGCTCATGTTCGCGACCGTACGATCCGCAATCACCTTCACCGGTTTCTTCGTGCCGACCGGGCCGAGATAACCCGGCGGCGTGCCGAACCACTCGACGATTTCCTGTTCGGTCGCGAAGCGGTGGTTCTTCAGGCCCGGCAGCTTCGACACCTTGATCTCGTTGAGATCGTGGTCGCCACGCAGCATCACGAGCCAGATGGTCGGCTCGGCGCCTTCGTTGTCGGTCGCGAGCACGATCGACTTGATCGTGCGCTCGAGCGGGATGGCCAGCAGTTCGGCGACGGCTTCGCACTTCGCCTTGCCGGGCGTCGCGACCTTCTCCATCGCTTCGACCGGCGCCGCGCGTTCGGCGATCAGCGGCAGTGCTTCGGCCGCCTCGATGTTCGCCGCGAACTCGGACGTCGGGCAGTAGGCGATCGCGTCTTCACCGGTGTCGGCGATCACGTGGAATTCGTGCGAGAAGTTGCCGCCGATCGAGCCGCTGTCGGCCGCGACCGCACGGAACTCGAGGCCGAGGCGCGTGAAGATGCGCACGTACGCGTCGTACATCTTGCGATACGACTCGTTCAGGCCGGCCGCATCCTTGTCGAACGAGTACGCGTCCTTCATGATGAATTCGCGGCCGCGCATCACGCCGAAGCGCGGGCGGATCTCGTCGCGGAACTTCGTCTGGATCTGGTAGAAGTTCACCGGCATCTGCCGGTAGCTCTTGATCTGGTTGCGCGCGATGTCGGTGATGACTTCCTCGTGCGTCGGCCCGATCACGAAGTCATTGTCCTTGCGGTCCTTGAAGCGCAGCAGCTCGGGGCCGTACTGCTCCCAGCGGCCCGATTCCTGCCACAGTTCGGCTGGTTGCACGGCCGGCATCAGCAGCTCGATGGCGCCCGCCCGGTTCATTTCCTCGCGCACGATCGCCTCGACCTTGCGAATCGAACGCAGGCCGACCGGCAGGTAGTTATAGATGCCGCCGGCGACACGACGGATCATGCCGGCGCGCACCATCAGCTTGTGGCTGACGATCTCTGCGTCGGCGGGTGCCTCTTTCAGGGTGCCGATAAAGAAACGGGAAGCTTTCATGCGGACGGTTCCAAAAACGGCGCCCCCAGGCGGGGCGCCCGAAAAAGTTTCAAGGTGAAAAAGCTGCGCGCGACGAACGACGATGGACGACGATGGCGCAGACGACGTAGCAGACTAATCAGGGACAATTCAGCCGGTGTACCCCGCGCGGATTCGCTCCGTCACGGTGCGCAGCGCCCGTTATCTGTTTATAATCAAAGCAATTTTAAAGGATTCGAAGGTGGTTGTATGCTGGATCGTGAAGGCTTTCGCCCGAACGTCGGCATCATCCTCTTGAACGCGCGCAACGAGGTGTTTTGGGGCAAGCGGCTCCGCGAGCATTCCTGGCAGTTTCCTCAAGGTGGGATCAAGTACGGCGAGACCCCCATGCAGGCGATGTACCGGGAACTGCACGAGGAAACGGGCCTGCATCCGGAACACGTCAAGATAATCGGCCGCACCCGCGACTGGTTGCGTTACGAGGTGCCTGACAAGTTCATTAAACGCGAAGTACGCGGTCATTACCGCGGCCAGAAGCAGATCTGGTTCCTGCTGCGGATGGTTGGACGCGATTGCGACATTTGCTTGCGCGCGACCGACCACCCGGAGTTCGATGCGTGGCGCTGGAACGAGTACTGGGTGCCGCTCGATGCGGTGATCGAGTTCAAGCGGGATGTCTATCAGTTGGCGCTGACGGAACTGTCGCGCTTCCTGCGCCGCCCGGCGCAGAAAGCCGAAAAGCCGCGCGGGCCGCGTCTGTCGCGCTATCCGCGCGTCATTGGCGTGCAGGCCCAGCAGACGCTGACGATTGTCGACACATCGGTAGTCTGTTCGGAGATCGAAGTGGAAGCGGGCACGCTCGACGAGATGCCGCCCCACGTGATCGTCGGCAAGTGACGAATCGAACTGCATGACCGGGCGCGACCTTGGTGTCGCGCCCTTTTTTTACGAGGAATGCATATTGAAAGCGATTGCTCTCGCGCTCGCATCGATTGCCGCGGTGGCCACGCTGGCAGGTTGCGCGAATTCGAAGACGCCGACCAACAAGGATGACAGCGAGTTCGTGTATCTGCTGGACCGCCAGGGCACCTGGAAGGAAAACGCGGTCGACACGCTGCCGCCTCTGCCGCAGACGGGCGACCTGCTGCCGTTCAACGTATCCCAGAACACGCCGCTCAAGTTCTTCGTCGACGCGAAGTCGCTCGTGGTCGGCACCGATGGCGTCGTGCGCTACGCGGTCGTCATCACGAGCCCGGCCGGCGCGCGCAACGTGAACTACGAAGGTATCCGCTGCGACACCTACGAGTGGCGCCAGTATGCCGGCCTGAATTCGGAACATGACGGCTGGGATCGCACGGTCGAGAACGACTGGCGGCGCATCGAGAACGGCGAGTTGAATGCCTACCACTCGGCGCTCTATCAGGACTACTTCTGCTCGAACAAGATGCCGCAGGGCACGACCCAGCAGATCCTGGAGAACATCCGGTTTCACCGCACCGCGATGAGCCAGTTGCGCTGACGGCGCGCGGCGCCTGCCGCGCCGCCTGTCCGCTGCATGAAAAAAGCCCGCATCACGCGGGCTTTTTCATTTGAAGGCCGGAACCGACAACGCGAATGGTCACACCAGCACCAGGTTGTCGCGATGGATCAACTCGGGCTCCAGCATGTAGCCGAGCACCGATTCGATCTCGCCGCTCGGCTTGCGGTGAATCAGTTTCGTCTCCGCACTGCTGTAGTTCGTGAGCCCTCGCGCCACTTCGCGCCCGGCAGGATCGACGCACGCGATGACTTCGCCGCGCGCGAACGCACCCTGCACGGCGATTACGCCGATCGGCAGCAGGCTCTTGCCGCCGGCCGTCAGCTTCTCGACCGCGCCGGCGTCGATCACGACATGGCCGCGCACCTGAAGATGGTCGGCCATCCACTGCTTGCGCGCCGCCATCCGCGCGGTACGTGCGATCAGTTGCGTGCCGATTGCCTCGCCGGCCGCCAGACGCACGAGCACGTCGGTCTCCCGGCCGCTCGCGATCACGGTGTTCGCGCCGCTGTGCGCCGCACGCTTCGCCGCGAGGATCTTCGTCAGCATCCCGCCGCGGCCGAGGCTCGAGCCCGCACCGCCCGCCATCGCCTCGAGCTCCGGCGCGCCCGCGCTGGCTTCCGCCACGAGCGTCGCGTTCGGGTCCTTGCGCGGATCGGCCGTGAACAGCCCCGACTGGTCGGTCAGGATGATCAGCGCATCGCCTTCGATCAGGTTTGCCACGAGCGCGCCGAGCGTGTCGTTGTCGCCGAACTTGATTTCGTCGGTAACGACCGTGTCGTTCTCGTTGATGATCGGCACGACGCCAAGCCGCAACAGCGTCAGCAGCGTCGAACGCGCATTCAGGTAACGCTCGCGGTCTGCCAGGTCGGCATGCGTGAGCAGGATCTGCGCGGTACGGATGTCGTGCTCGGTGAAGCGGCTCTCATAGACCTGCGCGAGCCCCATCTGGCCGACTGCGGCGGCAGCCTGCAATTCGTCGATTTCCCGCGGCCGCTTGCTCCAGCCGAGCCGCTGCATCCCTTCGGCAATCGCGCCCGAACTGACGAGCACGACTTCCTTGCCCTGGGCGCGCAGCGCGGCGATCTGGGCCGCCCAGCGGCCGATTGCTGCATGATCGAGCCCCTTGCCGTCGTTGGTCACGAGGCTGGAGCCCACCTTCACCACCAATCGCTTCGAATCCGCGATGATCGAACGCATCCTGCACTGTCTCCTGTATCTGATGCCTGCCCGGCCGGACGCGATTGAACGCCGACGCCGGGCGGCACGCCCGGCGCGCTCCGGAACAACTCAGGCGTCGTCGCCCGGCGCCACATCGCCCTTGGCAGGCGGTGCGTCGCGGAAGCGCACGTCCGCCGCGAGATCTTCCGCCTCCGCCGCGCGATGCGCGTCCGAATGTTCGGAGAGGTAATCGTAGATCGCGTAGCACAGCGCTTCACAGCCCTGGCCCGTCAGTGCCGAGATCTCGAACACGGGGCCGTCCCACTCGAAGCGCTCGAGGAAATCCGCGACGCGCGCCTTGCGCTCGTCTTCCGGCACCATGTCGAGCTTGTTGAGCACGAGCCAGCGCGGCTTCTCGTAGAGCGCCTCGTCGTACTTGCGCAGCTCGCCGACGATCGCCGTCGCTTCCGCAACCGGATCGACGGTTTCGTCGAACGGTGCGAGATCGACCAGATGCAGCAGCACGCCGGTGCGCTGCAGGTGGCGCAGGAACTGATGGCCGAGGCCCGCGCCTTCGGCGGCGCCCTCGATCAGCCCCGGGATATCGGCAATCACGAAGCTCTTGCTCGGGCCGACACGCACCACGCCGAGATTCGGCGCAAGCGTCGTGAACGGGTAGTCGGCAATCTTCGGCCTTGCGTTCGACACCGACGAGATGAACGTCGACTTGCCCGCGTTCGGCATGCCGAGCAGACCGACGTCGGCGAGCACCTTCAGCTCGAGCCTCAGCATGCGTCGCTCGCCCGGCTTGCCGTCCGTCTTCTGACGCGGCGCCCGGTTCGTGCTCGACTTGAAATGCAGGTTGCCGAGCCCGCCGGAGCCGCCCTGCGCAAGCATCACCTGCTGGTCGTGCTCGGTCAGGTCGGCGATCAGCTCGCCAGTATCCATGTCGTTGATGATCGTGCCGACCGGCATGCGCAGCGTGACGTCGTCGCCGCCCTTGCCGTAGCAATCCGAGCCGCGCCCGTTTTCGCCGTTGCGCGCCAGGTGTTTCTTCGCGTAACGGTAGTCGATCAGCGTGTTGATGTTGCGGTCGGCGATCGCGTATACGCTACCGCCCCGGCCGCCGTCGCCGCCGTCCGGCCCGCCGAACGGGACGAATTTCTCGCGGCGCATCGACGCACTGCCATCGCCTCCGTCTCCGGCGATGACTTCGATTCGTGCTTCGTCAATGAACTTCATTCGTCACTCCGCCCAGTATTTCCGCTATTGTGCCGCGCACCGGCGCGCTTGAACAATCTGCCGTTCGGCCGATCGTACGCCGGTGGCGCGATGGCCGCCCGAACGCACACGCGCCCGGCGGCCAAATAAAAAAAGGCCCCGCGAAGACTGCGGGGCCTTTCGGCTACGAAGCCCTTGGGTGCCTGAACTTAGGCAGCCGCCGGGACAACGATGACCAGATGCTTCTTGTCCGCGCCCTTGGTCGCGAACTTGACGTGACCGTCAACCAGCGCGAACAGGGTGTGATCCTTGCCCATGCCGACGTTCTCGCCTGCGTGCATACGCGTACCGCGCTGACGCACGATGATGCCGCCGGCATTGATTGCCTGGCCGCCGTACACTTTCACGCCGAGACGTTTCGACTCGGAGTCGCGGCCGTTCCGGGAAGAGCCGCCTGCCTTTTTGTGTGCCATCTGATTGCTCCTTTACCGAGGCGCTTACGCGTTGATCGCGTCGATGCGCAGCTCAGTGTAGTTCTGGCGGTGGCCGCCGTGCTTTTGGTAGTGCTTCCGGCGACGCATCTTGAAGATGGTGACCTTGGCATGACGACCGTGCGACACAACGGTGGCCTTGACGGAAGCCCCACTGACCAGCGGCGTACCGAACTTAATCGATTCGCCTTCGCCCACTGCGAGAACCTGGTCGAGCGTGATTTCAGCGTCAATGTCAGCCGGTATCTGTTCTACTTTGAGTTTTTCGCCAACGGCAACCTTGTACTGCTTGCCGCCGGTTTTTATGACCGCGTACATTGAGAACCTCACTCTGGATCCAAATTTTCCGCACACCACGCGCGGAAAACACGTGATTATACATGGGCTTAGCACCGAAGTCAAAACCCATCGACGATTGCCGCGCGCCGGCCTCGGCCGAATGGCCAAATTCGCGGCTGCGGCACGTGTCACAGACCGGGATATCTCGGATTCGCCTTATAATCCGCCGCATCACCCAATTCCATCATCATGTCGTCGTCCACCGCCTCCCCCACCCTCAGCGCCGCCCACCTGCTCGCTCCGATCACCAGTGACATGGAGCAGGTGAATCGCGTTATCCGGCAAAGCCTCGCGTCCGACGTATTGCTGATCAACCAGATCGCCGAGTACATCATCGGCGCGGGCGGCAAGCGGCTGCGCCCGGCGTTGCTGCTGCTCGTCGCCGGTGCGCTCGGCGAGACGTCGCACCAGCGGCACGTGCTGGCCGCCGTCGTCGAATTCATCCACACGGCCACGCTGCTGCATGACGACGTCGTCGACGAATCCGAGCTGCGCCGCGGCCGCCAGACGGCCAATGCGCTGTTCGGCAACGCGGCGAGCGTGCTGGTAGGCGACTACCTCTATTCGCGCTCGTTCGAGATGATGGTCGGCGTCGGCAAGATGCGCGTGATGGAGATCCTGTCCGAAGCCACGACGATCATTTCGGAAGGCGAGGTGCTGCAGCTCCTCAACATGCACGACGCGGACGTCGACGAAACGCGCTACATGCAGGTGATCCGCTACAAGACGGCCAAGCTGTTCGAGGCGTCGGCACGCCTGGGCGCGGTGCTCGCGGGCGCCGACGCGCCGACCGAGGCTGCCGCCGCCGAGTACGGCCGCCGGATCGGTACCGCATTCCAGATCATGGACGACTGGCTCGACTACGCGGGCACCGTCGAGGCAATGGGCAAGAATGCCGGCGACGACCTGCGCGAAGGCAAGCCGACGCTGCCGCTCATCTATCTGATCGAACGCGGCACGCCCGAGCAGTCGGCGCTGGCACGCGAGGCGATCGAACAGGGTGGCACCGATCGCTTCGACACGATCTTCGAAGCGATCACGCGCTCGGGCGCACTGGATCACACGCTCGAATGCGCACGCCAGGAAGCGCAGGCGGCAGCGGCAGCGATCGCCGCGTTCCCCGATTCGATCTACAAGGAAAGCCTGCTCGCGCTGTGCTCGTACTCGACGTCGCGGCAGTCGTAAGTGCATGTCGTGCGTCGCCGCCCCGGCTGCGACGCACGTTCGACACGGGAAAATCACCTGTCTCGAAAAAATTCTTCACAAAGTCCTTCCCTTTTTGAAGAAACGTCGTTATAGTTACGTTCTTGCTTGACGACGCAGCGGTTTTAAAGAAACCGCGAAATCGGAAGAGTATAAATCGGGGTGTAGCTTAGCCTGGTAGAGCGCTACGTTCGGGACGTAGAGGCCGGAGGTTCGAATCCTCTCACCCCGACCAGATTTTCAAGGATCATCGAAACATCGATCCTTTTCAGCTTGATGTTGTAGTCAACGCTGTCATGGCTGTACGAAGAATGCCCTGTCGAATCGACGGGGCATTTTTTTTGCCCGCTTCCAGACACCGGCATAGACAACGGCAAACGCCGGATGGCGCCGGTGCCTTGTACGAAGCAGACTATTCCGCAAACCGCCGGCGCGAGCGGATCGACGCCAAAGCGAGAACATCCGGCCGCGATATACGGGGCCCTTCGCTCAAGCAACCTCTCCGCTCAAGCCTCCCGACTTCGCAAGGCCAGATTTATCGGGCCGTCCTGGACTTTCCGCCCCACCTCCGGAGCCGAAACCCCGGAGCCGAAACCCTTTACCCGGACTCACCAGACCATTGCCGGCAAGCTTCAACGGCCTCGCGCACCGGTCCTTACCGATCTTTCGCGGAGCGTAAAAGACGCGATCGCCAGCCCGATAATCCGGAAATTCAAAGTGGCGGCAAGGCAACTCCCCAATCGATGCTGCAATCCTTTGCCAGAATATGCATCCGGGATAGCGTCACGCGATACGAGCGATCGTATAGATGATCGTTGGGCCGCAACGCAAGTGCATGCAGTCCTGCCGATTCCTTGAGGAAAGCCGATGCCAAAAGCTTCGGCAACCAGTCGCGACTCAGATGGAGTGGCGAGCTGCCGCTCTGCTCGTCCATCAGCGCCATGTAAAAACACTGAATCGCACAGAAGACACCCAGCGGGTCGTTGCATGTGGCTTGCAAAGCGTGCTCGAGTTCACGCTGGACGAGATCGACACCTTCCGTTCGGCTGAGCGGATATAACGCTCGCTCCAGAAACTCCGCGTGATCGGTCGGACGCATGTCATCGTTGATCTCGGGCGGCGTGCGGAACACACACGCCTCGCCGCACAATACACTCGCGAGCCGCCCCCCTTTGATGGCGGTCAAAACGTCGGATTCCGTCGGATTCATTGCAGTACCTTGATGTTCGCCATCGTACTTGTACCGCGCATGACCTGCCTGCTCCGGCAAACCGCGTCGCGCATATCGATGCGTATCGATTGACGATTGCCTGCCGTGGGCCGCGAGATTCATTACCGCGTTGTATTAATAATGCTCGGCCGGCTGATGCAGGCCGACAGCCGATGTCACCTGACCGCGCCTGTGCCGTCGATAAGTCAGGGTATCGAAGTCCGACTCGACCCGCTCCAGACGAGCCTGCTCTGTCATAGGCATACACGTGTCTCGTCAATTGTCAGCAGGCGTGGCACGACTGTACGCCCGTTTCATGAGACGAAAAGTTTGCACTCACCGCTTGATGGATGCGAAAGGTTATCGAAGATTTTTAGAAATTACCGAGAATTGACTAAAGTTGAACACTCGAAAAGCTTTCGCAACGTGAACCGGACGCAGGCCGGAGCCATTGTCGCGACCGAATTTCCGGTGATCACGCGCTGACGCGCGCGACGCCCGTGCCGAGCCCGCGGCCCCGTCGGACACATCACGGTCGCCGGCCTCTGCTATATTCCCTCCATTCCTGTCCTTCACTGCCCTTCCAACGCGTGGACCAAATTCCCTTATGGGCGCAAATCGGCGCCGTCTTCCTGCTTCTCCTCTGTTCCAGCTTCTTTTCGATTTCCGAGACCGCGATGATGGCGCTCAACCGCCATCGGCTGAAGCATCTCGCCGGTCAGGGCGCGCTCGGCGCTAAAACCACCCAGGGCCTGCTTACACGCACCGACCTGCTGCTCAGCGTGATCCTGATCGGCAACAACCTGTTCAACACGATCATCCCGGTCCTCACGACGTCGATCGCGCTGCACACGTTCGGCCGCAACAACCTCGCGCTGTCGATCGCGACCGGCATCGTCGCGTTCCTGATCATCGTGTTCGCGGAAATCGCACCGAAGATCGTTGGCGCGACATTCCCGGAGCGCATCGCGCTTCCTGCGAGCCTCGTGATCGCGCCGTTGATGCGCGTGTTCAAGCCGGTCGTCTGGTTCGTCAACGCACTTGCTCACGGCGTGCTGCGCGTGCTGCGCATCAATACGGCGAAAGGCCGCGACCAGCGGATGTCTGCCGACGAACTGCGCGCGATCGTGCTCGAGTCGAGCAGCTTCATGCCGACCAAGCACCGCAGCATCCTGCTCAACCTGTTCGATCTCGAGAACATCACGGTCGACGACGTGATGGTGCCGCGCCGCCAGATCGAATCGCTCAACTTCTACGCGCCGCTCGACGACATCCTCCATCAGCTGGAAACCTGCTATCACAACAAGCTGGTCGTCTATGAAGGCGACATCGACCGGGTGCTCGGCGTGCTGCACGTCCGCAAGACGCTGACTGCACTGCACAACCAGGATTTCGACCGCGAAACGCTGCGCGAGCTGCTCGCCGAGCCGTACTACGTGCCGTCGGGCACGCCGGTGGTTCAGCAGCTCCAGTTTTTCCAGGAAACGCGGCAGCGGACCGCGCTCGTCGTCAACGAGTACGGCGAGCTCGAAGGGCTCGTCACGCCCGAAGACATCATCGAGGAGCTGATCGGCGAATTCACGACGTCGATGCCGCGCAGCGAACGCAAGGGCGGCTGGGACGAGAACGGCGAATGCATCGTCTCGGCGAGCATGCCGCTGCGCGAACTGAATCGCTGGCTGCACCTGAAGCTGCCCACCGACGGGCCGAAGACGCTGAACGGACTCGTTCTCGAAATCCTCGAGGAAATTCCGGAAGACGACGTGTGCCTGAAAATCGGTGACGTGATGCTCGAGGTGATGCGTAGCGACGATCAGGCCGTGCGCACGGTCAAGCTCTTCAAGCCGCGCGGCTCACGCACCGCACGCACCAACGCGCGCTAGCCGAACGGCCGACTGCCGGCGCCGCCCGCGACGCGCGACCATCTGCTGGTCACGGTCAACAGGCGGCCAGCGTGCCGGCTCACATGCATTTCCCTCCTCCCGGGGCGCCGCTGCGCAAGCCGCCGCCCACCCACTCCGATGCGTCGAGCGCCACCGCACCGCGTGCGCTCGACGCGGCCCAGCTCGACGACGCGCCGGCCGTGCGGCTGCTGACGGACACGCTTCACGCGGCACGCGTGCGCGACGCATCCGACATCCACGTCGAGCCGTTCGAAGCCGGCTGGCGCATCCGCCTGCGCATCGACGGCGTGCTGCACGAACATGCGCGCCCGCCGCTTCATCTGCGCGACGCGCTCGTCACGCGGATCAAGGTGCTCGCGCGCATGGACATCGCCGAGCGGCGGCTCCCGCAGGACGGCAGGCTGCGCATCGCGATCGATGGCGGTACGCGCGGCGACTTCCGGGTCAGTTCGCTGCCCACGTTGTTCGGTGAAAAGCTTGTGCTGCGGCGCCTCGAAACGCTGCCGCCCGACCTCACGCTCGCCCGCCTCGGCTTCGACGCGCAGCAGGCGGCCGCGATGGAGGCCGCGATACGTGCACCGCATGGCCTCGTGCTCGTCACGGGCCCGACCGGCAGCGGCAAGACGCTGTCGCTCTACTGCGCGCTGCAGATGCTCGATCGCGACGCGCACAACGTCTGCACGGTCGAGGATCCCGCCGAGATCCAGCTCGACGGCATCAGCCAGGTCGGTGTCGCCGAAAAGGCGGGGCTCACGTTCGCGACTGCACTGCGCGCGCTGTTGCGACAGGATCCGGACATCATCATGGTCGGCGAGATTCGCGATGCGGAGACGGCCGACGTCGCGATCAAGGCCGCACAGACCGGCCATCTCGTGCTGTCGACGCTGCACACGAACGACGCGCCGGCCGCCGTCGCGCGGCTGCTCGACATCGGCGTCGCACCGTACAACCTCGCGGCCGCGCTGCACCTCGTCACCGCGCAGCGCCTCGTCCGGCGGCTGTGCGCCGCCTGCCGCGTGCACTCGGACGCACCGGTGCCCGTCCTGCGGGAGGCCGGCTGCGACCCGGCTGCCCTCGCAGCCGGATGGCGGCCGTTCGTCGCGCGGGGCTGTTCGACCTGTCACGGGATCGGCTATCGCGGCCGTGTCGGCCTGCATCAGACGATGCCGGTATCGCCCGGGCTGGCGGAACGCATCGTCGCACGGGCGAGCGTCGGCGAACTCGCG
>NZ_CAJNKE010000106.1 GCF_905232215.1 Burkholderia sp. LMG 13014
CGTCAGGGCTCGGTGCGGCCGGCCCTTGCGGCCCCTGCGGACCTTGAGGCCCGATTCCCATCAACCTTGCCTGCTCGGCAGCTACCGCATCGGCACGCTCTGCCTTCGCCGCGTCCATTGCGTCTTTCGTCGCCGCCTCCGCATCCCATTGCTTCTTGGATTCGCGGAACTGCTTTCCGAGCTGCACGCCCTGCATGAGCCCTTGCGCGAACGCGCCGATACCGATGCCGTAGCTCGCCATGATTACCCGCCGATTTCCATGTTGAAGTGGGTGATCGCCTCGGCCGTCGCGTCGGAGATCGTGTTCAGGCGCCGCTGATACTCCTCATACGCCTCGGGATGGTAGCGCTTCAGGTATGCGGCTCGGCCATCCTCCCAATATGCGGAGCACGTCATGCAGTCGGGTGACGTGCGCATGACCTCGTAGTAGCGCGGCAGCGCGATGCCCTGCTCGTGCAGGAACGCGAATACGCGGCTGTCGTCCCAACCTTCGAGCGGGAACAGATACTCGATACCATCCTCGACGTGGCCTGACTTGATCGGCGCGCGCATGCGGTCGGATGCCTTCTGCCCGCGGATCACGAGCGTGATGCCGTCCGCCTTCATCCGTTCGTGCATCGGCAGCATCAGCGAACGCATGCAGCACGAGTAGCGGTCTTGGATCAGCGCACCGCTTCCCTTCGCCGCAATGCCAATTGGCGTCGCATTCGCCGGCACGATGTCGGCCGGGATGCCATACGCCAAGATCACGTCTGGCTGCCGACCCTCGATGCGCTCGAAGTGCGGAACGATCTGCTCGAGCTGCTCGACGAGCTCGTGCGTCTCCGGGAAGCTATCGCCGGTGTCGAGCCAGTAGACGGTGAGGCGGTCCCAATACGGCCGCATCTGGTACAGCAGCGCGAGCGAATCCTTGCCGCCAGAAAATTGCAGTGCGATGCGCTGATGGCGCTCGACGATCTCTTTTACGTTCACGCTCTCTCCTTAAAAAGCCATGATGCCGGCGCCTGCAACAGTGCCAAGGCCGCCCATAAGCCCGCTGGCGTTCTGCGAAGCTGCCTGCTGCTGTGCCTGCCAGACGGATACCTGATTGCCGTACTGCTGGTTGAGGATGCCGGCGCCGCCTCCTACGCCCTGCATTGCACCGTTATAGCCTTGGCCGACGATCCCGACGTTCGCGCGCCAATTCGCGTTCGCTGCGCCAGCGTTGCCGGTCGCTGAGTTGCCGGCGTTCAGGCCGAGCCCGGCCGATGCCGCAGCACTCGACGGCAGGCCGTTACCCATGTTGATCGCGTCCGCCCGCAGCGCGAGCGCCTTGTCGCGCACCTGCTGACGCGCGTTGTTTGCCGCGCCGGCCGAGTTGAGTGCCGTCAACGTGTCCTGCGCGCGCGTGATGCCCTGGAACCGACCACTCAACGGGTTGATCCCCATGCTCGCCATCGTGCGCGTGTTGGCGTCGGCCGCCTGTTTCGCGCCCTGCTGCACGTCTGCCTTCGCTTCAGCAGCCATCTGCGCCTGACGCTCGGGGCTGTCGTAGTTCTTCGCCGTCTCGATGTACTGGTCTTGGAGAGGCTGGAAAACGTCCTTGTACCGCTGGCGATCTTCGGTCGCCCATGCGTTCGCCTGATCCTGTGTCGCGAGCTGCTGATCAGTGACCTTCTTCGTCAGCGCGTCGAGTTCGGATTGCCGCGCACTCGCGACGTTGAACTGATCTTTCGAGAAGTCGAGAAAATCCCGTCCGAGCTGCATCTCCTCGCGCGCGGCGATGCCGACGTTCGGATCGGGCGGCGGTGCGTCGCCAGCGTCCTTCTTGAAGAGAACGTACTCTTCCCACGCTTTGCGCACGGGCTTCTCACGTTCGACCGGAAACTCGAACCCATCGACCGTCACGGCCTGCGCATCGATCGGCGGGAACATAAGAGGCAGCAGGTAGACGATCAGTGCGGCAATCAGGCCGGCCCAAATGGCGTTTTCAAGCATGTCGGGACTCCGTGGGGATAAAGCGGCACCACTCTCGCAGCATGCCGAGCGATACGAGGTCGCCATCGTGTGCGGCGCGCGGGTGATACCCCTCACGCCTGAAACCAAGGTGCTCGTCGAACTTCAGCGCAGCTATGTTCTTCGCCGACACGAGGCCCGTGACACGACGCAATCCGCACTGGATGAACGGGTAGGAGAACGCCGCGATCAGAAAAGCGCGCGTCAGCCAGTGGCTCGATCCGTCGCTGGCGATATGGATGTTGCAGTCGACGGTAGAGAATCCGTCGAATACCACGACCGCGTTGAGCTCGCCGTTGCTCTCCTGTCCGATCGCACGCGCGTCGGGGCGGAACGCCGGCACGCCGATGCGTTCCATCGCCCAAGCGATCAGCCGGTCATCGTCGTTATAGATCAGGTTCATAGGATTTCGGTCGCATTTACACACCATTCTATCTTTTTAGAACCACTCAGGACACGATTAAGCAACCATCGCCCGTGCGATCACGCGGAGTGCCTCATACACCATGCTCACATCGTCGCGGAGCGCGTTATAGTCGGCAGCAGTCGGCGCCGCGGTGACGGTCTTCGACTTCATGTCAGCCATGCGGGATACGGCACCCAGGTCTTGCCGGCGCACTGCCGCGCGCGGCCGACCGGCGGCCTTGTCGCCACGGTCGCCCGCGAGCTCCTGCATTTGCTGCACCACTCGCTCGCTGAGACCGAATTTCGTCGTAAGAACGCGCACGATCGCGGTTTCAACCTTCTTATCGACGAGCGCGTCGCCGCGCGAGTTCGGTCCAGCCTGGCTTGCATTCAAATCACCACGTGCCATGTCACACTCCTGCCAGTTCTGCGCCGGTGCCCGCAAGCGTCACCTGCGCAATTTCCGCGTTCGCGCTGACCTCGACCTCCCACGTCTGCGCGAGGAAGCCGGACGGCAGCCGACACATCCGATTGAGCCGACTCACCGTCGCGACCGGCCGGCCGTCTGCATAGACGGTCGCTGCAATGAAGCGGCTCGACTCGATTCGCTGAAGCGCATCACCGTTGACTGGATACACATTGAGCGCTGCGCCGTTGACGTCGCCGCCGATGCTCGCGTCGCCGAAGATGCTGTTGTTGTGCTCCTTCGCTGCGTCGATTGCCGCCTGTTCAGCAGCCTCCTCCTCGGGCGTCATCAGCGTCGATCCCTCGATGAGGATCACACCGAAATTCGTCGGCTTCTGGACAACGTACTGCTTCGAGCGCCACACCAAGATTTCGTTTTCGCTGTCGAGCGCGTCCCATTCGTAGATGTCCTGGCCGATGCACAGGTACAACTTGCCCTCGCCAATATCGTAGAAAGTCGCGTCCGCCTTGTAGTTCGTCCGGTGCAGGAATGCCTCCTGCCCCGTCAAGTCGATGATGAAGCTGCCGCGGCGCGCGACGCCTGCCGGATCGATGTACTCGTAGCTTGCGAGGTAGCGGCCGAAGAACTGGCCCGATACAAACCGGCCCGGTGCGGTCTTCAACCAGTCGTCTCGGGTCATGAGCTGGTCGGTCACGACGCGCGCACCAGACGACGATGCGACGACAAGCCCATCATGCGACGGGTACGCGATCGCATAGCCAAGGTCGACCAGGCCGCGCGGGTTGATGCACGGCAGGTTCAGCTCGAGCTTCTCCTCAGACATCGCATCTGGCGACGCGCCGGAGACGATGTACGGCTGCCCGTCCGTCGCGACCACGATCGTCGTGCCATAGGCGCCGAGCGCGACGACGTTGTAATCCATCGTCAGCACGTACTTCTGAGGCCATGCGTGCGGGCGCCACGGCTCGCAAAGCCAGAGCTCCTTGCCGCGAAATGCCGCCATCATGCCGTTGGGCAACGAAATGAGGCCGGTCAGGTCGTCCGGCGGAGCATTCCATTCGAGCGACGGAAGCGGCTCGTTCTGATCCGTCAGCGGCACGTTGTCGACGAAGCTATCGGCAGACGCGTCTCGTTCGACGATGAAGTACAGATCAGTTCCTGACAGGCTCGTTTGCGACCGGTAGATACGCTGCTTCGTGATGTTGCGACCGGCCGGCGCGGCCTGAAAGCCAGAAAGCGTGACGGTCTGCCCCGCCTGCCAGTTCACTTCGCTCGACACAGCAGATGGTTCGGATTCCTCCCCAAATACGGTAACGAACGTGTAGACGTAGACCCGCGAGGCCACGTCTCCCGTGCCCGTTCCGCTCACCGTTGCGGTGAGCGCAGCGCTCGGCATCGGCACCGCAAGCGGGTACGTCGTGCTGCCGACGATCATCTTTGGCGCGCCGTCACCCATCACGTAGAGGCGGTCGGCCGCGACCGGGCCGGGAGCCACGTACACCACCTTGTCCCACGCCATCCACGTATCGCCATTGCGGTAGATCGTCTTGATCTGGCCTGCAATGATAGAGTCGATCCGCGTGATGAACTTGGGCTTTCGGTACGGCGAAAGGCCACCCGATTCGAGACGCGCGTTCGTGGCATTCTGAGCCGCAGCATCGGGCAGCAGCCGTGGAACAAGGCGCGGAATTTCCCCCGAGAATCCCGTGATCTTGATGATGGTCATCTATCCCTCTGCTCAAGAATACGAACCATGCTGCCCTATGCGGGTTTCGTCGGCCAAACGACATCGGTCGGAAAACCCTGCTGCTGCGGAACCTCACGAAGCGCTTTCCGGTATGGCGCCCACAAGTCTTTGAGCTGCTGCGGGACGTCCGCCGCCTGCGTCCAGTCGGTAGACGCCAGCAGACCATCGCGCCGCTCGCGTGCCTTTTCCGCGGCCAAGGTCGGACGGAACGTTTCAGCGAGCGCCAGAAGCTGAGAAATGGCCGGCAGCTCCACATCGCATTTCCACTCTGCGATGAACGCGTCGTCGCTCTGCTGTCCGTCCTTCCCGAGCGGATGCGCGACCCAATAGTCGCGACCATGAACGAGCTGCGGCCACTTGCTTTGGATAGCCTTGATGAGAAGTTCATGCGAGATCATTACTGGTTCCTCATGCGTTTGGCGCGCACGAAAAGCGTGCGGGGTGCTGCATTTTGATCCCAACTATCCGTCCGGATACCCGTCATCACCCACGAGTCGGGGCAATCTACCGTGTTCGTGCCGGCGGGCTGACTCAGGGGGCCGAACTCTGCCGTCTCCCCCGTAGGCTGACACGTAGAGCCGGCCGTCGCTGGATTGGAAACACCACCCACGCTGCCAGCGGTTCCCGCACTGCTCGCATAGTTCGCCGAATTGGCCGTGTTTGCAGAGCCCGCGCTACCAGCGCTGTTCGCGTAACTCACGCTGGCAGTAGCAGGATTGAAGTTGCTCGAGTCCCACGGCGTTGCACCCCAATCGGGACGGCCGCTAAGGTGCAGAATGCCGCTCTCGTCAATGAGCGTGTACTTATAGTTCGGCGAATTTCCCGTGCGTAAAACGATGCTGCGTTTCCCGTTCTCGTTGTAAATCTGCGACGCGGACGGATCATCCCCCAGGCCACCGACAAACATGATCTGAGACGTGAATCGGAAAATGCCATCCTCGCCAAGGACCGCGTACTTCGTATTCGACGCAGCGCCCGTGCGAAATACAAGGCTCCGCTTCCCGAATTCGTTGTAGATCTGGGCGGCAGATGGATCGACGCCGAGCCCCCACGTGAAGTCCACTTGGCCGCCAAACGACGAGACGCCAGTGAACACCGGGGAGTCGAGCTGCGCGAGCGCACCGAATGCACCCATAGTGAACCGGAGCTCAACGCGATCTCCGGCCGAGAAAGCCTGGGCCGCAGTGTTTTCTTGGGCTCTCGAGACAGTCAGCGTGTCGGTCGCGCGCGCGGTGCATCGCATGACTTCGAGCGTGCCGTCGCTCTTTACGACGGTCAGCGGGAACCAGTCACCGGGGCCAAGCGTGGGATATTTCGCGCCATCCCCCGGAACGAGTGCAATGCTGGTCGCCCCAACGCCGACCCCCGATGCCAGTTTGCTAACCGCGTTATTCGCAAGTTTCAGCGCCATATAAACCTCTTAGCAGTTCCGCATGCGCACGCCGAAGCATGCTTCTTTGATTCGGCCGCCCACGGTGCCGGCAATGACAGACACCGTGTAGCTTTTCCCTGCCGAGCCACCGGCAAGCCACACCTTCACGATGCTGTCGTTGATCTGATACGACGGCACCGTCAGCACACCATCGTCAGGTGCGACAACGACGGAAGCCGCCTGGATCGCATCGCCATCCGGAAGCCACCGCTCGAAATCGATGTCGTAGTCGAGCTGTTCAGTAACGATCTTCTGGACGATTCCCAGCATACGATATCCCCATTTAATACCACACCATACCGCACCACACCGCACCATTTCTAGAAGCACGGAATTTCGATACATCCCGAAGCGATGTGCGCCGGCCCTGCCGTAATGTCGCTGTACAGGAGCGCGCGCCCCTGCGACGTACCCTTGATCCGCAACGCGTTCTCGTTCGCAGCCGCGAGCAAATAGCGCGGCGAGTTCTCTCCGGTTCCGTCGAAATCCAACACCCCACTGCTGCCGAAAGTCGGCTTCATCGCGGTCGGCAACGCGATCTGGATCGTATCTCCAGCGGTCAGGCCGGACACGTTCAGGACGGTCCACGCGAAATACAGCGTGATCGTGTATCCGTCATCCCTGACCTTGATATTCGCCCCCTGATTTACCGAGTGCCCATGCTGATCCTGAAGAACAAACGGAATCTGGTAGTAGCGCACGCCGCCACGCAGACCCGTCAGAGGCGCCAGCGTTTGGCCCGCAATGCTCGTGATCGGCGGATTGTTGAAGTCCTGCCACACGATGCCGTCCTTCTTGTAGCTCTCGACCACCGCGTTGCCCAGCACCACGCCACCGGCCGGCTGACCAGCAGGGATCGCTTCCGTCCGGATGTACGGCATACCTGTCAGGCACAGACCTTCGATGTTCTCCAGACGGAGCAGCGTACCGACCTGCGAGAACGTGCGCACAGTTGCCGGCCCGCACACGAAACCCGCAAGCTGCACATTGAAGTACCCGCTGATGTTCTGGAACCACGCGCACGCTTCCGTAATACGGCTCTCTGGATACGGCCAGTTTCCATGCAGCTTGACACTCGTGCCCTTTACCTCGATGCCGTCCTTCATGACCAGCATGACGCCGCCACACTGCTCCACCCAGAAGTCATCGAACAGGATGTCGTTGTGCGCCGGAGCGTTGAACACGGCTTCTGAGAAGTTGTGGAAGTCCGTCACGGGCAGAGCGATCAGCGCGTTGTTCACCGCGTTCGGCACTGGCGGGTTGACCTTGATGGTAGAGCTACTCGTGACCTCCGTAATCTTCGTTCGGACGATCGGGTAGCCCGGATAACCGCCTTGGCTCAGGTACACCCACAGACCAGCGTGCGCCGGCTTGAAGACCGGGCTATTGAACGTCAGCGAGGACGCACCAGCCGCCGCCGTAGTCGTGGCCGTACCGAAGCCGCCGCGACCGCTGCCCGTCTCCGTGGAAGTCACGGAAAGCCGCGCATGGGTCGAGTCGATAACCTCGACGATCGTGCCGCACATACCTGCATTGGTCGCGTGTACCGTGATCTGCTTGCCAACGTCGGCCGCTGCGAATAGTGGCGCGCTGGCCTGAACCACATCGCTGCCTGCCGTAGCCGTGAACGTGATGCCCTTCGTGGACTTGTACTCGAACGAGATGCCCGAGTCCCACACCTCAAACCCACGGAATTTGACATTCGAGCAGATGTCATGCCGTGCCACCGTGTTGTTGAAGTTGATGCACCGGATACTCCAGAACTCTGTATTGCCGATGACGCCCCACGAGAGCGGTGCTGGATGCACCACGTCGTTAGCAACAGACGGATGCGGCTGCATGGTGAAGCCACCGATGGTCTTGTTGTCGAATGAGGTATTCTGCGGCGACCCGTCGTTCCATTCGGACGATAGGACGTACTGCACTTGCGGCCAGCCGCCGAGCGTGTAGATGCGCGTGCGATGCTTGCCTTGACCGAGGAACGAGAACGGTACGTAGTCAGGGGTTTCATCGCGGAAGTAGAGCGGCCCCTTCATGGCCATGTCACCATCAGGGATCGTCAGTCCGATACCGCGCGGACGGCAGTACGAGACAGCCCGCTGCAATGCTGCGGTATTGTCCGTAGGCGTTGCCGATGCGCCATCCATCACGACACCGAAGTCTGTCACGTACATCGGGAGGTCGTTGAGCTTTGCCCAGAGCGCCCGCACGATGATCCATGGGCTCCCGGTTTTCCATGCCACTGCGAACGTCATGAGGATGAAATTCGCGAGGGACGACAGCTTCGCCTGCGCCCACGCGCCTGCCTTCTTGAACGTCCAGATTTCAGCGCCGTCGAGCGTGTTCGGCACCGGCTGATTGCCGGGGTTCAACACGGCATTCATCGACTGGTTCACCGACTTGTCGAGGTCGGCGACGAGCTTCGCAGGCGAGCGAACCGGGCCGCCGCCGAAATCGACAGACGTGCTCTCGTCGCCGCGCGCCCATGCGTCAGCATCCGTGACAGTCTTGTCGAACTTCGCGACGCGGCTTTGGAGTGATTGGTTCATGGCGTTCCTGCCCAGGCATCGCCCGGCATTTCAATGGTTACGATCCGCTCGAGGTCGTCAATCGCGCCTGCGGTACTGTCCGCGCCGTAGAGCATCGCGTCGAATATCAGGTCGAATGCAATCGTGCCGTCCGGGTAGCGCAGCAAATACCCAAAGCCGGGCGTCCGGTCGTTGCAATGCGGCACGACGAACCGGCGCGACTCGCGCGGCACGCAGAACTGCCGGCTGCGCGGCGCGAACACGAACGGCATATCTCGCACGGATGCACTGATTCGATTCGAAATGTCCAGCTCGACAGATGCGAGTGCCGCCCCGTGAACGAGCCGATACGTTCGCGCCTCCCCGCGCATGAGCATCTGCATGCCCGCACTGGCGACAGCGCTCCGGCCCATGAGGCTGTTTGCATCGACGTTGAACTGAAGCCGCGCCGTCCCGCGCGAGCGCACCAGGATGCCGCCCTGCCCGTAGTGCCAGGCGAGAATCAGCGTTGCCGCACCGCCAACACCCGAGCGAAGGCTTCCATGTCCACTCGACGTGAGGACGAGCTTCGGCAAGGAGTAACCCATCGCGCGGCGCACACCTTTTCCTGACGCCTGCAACTCCATCCGCGCAGTTCCCGCGCCACGCACGACGTTCGCGCTCTTCCCCGATCCGGCGAGCACCATCGAGGCGCGGCCTGAGCCCTGCCACGTGGCCCATCCATTGACCGGGGTTACGTTGAGCGCGTAGAGGTTCATGGCTCGTTACAGCATCTGCACCGTCAGCGAGCCGACATCGAACACGAACACGTCGCCGGGCTGGAGCGTGCGCGCGGTGTTGAGCTGTGCATGCGCCAGCATGTTGCCGCCGTTCGGCGCGTCGTAGATCGCGAAGTGCGTAAGCGTGAACGCTGATGCCCCGTTGTGCGCCGGATAGATGACCTGATTCGTGTTCGTCGTCGTGCCATTAGACGGCGGCACCCAGCCTGAGCCGATCGCGCCCCCGACCTCGGCATCCTTGCGAACGTAGCCCGGCCACACGGCCGTCGAAACTTCATTGCCGCCCGCGTCGCCCGGATCAGCGGTATGCAGCGACAGATACGTCTTGGTCGGAAGCGGAAAGGGAACGCCGCGCAGCAGCGCGCTGATGACGTTGTTTTCCGTGTAGTCGGATGCGGCAGACATGGTGCCTCCTTAGAAGAAATTCGCTTTGCTACGGACGGGAGCACGCTGCTGCCCGGACGACTGAAGCTTCGACTTGCGGCCAAGCGCCGCGTCGAACTTGCCGCTGAAAAACACGGCCATGTTCGTGTCCGTGAATGGCTGCTTCGGCAGCATGAGGATGTTCGCGAGCGCGCCCCACGAGATGATCGTCATGTGGTCGCGCGCGAGGAAGTCGGGAAGCTGGTCAGCATCCTCAGACGGCTTCAGGTGCAACCAGACCTTGATATTGCCGTCCGGCTCGATTGGCGCGGGCACGACGCGCACGGTATTCGGCTCGACCTGCGTGAACCACTTCGGCTGCCCAGTCCAGAGCTGCGTGTCCGAACGCCAGTTCGGATGGCGGTCGTCGAGCCAGTCCAGCGACGCGGGGTCGAGCTTCTTGCCGTTGTAGTCGCACCGCTCGATCTCGTGGATCACGGCGCCGCACGGCGTACATACGACGTTCGGATCGTCGCCAATCTGAAACGTGTCGTCGAATCGCCACAGTCGAGTCATCTCGCAGAAGTCACGCGCCGCCGCGCGAATGTGCTCGATTGCCGTAGGCTCCGGGCAGGTCGGAGCAAACGGCATCACCTTCGTCAGGAATTCGTCGATGTCGGTCATACGCTGTTCGCATTCGGCGAGTTGGCGGTGGTCTGCTGGTTGTTGTCGGTCACGGCGTCGGTGAACGCCTGGCAATGCAGCGCCGCGACCGTGCCGTTCGCGTATTCGCTGTCCTTCGCCAACGCGCGGTAGCAAACGTAGGACAAGATCACGTTGATATATTCGGCACCCATGTCGAGGGTGTCAGCGGCCGCCGCAATCGCGGGCGGCAGCTCGGAATGCAGCGTCTCGACCTTCGTGCCCGCGACGACCGGCGGATAGACGTAGAAGATGCGCGGCGCGCGCTCGTCGAACGTGAAGTGCTTGACGACGCCTTTCGCGCGCGCGGTGTGCCAGTCTGGATTCTGGTCATCGAGCAACTGTCGGTCGACGCGCCGCACGATGCGGCCCGGCGTCACGCCGTCCGCGGCCATGTTGCGAACGACGTCCAGCAGCTCAACGCCATGCTCCGGCAACGCCTGACGCGTACCCGTGACGAGCGCGAGCACCGTTGCTACCGAGCGGGCCGCCGGCCGGCGCACGATCGTCTCGCGCGCGGCATCGTTGACCCATTCGAGCAGCTCGGAAACTGTCCAGCGAACGTGATCCTCGTCCTGGAGAATATGGCCCGCGCGGGTGATGAGCTCGGTAGCAGCGATCGGCATGGCGTTACGCAGCGCCTTCGGCGAGCTTCGCCTTCAGCGTCTCGATCTTCGTGTTGCCCGGCGGCAGCTTGCCGAACTTGGCCTGATACTGTTGGGTCAGCAGCGTGCGCTCGTCGAGCTCACCCTGCGCCGGAGCCGCTTCGAGCGTGATCTCACCGGCGTCCAGCGCGTCGAGCACGATTTCCGTCTTGGTCGCCCGGTGTTCGTCGTCCAGACCGTTCCAGTCCTCGAGCGTCAGGCCCGAGTCTTGGAACGCGCGCAACGTCACGTCGTTGAGCGAGTACGTCTTGCCATGGATGGTGAACGACGGCGGGAACGCGGCACCCGCGACCTTGAGCTGGCTGGGGTCGACGGTCACGGCCGGCGGCTTGTCGATCGGCGGCGGCATGTTGCCGTGGAGGATCGCGGTTGCATCGGAATCGTCGGCATCGGCACCCAGCGAGCGCGCAATACGGTACGCCTCGCGGATCGACAGGAAGCGCTCGATGTGTCCGTCGACCTCGACGGCTGCGATATGGCGCTCGTCGTCCTGCGTCGGCGCGAAGTGGTAGGTCTTGCCCGGCATTTCGACAACGGTGCCGCCTTTGCGGTGCAGAATGCATTCGATGTTCACGCTCTCTCTCCTTCAACACGGATGGGTAAAGGCCCCGTCGCCAGAAGCGAAAGGGCCCCGAGTTGCTTAGTACGACGTCGGCCGGTACGTCAGCATCAGGCGGAGCTTGAAGCCTGCTGCCTGCGTCTGCGCTGCTGCCGTGATCTTCACGCCGATCGACCGATGGTTGCCGACCGGCGCAATCGTGAAGGCACTCGCGAGAGTCGTCCGCGCGACGCCGCCGGCCTGCCCGACGTTCGAAGCGGAGAACAGCTCGGCGCCGCACGTGCGGGCCGAAACCTTGTCGCCGACGTCGCCGGACATGATGCCGACGTCGAACGCGAGGGCCGGCGCACCGCCGGTATCGAGTTTGTCAGCGACCAGCACCGCGTCGCTCACGGAGTGATCGGCCGGCAGCACGCCGAGCTCGATGATGTCGCCAACCTGGAGACCGGCGGCCGGCAGCGCGTACTCGAAGCGCTCGCAGACCTGATCGCCAGCGCAGTCGCCATACGGCGTGGTCCGCTGCTGGGTAGCCCAAAGGCTTTGCAGAATCGTCATGATGTGTTCCTCGTTCAGTCAGGAATCAGGGTTGAGCCGCCTTGAGGCGGCTCGTGCCTGTCAGCGGTTAGCTGTGCTTCTTGGCCGCGGTGTCGATCGAGATGACGCCGAAGTCCTTGTTGTTGAAGCGGGCCTTCTTCATCCCGGCAATGAAGCCAGCGGAGATGGCGGGCTCGTTCCCGTAATCCTTCTCCGTCTCTTGCCAATCGAAGCGCAGGCCGTTTGCCGTGCCGTAAGCGATGACGCCCGCCTGGCGGCCCATGAACAGCGCACGCGCCGCCTCGACGTTGGCGCCCGCGCCGTAGTCGTTGAATCGGATGCAGTTGCGGTGCTTGTGCAGCACGACGTTGTTGATCATGCCCAGGCCACCCTTGAAGATCGGGTTGTTACGGCCCTCGGCTGCCGCTGCCGCCTTCTGGAAGTCGATCCACGTGCCGCCGGCCGCCGTGCGCATGTCGGTCGCCTGGTACTCCGACATGACCGTCACATAGTGGTCGTCGCCATCGATGCTGGTCGGCACCATGTTCGCGACTTCCGGGTTCTCGGCCTGCATCATCGCGGCCTTCTCAACCGCACGCTCGATGACCAGCGGCGCCATGATGTCGGTCGCCGCGAGCGATGCCTTGCTCGTGGCCACGCCGCCGTACAGGATGTGTTCCGTGTCCGGCGCTTCAAGCGGGTTGCCAGCGAAGCCCGCGAAATCCGGGGTTTCCACGAAGTCGAGGTTGATGCCGCGCGCGCCCGACAGGTAGATGAACAGCAGCTCGTCGGTGAACTTGTAGAAGTAGTCGCCCAGACGATCACGCGCGATGCGGCGGATGTTATGGACGGTGCGCTTGCGCGACATGCGGCCGCCGGCCGAAACGGCCGTGCGAACCTGATCGATCATCACCTTGTCGGTGTAGAAGCGGAGGTTTTCTTCCTTGCCCTCGACGCGCGCATCGCCGTAGGTCGGCTTGCCGCGAAGGTGAACGGAGAGGTCGAACGAGATGGTGTCGCCAGCGTCCGATTCGAGTTCGGTCTTGCGCTGGATGATCGAGTTTTCGGACGTGCCGATGAAACGCTGCTCGAAGTACGACTTCTTGCGGACATCGACAGCGAGGTCGGCGGACCAGCGCTTGATCGCCTTCGGATCGCCGAACGGGATGACGGTTTGGCTCATAGAAATGCCTCATGAAGTAGTTAAACGTTCACGACGCACATCCTGCGCTATCGATGGTGCGATTTTATAACCACAGTTGCGCTTTTACAACCTTTCACTATGTGGCATCGGCCGATAGCCCCACTTTCGCGGCGATCTGGGCCGTCGACGATTGCGGCTGCCGGTCGATGGGAACCGACTTTGGCGCGTCGATCGACAGCCGCGCGATCTTTCCCGACTTGTCGACGAGCGTGATCGTTGCGTCGCCGATCTTCACGCTCTCACCTACGCGCAGTTCGATGTTCAGTGCCAAAGTCGGTCCCCTGTTGGTTATTCGACGACGTGCCAGTCGTCGGCGAGACAATCGTTGACGCTCGGCACCCACGTGCTCACGGTGTCATTGACGTTCTTGATGGCGAGATAGGCGTTGTACGGCACCATCGAGCCCTCGCCAAAGTGAGCCTTTGCCGCGCCGGTCTGCACCGGATACGAAGCAGCCGGCACGAAGTAGACGAACATGCCCTTGCCGTTCCACCCCGTGCGCGCGACGCGCTTGCCAGCTTTCACGGCCTCAACCGCCAGCCCGAACGACATTCCAGCGGTCGGGCGGTAGGACCGCTCGAACACGTCGCGCGGTGACCACGACACGTAGCCGGCATACTCGGCGGTGTTCGCCTTGCCACCGTCCAGGTACTCGACCAGATAGCCCTCGTCCTCGCCGTTATCGTCTGCGGGCAGCACCCAACCCCGGAACGCGTTGTACTCTCCGCGAGTCATGGGCTTCGCGTTGATGCGCTTGACGCCGATGAATTGATCCATGTCAGGCTCCTTATCCGCGCGCGGCGAGGTAGGCGTCACGATCGGCAGCCGACATCTTCATCAGCTTCTCCTCGTGCGCTTCGGGGTCGGTTTCCTGGAGGCGGTCGAGCGCCGTCCAGCGGCCGGTATCGATGTCCGTGTTGTCCGACGCCGGCACCTTGCCGAGCGTCGGTGGCGGATCGATCTTCGCGCCCTTCAACGGCTTACCCGGCTTGTCGTCCGGCTTCTCGTCGCCCTTCTTGCCCACGTCAGCCTTCGACGCCACCTCGCCCAGGTCAGCAACGACCATCTCGTGCGCCTTCGTGAGAATCTCGGTGCCGCTCATGTTGGCGTTGGCCGGGTCGGTGCCGATCTCCTTCACGAACGTGTCGAGCGCCGTCCAGCGAACGCGGCTCGTGCTGTATTCCGGATGCGACTTGCTCGTGAAGTCCTTAACCTCACCGAGCCACGCGCTCATTTCCTGCTGCTGGCGCATCTCGGCTGCCGTCTGCGCCTTGTCGACCGCGCGCTCGATCGCCCGCTCGTCCTTGTTCAGGACGTCGAGCTGGCTCTGGTACTCCTTCGCCGTGATGTCGCCGTTGTCGAACTGTTCGATCAGCGTCGATTTCTTCTCGCCGATCTCCTTCAGCTTCGCCTCGGCATCAGCCGGCGCTTCAGCAACAAGCAACGGCACGATCGCGGGCTTCGACGCGGGCGCCGCATCGG
>NZ_CAJNKE010000107.1 GCF_905232215.1 Burkholderia sp. LMG 13014
CCTCGCGCTCGAAGGCCCCGTAGCGGCCGCGCGCGCGTGCACGCAGCTGGGCACCGGATCGTGAGCGACGGCGTGCCGCCGGCAGGGCGGTACGCATCGGCCGTGTGATGCAGTGCGCGACACGACGGTGCGTGCGCGCGCCCGTGACGAAGGACATCATTCGTCCACCTTCACATTCGTGCCACGTTGCGTCGGCAACAATCTCGGGCAGATGTCGACAATCTTGCGGCGCATCCCGCGACCGCAAGCCCTTTCCGAGGAAACGCCATGCTCAAGACGCTCGCCCGCGCCGCTGCCGCACTCGCCGTCGCTTCCGCTTCACTGCCCGCCACCGCGCAGACCAGCTACGACTACCTGTTGCTCGCCGCGTCGTGGGAGCCCGGCTTCTGCGCGTCGCACGATACGCCCGAATGCACGAACCTCGCCGGCACGTATGCGGCGACGAGCCTGTCGCTGCATGGCCTGTGGCCGAACAACTACGACGGCAACCAGCCGTTCTACTGCGGCGTGCCGCAGAACGACATCGACCTCGACAACGCGCACCAGTGGTGCAGCATGGACGCGTACCCGATCAGCAGCGCGACCCGCAATACGCTGTCGACGTACATGCCGGGCGTCGCGTCGTGCCTCGACAAGCACGAATGGTTCAAGCACGGCACCTGCTCGAACTCGGCGTCGCCCGATGCGTACTGGAACCAGGCGTCCGGGATGATCAGCCGGCTCGGCAACACGTCGTTCAACACGTTCCTGCAGGCGAACGCGGGCAAGACGGTCACGCGCAACCAGTTGCTGTCGGCCTTCGAAGGCGCGTTCGGCAGCAATACGCGCAGTGCGGTGTCGCTGAAGTGCACGAAGACGAATGGCGTCAGCTATTTCACCGAAGCGTGGATTGCGGTGAAGACGAATGCGACCACGCAGTTCCCGAGCGCTGCATCGCTCGTGACGGACGGCAATACGCAGGGCACGTGCCCGACGTCGGGTGTGTATATCGCGAAGTAACGCGGAGGGGGGAGGCACGCAACGGCATGGGCTGGGCGTGCCTGAACCCGCGTGATTCGACGCGGTATCTGCGCGGATGCGTGACATCCTTGGGCTGCCAGGCCAGTTCGCGGCGGGTGTCCGTTTGCATCCGTGGGATCCGGGGCAGCCGGAGATCGCTGAGACCGTCGCCGTCCGGTGGACGCAACGCAATCCGGTGGCGTATCCGTTTGTGCGCAAGGTGGCGGCGCAGTTGGCCGCGCGCGACGCACACGACGCACACAATCAGTTCATGGCCGGCATCGACCTCATCCTGAAGGGAGCCGGAACGGCCCGGTAGCCGTCATCCTGCCGGGCGATCCAGGCGACACCGTTGACCCGTCGCGCTCGCGCGTACGCTTGCGCTTACTCGAGCAGCCGCAACGCGTCCGCGAGCGACAGCACCGTCGTGCGCGATTCGAAGGCGGTGGCGAACAGGTGCTCGTGGACCACCGGATCCGGGTCGTAGCAGCAATCCTTGACCGTATAAAGGCGGAAATCCGCGTCGCTCGCGTGGGCGATCGACGACAGCATCACGCCCGTCGATGCGATGCCGACCATGATCAGCGAATTGACACCTTGCTCAACCAGCTGTGCCTGCAGATCGGTGCCGAAGAACACGCTGGCGCGATGCGCGACAATCAGCGGTTCGTCGGGCTGCCGGCCGAGTTCCGGGCACGGGCCGTCGTCGATGAAGAGGCCGAGCCGCTTGATGCCCTGGCCGTTCTTGTTGCGCGGGCTGACCTCCGGATAGCCGGGGCTGAACCGGAGGTTCGCGAACCAGACGCCGATGCCGCTTGCCCGTGCCGCATCGCAGAGCCGGCGCGTATTGGCGAGCAACCCGGGCGCGACCGACGGAAAGAGGCCGAGGATGTCGGTCTGGTAATGCATGACGAGCAGCGCGGTGCTTGCCGGCACGATCGCGGGAATCGGCGCGGACGCGCTGTCGTCGGGGTTCGTGCGGGTTGCCGTTGCGATATCCGGTGCGTTTTGCCGAGTCATGAACGAGGGTCTCCGATCGTCCGCGGGGAATTTCAGCGTCCCCGATTTGTACCGGAAAATCAGGGCGGCCGTCGATGCGATTTTCGTAGGGGCGGGTTGCTGCGTCGCACGGCGGCTTCCGTCGAACCGGCGCCATGATTTCTCGCGGCCGCAATATACTGGCGTGCGCTTGACCGGCCAACGGCCGGTATGGTGCCGATGTCGATCGGTCGGCCGCGACTGCTCGCCGCTTTGCGCGGATCGTGCCCGCAGCGGCCAGGCCCGGCGCGATGCCATTTCATGTCACGTTGCGCCAACACGAGCTACACGTCATGCCAGTTACCGGATTCAATCACTACAATCTGCGGGCGGATCGGCCGACACTCGATACGCTCCGCGATTTCTACGTCGACATCGTCGGCTTGCGGGAAGGGTTTCGCCCGCCATTCAAGCGTTTCGGATATTGGTTGTATGCGGGCACGCAGGCCGTGCTGCATCTGACGGAAGCGCGGCCGGACGAGGCTCGCCCGTCAAACGTCGTCAATACGTTCGATCACGTTGCGTTTTCCTGTGCAGATGCCGACGGAATGGCGCTTCATCTGACCGAGGCCAACGTGGCGTTCAGGCGCGAGCATGTTCCGCTCACGGGCCAGGTGCAGATTTTCTTCCGCGATCCGGCAGGCAATGGCGTCGAGTTGAATTTCGCGCAAGCGGAATGACCGCGTGCGCACAGTCAACCTTGCGCCACGTCGGCGCTCAACCTGGAGGAAGGGAATTTCATGGCAGTGGTTCATATCGTGTTTGGCCCGCAAGGTGCCGGCAAGTCGACTTACGCGCGGACGCTCGCGGCTTCGTCCGGCGCCACGCGCTTTTCGATCGATGAATGGATGGCACAGCTGTATGGCCCGGATCTTCCGGAGCCGGTTGAATTGAACTGGCTGATGGAGCGCGTGCAGCGCTGCGAGCGTCAAATCTGGCGCACGGCCGAACAGATCGCAAAAAATGGCCAGAACGTCATTCTGGATCTCGGTTTCATGAAGGCGCGAAATCGTTCGGCGTTTGCTGAACGAGCCAGGGACGCCGGTGTTTCGAGTGAACTGCACTATGTCACCGCGCCGCATGACATCCGCCGCGGTCGTGTCCTGGCAAGGAATGCGGAAAAAGGCGAGACGTTTTCGTTTGAGGTTTCGCCTGCCATGTTCGACTTCATGGAAAAGGAATTCGAAGATCCGACGACGCTCGAACTCGCATCGGCAACCGTGTTCGATTCTCACGGCCCGGCGGCATGATCGCGCGATCGGGCTCGCGCTTGCTGGTCGGCACTGTGAGCCGAGCGGCGGGCGCTTGACCGCTCGGTGCCTGCCCTCGAAGGTGGCGCGTGAATAGTTCGCGTCCCCTTCTTCACGGCAGGGCGGCGGTTCGATCGTTTGACCAAGCGTCTGCGGCGGTGCCTGCGATCCTCTCCGCTAGCGCACCAGATCGCAATGAATCTGCAGGCTTTCGGTGGCGTTGCGGTGAATCTGAAACCCGTGCCGCATCAGTGCGGCCTGGATCTGCGCGAGGGCCGACGCGCATTGCCGCACGCGGCGCTGCTGCCAGAACGGCGGCGTGAATACGCCCAGCGGCAACATCCGTACGCGCCGGCCGTCCAAACTGAATGAAACGTCAATATGCGTTCCATCGACATCGTGTCCGTTGCTGCCGAAAATATCGGCCAGTTCGTCGCGGCGGGCGGGATAGAGCAGGCGGAACGTGGCGATTCCCAGTGCGCGAAACCGACGACGCGCAAAACCGAGCCCGGACGCCCGCGGCTCGTAGCCGCGCGTCAGGATCAGGCTGATTCCGGCCGGCAACCCGATCTGGATCGCCTGCAGCTTGCCGAGGACATGCGCATCCACATGGACGTGTCGAGCGGGCCAGCGCGGCCGGATCTGTACGCCAGCGTGGACACCGGGCGGCAGGGTGAGCAGATTCGAATGCATCGTCAGGCTATCCATGGGCTCGATGGGCAGTAAGAGCGGGGCACTGCAGGGTCATGCCGACATCGAGCATGCCGGCCATACCGATATCAGCCGGCAGTCATTGCAGCGGCTCAGTCGGGCATGGCGCCGGCGCGTCAGAAGATCGACCGCTCCGGATAAGTCGGCAGTCATTCCAGCGGCGGCATGCTGGAACGCCCGAAATATAAACCGACTATGTCATCCCGGTGCCGACCAGGAGGGCGAGGGTCGCACTGTCTTCGACGACCGGGTTCGGCCAGTTTCGGTCGTTCGCACGAAGCGATGGCGGGACATTCAAACGTCGGGTGGGAGTTAAAAAGCGGACGCCCGATCGATGTATCGCGCACAGGCACCATCGGATACCTGTCGCGGAAATCTCATTGCTGCTCGGATTCAAAGAGGCGAATTCTTTCTATCGCGCCTTCGAGCGCTGAACAGCAACAACGCCTGATGAAATTCGGGGACGACGGGTGCGTCCCGCTGGACCCGTCTGACGCGATCGCCCGGTCAATCCGTGCCGAGGTACGGGCCGATGGCAATTGCTGCGCGTGCTCCTATCTTCCATGCCGGATTGAGCATCCTCGGGGACTGGAGCGCTCACGACTCCCCGTCGAACGACTGCTTCAAGCGATGCCGCAGATCTTCGAGCAGCCAGCCTCCTGCACGGCCCAGAGGTCGATCGCGAACATGTGCCGCGTAGATAGGCAGCGATCCCGTTGGCGACAACGCTTCATCTGCAGTGTTCAGCTCGACGAGGCTACCGTCGGCCAGATACGGCTCGACGATATACGGCGGCATCTTGCACCAGCCAAAGCCAGCACGAAGGAAATCGAGTCGCCTGCCAAGATCGACGAAGCGCCAGATGCGACGCCCGATGACGCCGTGCCTGGGGCCCTCCGCGCCATAGGCATCGGACAAAACGAGCTGCACGTGCGACTCCAGATCGTACCGGTTGAGCGGCCGGCCAAGGCGAACGAGCGGGTGATCGGCGGCGGCGACAGGCACCAGCGTGAGGTCCATGAGCGGATAGGCGATCAGGTCGTCCGGGATGGACGGCAACAGCAGGCACAGTGCGAGCGACGCTGCGTTGTCGCGCAGACGTTGTTCGGCACCGCCCACCCCCTCGGTGGAGAACGAAACCGGCAGGTCCGGGAAAGCATCGTGCAACGCACGCAGACTGGCTATGAGCGGCGCGGTCGGGACCAGCGGGTCGATCGCCACGGTGATTGACGGTTCAAGCCCTGTCTTCGTACCTGCCGCAATGGCCTCGAATCGGTCTGCGCTCGCCAGGACGGCGCGGGCCTGCTCAACGAGCGCGCGGCCAACCGGTGTCAGCACGGGTCGTTGTCGGGTGCGGTCGAACAGCTCGATTCCCTGTGTTTCCTCGAGCGTTCTGACCGACTGGCTGATGGCCGACTGAACGCGCCCAAGTGCGCGGCCAGCTGCCGAGAAACTGCCGACATCGCTAACGGTCACGAGGACACGCAACTGATCGAGTGTGAGACTGCCAATCAAACCTATCTCCAAATATGATTGAACTCATCGAAATTTAATCACTTCCTGAGTTGGGTGTCACATCTTATATTGCGTTGCATGTTCGCAGGCTTGCGCATCACGCGATGAGGCGCGTCTTGCAGAAAAGCCGTCCGGCAAGACGGTTCTCCCGTCCATCAACGTCAAAGGTTCCTCTCATGCCCACATTGCTCGTAGTCGAAGCCAGCCCGCGCGGCGAACAGTCCATCTCCCGTGGACTCACGAAAATGTTCGTCAATCAATGGAAGCGGGAACAGCACGACGGCCGCGTGATCCAGCGCGACCTGATGGCGACCGACCTGCCGTTTGTGACGATGCCGTGGCTCGGCGCCTATTTCACGCCCCCGGAACATCAAACGCAGGATATGAAAAACCTTCTGCGTCTTTCCGATGAACTCGTGGAGGAGATACTGTCCGCTGACCACATCGTCATCAGCACGCCGGTTTACAACTACAACGTCCCCGCCGTGCTGAAGGCGTATATCGACCATATCGTGCGAAAGGGCAAAACGCTGGGCTTCTCCGGCGAAGGTCTGGTTAAAGGCAAGGCATGCACGATCCTGATGGCGTCCGGTGGCGCGTACACGCCGGATTCGCCCATTCGGGACCGCGATATCGCGACCGGCTATTTGCGACTGATCCTCAAGGTGATCGGGATCGAAGACGTCACGGTCATCGCAGGGGGGAACGCAAAGGCGGTCGATATGGGTGAAATATCGCGTAGTGACTTCCTGGAAGCGTTCGCGTCCGATATGGCTGGCGCAGTGGCAAGATCCGTAGTGCAGGTGTAAATCTGGACGGCCGGCATCCTCACAAACCGGCCACTCGATTTGCTGCAGTGGACAGACGGGTTCGGGTCGGTTCGGGGCGTCTGCGGAGGTCAATAGTCGGCCAGTTCGAGACATTTCGCCCCGAGCGCTCGGATCGTTGAAAGTCGCCAAAGCCCCATTGACGATCATGCTTTGGCTAGGCAATATCGCCCGATGAACTCCGACGCGCTCAATTCCATGATGTGCACCATGACCGCCAGCGGCGAGTCGTGGGAATCGTGACGTTCATACATCACACATAGACTTCCTAAACGGCCCCGCCAGTCATGACGGGGCCGTGTCTTTTCAGTCGCTCCGAATGCATTGGCACAGACAGGAGTGATTGCATGCATGACAGAGTACGTACTTACGTCCCTCGTAACGCTGCCGGCGTGGCAACCTGGTCGCCTGGATCGAGGAGCGTGGCATGCTGACGATACGAAAAGCGAATTGCCATGACGCCCTGGAGGCGTGGGATATCCGTCATACCTCGGTGCATGCTGCATGCGCGGGATACTATCCCGAGGCAGCCCTTTCCGGATGGGTGGATGGCACGCCTTCAGACAAATGGTCCAGCGTGGTCGAGCGTGACTTCTACGTTGCCGTCGATGAGGGGCGGGTTGTCGGTACAGGCATGCTGACGATCGCCAGCGGGCAAGTGGACGCAATCTTCGTCCGGCCGTCTCACATGGGGCGTGGCATTGGATACGAGATGCTGCAGTTTCTCGAAGCGTTGGCCGGCACTCACGGCCTTGCCGAGCTACGTCTCGATGCAACGCTGAACGCGGCGCCGTTCTATCGTCGTTGCGGCTGGACGGGCGACGTGGTTTCAACTTACCGAACTTCGCGTGGAGTCGAATTGGCTTGTGTGCCAATGACCAAGTGCCTCGCAGTGGACGCGTAGATTGCCGTCGGGCCGATGACTGCGATCCGCATTTGGCAACAGCCGGCCTTGACTCACATCCCTGCGCCCGACGACCGTAACCGAGAAGATCGTCGGTCCGCTTCGGGGCGTTTAGAACCGTTAACGAACCACCGGGGGAGGTATCCGACGGAGTTCGGTTCGGCCGTCACGCCCCATTCACGACCGGCGCCCACATTGGCGCTTGAGTGTCGGCATGACGCTTGCGGCGATACGCTCGAAACTTGTTCTGCGATCAGCTGCGCCCGGTTGTTTTCATCGCTGTGCTGACAGTGCGGCAAAATGCGTGTCCTGTCGCCCCGGGCGGCCCCGATGCGTGGCGCACGGGAAGGTGTTGAACCTCCCGATCATGGTGCCGTTGCCCGGTCCAAACGTCGGCGCCAGGCAGCATGTTGCGGCGTCCGGATTCGCGGCGCCTGCCCGGGTGCGGCCCGTGCGATGATGTGTAATGACCGAAATGAGAGATGGAATGACGACTACATTCGACGAGGCAACCACGGCGGCGATCGCCGGGTTTGCCCAACTGGATTTCTACACGGCTGTGCAAGCGATGCGCGCCGAGGCCGATTACGACCGCGAACTGGACCAGTGGATCTCGCGCTATATCGACGAGGATGGCGGCGGCGCGGACGATGCGGCATACGATGCCTTGCACGCGCAGGCCCAGGCATCCCCGGAATACGCGCAGTTCGTCGATGCGGTTCGCCGGGAAATCCTGGAATACTTCGGCGTGACCGACGATCAACTGGACTGGATGGTCGTGCTGCGCAATGACGACAGCGATGAGCTTTGGGCGGAAGTCAACCGGCAGCGGAGCGCGCTGGGAACCGGCGAAGTGCGCGGCGATCTCTGACCATTGCTTGCCATCGGGGTCTCGAGTCGTGCCGGGTGCGGGGCTGGAGTCCGATCATTCACGGGGGGCGCCGGGCGCTCCGTTGCGGCAGCCGATCCGCTAACGGAGGACACGCTTTCGGATCGTCGGAACGCGTGACCGTTGTGCTCTGACACGTGCCCTCGGAGGTGCAACGGCTCGACCGGCAGCGATGGGTGCGGATTCAACCCGTCGATGGCCCGATTCCTCATTGCGCACGCGCCGGCATGCGCCGCTACGAATCGGCCGCCGTTGTGCCACATGACGCACGCTTGTCTTCGCCACCTCAAAAAATCGACCGCCCCGAATAAGTCGTCAGCCACTCCAGCGCCAGCTGGCCCGCCAGCGAGTTCCCGTTCGCATCGAGCCCCGGCGCCCACACGCACACGGCCATCTCGCCCGGCAGCACCGCGACGATCCCGCCGCCGACACCGCTTTTAGCCGGCAGCCCGACGCGGTACACGAAATCGCCGGCCGCATCGTAGGTGCCGCAGGTCAGCATCAGTGCCGACAGCCGCTTCGCGGAACTCGAATCGACGATCTGCTCGCCGGTCACCGGCGCAACACCGCCGTTCGCGAGGAACAGCGCGGCGCGCGCGAGCTCGACGCAGTTCATCGTGATCGCGCACTGGCGGCAATACGCATCGATCACCGTGTCGGGCGGCATCTGCATGTTGCCGAAGCTCGCCATGAAGTGCGCCATCGCGCGGTTGCGCTCCGCGTGCTGCAGCTCCGACTGCGCGACGCGCGAATCGTAGTCGATGTCGTTCGCGCCGATCAGCCGCCGCACGAATTCGACGAGCGCCGTCTCGGCCTTCACGAAGCGGCGGCACAGCACGTCGGTGACGACCAGCGCACCGGCGTTGATGAACGGGTTGCGCGGCTTGCCGCGCTCGCTTTCGAGCTGGACCAGCGAGTTGAACGCGTTGCCGGACGGCTCGCGGCCGACCCGTTCCCACAGTTCGTCGCCCAGCAGCTGGAACGCGAGCGTGCACGCGAACAGCTTCGAGATGCTCTGGATCGAGAAGCGCTCGTGCGCGTCGCCGACCGTGCAAACGTTTCCGTCGAGCGTCACGACGGCCATCCCGAACTTGTCGGCGGGCACTTTCGCGAGCTCGGGAATATAGTCGGCGACCCGCCCCTGGCCGATCCAGGGGGCCAGTTCGGTGTGGATGCGTTCGAGGATCGATTGGTAATTCATCAAGTCAGGCGGGCAGGGCATGGCCCGGTTTCAGGCGAGCCCGTATGGAACCGCCCCGGCGCCGATTCGTCAAGCACGGCGGTTATCGCGCCCTTATTTTCAAGACCTCTAAACAGGCAATCGGCGGGCGCAGTATCATGCGGTACGTTTCGGCCGATGGCCGGCGTCCGGCATCGGCCGGCGCCGCCGTGGCTTCCCCGATGATTCGAACGCTGCCCATGTCTTTTCGCATCCTGCTCGTCGAAGACGACACCCGCCTGTCCACGCTGATCGCCGGCTACCTGCGCAAGAACGACTATGAAGTCGACACTGTGCTGCATGGTGACGCCGCGGTGCCGGCGATCCTGTCCATTCGCCCCGATCTCGTCATTCTCGACGTGAACCTGCCGGGCAAGGACGGCTTTGAAATCTGCCGCGAGGCGCGCAAGCAGTACGACGGCGTGATCATCATGGTGACGGCCCGCGACGAGCCGTTCGACGAGCTGCTCGGCCTGGAATTCGGCGCGGACGACTACGTGCACAAGCCGGTCGAGCCGCGCATCCTGCTCGCGCGGATCAAGGCCCAACTGCGCCGCGCGCCCGCGCGCGTGGCCGAGAGCACCGCGCCGCAGCCGGAGCGCTACGCGTTCGGCAAGTTCTCGATCGATCGCACCGACCGTTCCGTCGTGCTGCCCGACGGCAGCACGCCCGACCTGACGTCGGCCGAATTCGACCTGCTGTGGGCGCTCGTGTGCCATGCGGGCGAAGTCGTCAGCCGCGACGACCTGATGCTGCAGTTGCGCGGCGTCGAATTCGACGGCCTCGACCGCACGATCGACGGACGCATCTCGAAGCTGCGCCGCAAGCTGCGCGACGACGCGAGCAACCCGCAGCGGATCAAGACGATTCGCAGCAAGGGTTATCAATTCAGCAAGCACGCGTGGGAATGACGCGGCGTTCGTGCGACGCCGTCACGTTCCGCGCGAGCCTTCCACCCGCCGGCCGGGAGCCGAGATGATCCGACGAACCCGTTCGCACCCCGATGCACCGCCGCTGCCGACGCTGCGCTATGTCAAATGGCGCTGGCTGCATTTCCGTCGCGCGTGGACCGACACGCGCGCCGACCGCATTCCGAGCTGGTCGCGCCTGTACGTGCGCACCTACCTGCATCTGCTCGGCCTCGTGCTGCTGACCGCGCTCGTGCCGGCGCTCGCGCTGTGCGTCGAATTGTCACCGCAGGTCGTGTGGCATGCGTTCGACTCGCTGCCCGGCGACATCTGGATCGTGCTCGTGTTCGTATTCGCCGCGCCCGCGCTGGCGGCGTACCGGTGGATGCGGCCGGTGTGGTCGGATCTCGTGATGGTGCGCGAGCGCGCGATCGATTTCACGGGCGGGCGCTTCAACACCCGCGCGCGCGAATCGCACAGCGTGATCATCGGCCCGCTCGCGCGGACGCTGAATGCGCTCGCGATACGCATGGAACGGCTGATCGCCGCGCAGCGCGATCTGACGAACGGCATCTCGCACGAGTTGCGCACGCCGCTCGCGCGCGTGCGTTTCGCGCTCGAAATGCTGCGCGAGCCGGGTTCCGCGGCCGAATACCAGGGGGCGCTCGAGAGCATCGCGCAGGACGTGACCGAACTCGAGGAGCTGATCGACATGAGCCTCACGTATGCGCGGCTCGAATACAGCTCGCTGCAGTCGAAACTCGAGATGACGGCCCCCGTCGCGTGGTTCGAGCATCAGGTCAACGATGCGCAGCTGCTGTATCCGGAGCGGGCGATCGACGCGCGCATCGCGATCGCGTCGGACCTGCGCGTGAAGATGGACCGGCGGCTGATGTCGTACGCGATGCGCAACCTGTTGCGCAACGCGAGCAAGTACGCGAAATCGCGGATCGTCGTCGGGATCTCGCTCGTGCACGGCAACATCGGGATCTTCGTCGAGGACGACGGCCCCGGCGTGCCGGAAAGCGAGCGCGAACGCATCTTCGACGCATTCGTGCGCCTCGACCGCCGCACCGGCGGCTATGGCCTCGGCCTGTCGATCACGCGGCAGGTACTGCATGCGCACAACGGCCGGATCGCGGTCGTCGATCCGGTCGAGCTCGGCGGCGCACGCTTCGAGATCAGCTGGCCGGTCTAGCGATACGCGGCACGCGCGCCAACCCTCGACCGCCGCACCGGCGGCTATGGCCTCGGCCTGTCGATCACGCGGCAGGTACTGCATGCGCACAACGGCCGGATCGCGGTCGTCGATCCGGTCGAACTCGGCGGCGCGCGCTTCGAGATCAGCTGGCCGGTCTAGCTACGCCGCACGCGCCCCAACCCTCGACAGCAGCAACAGCACGACAGCAGACAGCCGCGCGCGCCGGATTCGAGCGCGTCGCCGGCCTTTCCCGCCGTACTTTTCCCGTATCGATACCGTCCCGCCCCGCCATCGCATGACGATTCGTTTGCAGCGCGTGTGCGCTTTGCATTACGATTGCAATTGCAACTATATGGGCGGGCCATTCCGTGACAGCGGAGGCGGGCGGCCCGCGACGCAGCAGTGAAGCCGGGGCCGCCACGATGGCTGCCTCCTTGTTCATGCATTTCTGTCCGGGTCACACATCATGCGGCTTTTGAATATCGTGTCTTCTCCTCGCGGCGCCAGGTCGGCTTCGATCGCGGTCGCCAATGCCTTTGTCGATGCGTACCGGGAGACGGGCGCCCCGATCGACGTCGATACGCTGAATGTCTGGGAAGAAGACTTGCCGGATTTTGGCAGCGACGCGATCGGCGCGAAGTACAAGGGCGTCGCCAACGCGCCGATGGATGAGACGGAACAGTCGATCTGGCGGCGCATCCAGTCGCTCGTGAAGCGCTTTCAGGAGGCGGACCGGATCGTCGTCGGCGTGCCGATGTGGAATTTCGGCTATCCGTACAAGCTCAAGCAACTGATCGATCTCGTCAGCCAGCGGAACATGCTGTTTACGTTCGACGGCAACGCGTACGCGCCGCTGCTGGAGATTCCGCGCGCGCTGGTCATCCATGTGCGCGGACAGAGCCGGGAAACCGGCGCGGGCGCCGACAATCCCGGGTTCCAGCATCAGGCCGACTACATCGAATTCTGGTTGAGGTTCATTGGCGTGAGCGAGGTCAGAAGCCTGACCGTCGAACACACGTGGGGTGCGCGCGCAAGCGACAGCATCGAACGGGCGCAAGCGCGGGCGGTCGCGATGGCCGCGGCGTTCTGATCCGGGCGTGCGGCGCAACGGATACGCGGATGTCGCCGAGGCGGCATCCGCGCCGGCTCAATACGTGCGGCCGAGCTGCAGGTAGAAGTTGCGACGGCCGCCGGGTGCGAGCGCCACGCCGATGTAGACGGGCCCGAACGCGGTCGACAGGCTCGTGAAGAACGTATAGCTCTGCTTGAGGGCGCCGCCGCCGATCTGCTGGCCGCTCGACCAGACGTTGCCGACTTCCGCGCTGGCACCCACCGACAGCGCCTTGATCGGCGACGCGTTGAACGTCATCAACTGGTTCATGTAGGTCACCTGCGCGTAGGCGAGCTCGTTGCCGTTCAACTGGTCGGCCGCATACGCGGACAGATGCTGGAAGCCGCCGAGCGTGAAGTTGAACGCGTTGATCAGGTTGGTGCCGCCGATGCTCTTGCCGCCTTCGATCGTCGCGCTGACGCTGTGCCGGCCGAACTGCTGCGCCACCATCGCCTTGCCGTAGATCTCGGTGTAGGGCGCGTTGTTGATGCTGTCGTCGAACGACTGCGCCGAGCCCCCGTTGCGCGACACCAGCGAGCGCTCGACGCGCAGCTCGGTGAAATAGCCCTTGCGCGGGAACAGCGGGTCGTCGAGCTGGTCGATGACGAGCCGCGCGCGCGCGATCAGCGCCTGCGACGTGAAGCTTGGCCACAGCAGCGTCTGGCCGCTGCCGGTGCCGTCGTCGAACGGCAGGTTGTAGGTCGGCGAGCCATGCCCGGTCACGTAACCGAGACCGATCCGGAAATCACCGAGCCGCGCGATCGGCAGGCCGAGGTCGAGCCCGGCGCGCGTGGTCTGCATCAGGTACTGGTTCAGTTTCACGTTGCCGCTGTCGTCGTACAGGTTCGCGTAGCGGCGCTGATATTCCGCGTAGGGCGACAGGTAGACACCGTATGCCGCCGACAGCGGCTGGCGCAATTCGACGCGCGCCGACTGCAGGTCGCTGCCGATCGTCGTATCCGCGCGGAACTCGAGCCCTGATTCGGTAAGCCATGGCCGCCGGTAGCCGACATGCAGGCGGAAGCCGCCTTCGTCGGTCGAACTGCTCGACATGCCGAGCCCGAACAGCAGGAAATTCGGTCCCCAGTATTTCTCGCGCGCGTTGATCTCGAGCACGTTGTCGTCGCCGTGGCTCACGATCTGCTGCGTGACGCTTTCGAAGTTGCCGCCCGTCGTCAGCCCGAGCAGGTCCTGGCTGACTTCCTGCGGATCGTAGATGTCGCCGGGTTTCACGTGCAATGCGTTGCTGACGACCCGCTTCGGCACGCCGCCGCTCGTCTGGATCTCGATGCGCGTGATCCGGATCGGCGGCGGCAGCGGCTGTGCGTGGGCCGACCGGTACGCCGCGTACTGTTCCGGCGTGAGCGCGAAGTGCCGCAGTTTCGGCAGCGCCGCGGTCGCGGCGGCCGCGCCGGCAGCGATCGCCTGCTTCGCGTTCTGGAAGTCGGTGAACGCGAGCGAGCCGAGGTCCGGCGTGAGCAGCACGTCCTGCGCGTCGAGCTGCTTGCGCTGCGCGGTCACGTTCTGGCGGATCAGGATGCCGACCATCTGCTGCATCACGTCGGCGGGCGATGCGAGCGCATCGAGCGGGCGCAGTTGCGAGCCGATGTCCACCGCGATCACGACGTTCGCGCCCATCTGCCGCGCGGTGTCGACGGGCAGGTTGCTGACGAGCCCGCCGTCCACGAGCGCGCGCCCGTTGATCTCGGCGGGCGCGAACAGGCCAGGCATCGCCATGCTCGCGCGGATCGCGAGCGGCAGCGAGCCGTGGTCGAGCACCACCATCTGGCCCGTCTGCAGGTCGGTCGCCACCGCGCGGTACGGGATCGGCAGGCGGTCGAACGGCTGGTTGGTCGGCACGGCGGTCGTCCAGTTCGCGAGCAGTGCCTGCAGCCGGTTGCCCTGGACGAGACCGACCGGTGCCTTCACGCCGTTCTTGCCGAAGCCGAGCGTCAGCCCGTTGATGTACAGGCGTTCGTCTTCCCGGCTGGTTTGCGGCAGGTCCGCGCGGTCCGTCACGTCGAACGCGATGTCCGCGAGGTTGACCTCCGACAGCCGCTTCTGCATCTCGCCGGCAGCCATGCCACTCGCGTACAGGCCACCCACCACGGCGCCCATGCTGGTGCCCGCGATGCAGTCGATCGGGATGCGGTTGTCCTCCAGTACCTTCAGGACCCCGAGGTGTGCGTAGCCGCGCGCGCCGCCGCCGGACAGCACG
>NZ_CAJNKE010000108.1 GCF_905232215.1 Burkholderia sp. LMG 13014
TCGGGTAGTAGATCGCCGCGAGCGCATACAGCACCGACTGGCCGCCGACCACGAACATCCCGGCCGCGAACGCGGCGGCCGCGAGCGACGCGAAGCCGGGCGCGGCCGCCAGTGCGGCGAGCGACAGCACGATCCCGACGTACATGCCGCCGACCACGTGCGACGCGCGCATCCGGTCGAGCGCCGCGCCGATGCCGAGCGCACCGAGCCCCGCGCCGACGTTGAACGCAATCTGCACGAGGCCGACGTGCTCGCGATCGAGCCCGCGCGCGGCCATCAGCGACGGCAGCCAGTTCAGCAGGAAGTACAGGACGATCAGCGTGCAGAAGTAGCTGACCCAAAGCGCGACCGTCGACGTCGTGCGGCCGTCGCCGAACAGCGTGCGCGCGACGCTGGTGCGCGCGGCCGGCGTGCCGGCGACGTCGAGATACGCGCGCGACTCCGGCAGGAACCACGCCAGCAGCGGCACGAGCAGCAGCGGCCCCACGCCGCCGACGTAGAAGATGTGCCGCCATTCGGTGTCGCCGGCAAGCAGCACGCCGATCAGCGACGCGATCACGCCGCCGAACGGGATGCCGCAGTACATCGTCGCCACCGCGCTGCTGCGCGAGCGCGGCTCGACCGCTTCGGACGACAGCGCGATCAGGTTCGGCATCGCGCCGCCAAGACCGATACCGGTCAGCACGCGCACGACGACGAGCATCGCGAAGGTCGATACCTGCGCGGTGGCGATCGACAGCAGCCCGAACAGCGCGGCCGACACGATCAGCACGCGCTTGCGTCCGATCCGGTCGGCGAGCCGCCCGCCCAGCATCGCGCCCGGCAGCAGCCCGAAGGTGCCCGCGCTGAACGCGATACCCATCTGCGACACGCTCAGCCCGAATTCGCGCGCCATGCGCGGCGCGGCGACGCCGACCGACTGCAGATCGAGCCCCTCGAGGAGGGCGATCGCGAAACACAGCGCGAGCGTGGTCGCGACCGTGGGTTTTTCGGCAACGTAAGTGTTCATCCTGTCTCCAGTCCCATGTCTTGTAGTCGGTCGGCCCGGTAACGGCCGCCGCGCGCCGTCGCCGGCCAGTGGCGAAGCGGCGCGCAACGTGTCGTCTGAACGGCCGCGTTTATCAGGCAGCCTGATTCACTGGCCGCAAGAATGCCTGCCGGTATCGTGGCCGGCCGGTCGTTGTGCCTGCTTGCTTCGGGGTGCTTCCGGTTACGCGTAGATCACGTCGGGATCACGCCGCGCCGGGTCGTACAGCGCGTCGATCGTCGCCGCGCGATGCTGCTGCACGGCCGCCTGGTTCAGCGAACCCTTGTCGGTCACTTCGCCGAGATCGAGCGACGGCGGCGTGTCGATCAACCGGATGCGCGCGACGAACGTCGAACCGCCGCTCGCATGCCGGTTCAGCGCGATGAGCCATTGCTCGAACACCGCGCGCACGGCAGGCGCGCGCAGCACGTCGATCACGGCGGCATCGGCGGCGAGTCCCGCCAGCGCACGGCACGCGTCGACGCGCGGAAACACCAGCAGCCCGATGTCGTCGCGATTGATCCCGGTGACGACCACGTCCTGAACGTACGGCGCACCGCTCGACACCGCGTTCGCGCGCAGCGGCCCGACGCTGACGAAGGTGCCGCTGCTCAGCTTGAAATCCTCGGTCAGCCGCCCGTCGAACAACAGCCCGAGCTCCGGCCGCTCCGGATCGACAAAGACTCCCGCGTCGCCGCTGCGGTAATACCCTTCGTCGTCGAACACGTCGCGCGGATCGACGTCCGCGTGCCAGTAGCCGCGCATCACGTTCGGCCCCTTGAAACGCAGTTCGAGCTTGCCGCCGCACGGCACGAGCTTCGCGTCGCAGCCGGGCGCCGGCAGCCCGATATAGCCGGCCCGCATCAGCGGCCCCGTCGTGAACAGGCACGACGGCGACGCCTCCGTCATCCCGAGCCCGGCCATGATCCGGATCCGCTCGCCGCAATGCGCATGGGTCACGCGGTCGAGGCGGTCCCACGCGGCCTGCGACAGGCCCGCGCCGCCGAAGAAATACAGCTTCACGCGCGAGAGGAACGTGTCGCGCAGCGCGGCATCGCGTTCGAGCGCGGCCGTCAGTTCTTCCCAGCCTTTCGGCACGTTGAAGTAGATCGTCGGCGCGATCTCGCGCAGGTTGCGCACGGTTTCGTCGAAGCGCCCCGGCACCGGACGGCCGTCGTCGATATAAAGCGTGCCGCCGTTGTACAGCGCGATGCCGAGGTTGTGACTGCCGCCGAACGTGTGATTCCACGGCAACCAGTCAACCAGCACCGGCGGTTCGCACGTCAGTTCGGGCATCGTCTGGCGCAGCATCTGCTGGTTGCTGCACATCATCCGGTGCGTGGTCGGCACGGCCTTCGGCTGCTTCGTCGAGCCGGACGTGAACAGGATCTTCGCGAGATGATCGGGGCCGACCGCCGCGTGGATCGCGTCGATCGTGCGCGGGACGGTGGCGAGCAGGCGCGAGAGCGGCACCGCGCGGCCCTGCGCATCGGCATCGTGCGCGACGATCAACGCCGCATCGGCCGGCAATACGGCGTCGAGCGCACGCGCAAACGGCGCGCGCTCGGCGACGAATACGGCGCCCGGCCGCAGCACGCCGAGCGTGTGACGCAGCTTGCCGTAGTCGGTCGACACCAGCGAATACGCGGGCGAGATCGGCGAGTAAGGCACGCCGGCCAGCATCGCGGCGAACATCAACTGCAGATGCTCGAGATCGTTGCCGGACAGCACCGCGAGAGGACGCTCGACCGACAGCCCGAGATCGACGAGGCCCTGGCCGAGCGCGCGGGCGCGTTCGAGCATCTGCGCGTAGGTGATCTCGATCCAGCGGCCATCTTCGCCGCGCTTCGCGGCCAGCACGCGATCGGGATGCGCTTGCGCGCCGCGCACGAGGCAGTCGGTCAGGCGCGTCGGGTAGTCGCCGAGCGGTTCGCGCGAGCGCAGGTACCACGCGCCGTTTTCCGCGCGGCGAATCTCGGCCGCGCCTATTGCGACGGCCGCCGCGCGATAGCGCACGCCGCACGTGTCGTTCACCGGCCCGCTGGCGAGCGTCGCATCATTCATCGTCGGTTCGCTCATATCGGGTAGTGACGCGGCGTGGTCTGCACCGTGATCCAGCGCAGCTCGGTGAATTCGGCGATCGACGCGCGGCTGCCGAAGCGGCCATAGCCGCTCGCCTTCGTGCCGCCGAACGGCATCTGCGCCTCGTCGTGCACGGTCGGCCCGTTGATGTGGCAGATCCCCGATTCGATCCGTCGCGCAACCGCCATCGCACGTGCGACATCGCGGCTGAACACGCTCGACGACAGCCCGAACTCGCTGTCGTTCGCGAGCGCGACTGCTTCGTCGTCGCTGTCCGCGCGCAGGATCGCCACGACCGGCGCGAACGATTCCTCGCGATACAGGCGCATGTCGCGCGTCACGCCATCGACGATCACCGGCTGCATCGTCGCGCCTTCAACACGGCAACCGAGCGGCAGCCGCGCACCGTGCTCACGCGCATCCTCGACGAGCGACGCCGCACGCGCGGCGGCACCCGCGTCGACCATCGTGCCGAGCGGATGGCCGGCCAGCGGATCGCCCGCGACCAGCGTGCGCGCCTTCGCGGCGAGGCGCTCGACGAGCGCATCGGCAATCGGCCGCGCGACGATCACGCGCTCGGTCGACATGCAGATCTGCCCCTGGTTGAAGAACGCACCGAACGCGATCGCGTCGACGGCCGCGTCGAGATCGGCATCGTCCAGCACGAGCACGGGCGCCTTGCCGCCGAGTTCGAGGAGCACCGGTTTCAGGTGAGCCGCTGCGTGGCGCGCGATGATGCGCCCGACATGCGTCGACCCGGTGAAGTTGATCCGCTTCACATGCGGATGCGCGATCAGCCGCTCGACGAGTTCAGGTGCGTCGGCCGCCGCATGCGTAATCACGTTGACGACACCCGCACCGAGCCCCGCTTCGTCCAGCACCGCGCCGATCAGCGCGTGCACGCCGGGACACGCCTCGGACGCCTTCAGCACGACCGTGTTGCCGCATGCGAGCGGCATCGCCAGCGCCCGCGTGCCGAGGATCACCGGCGCGTTCCACGGCGCGATGCCGAGCACGACGCCGCATGGCACGCGCATCGCGAGTGCCAGATTGCCGGGCACGTCGGACGGGATCACGTCGCCGGCGATCTGCGTCGTCATCGACGCGGCCTCGCGCAGCATGTTCGCCGCAAGCGTCACGTTGAAGCCGATCCAGCCCGGCGTCGCGCCGGTTTCGGCCACGCCGGTCGCGATGAACGCGTCGATGCGTGCGTCCATCAGGTCGGCCGCCTTCAGCAGCAGCCGGCGGCGCTCGGTGGGCGCCAGTGCCGACCAGGCGGGAAACGCGCGGTGCGCGGCGTCGATCGCCGCGTCGGCGTCGGCGAGGCCGGCCGCCGGCGCGCGTGACGCCAGCGCGCCTGTCGCGGGATTGAATCGGTCGAAGGTGCGCCCGTCGCGGGCGACGCACCGCTCGCCCGCGATCAGCATCCGTCTGTCGGTCATGTTGTCTCCTGCCATGCGTGTCTCTCGTCGGGTTGCGTCAGCGCTTGTAGGCCTGCAGGCCCGGCTTGATCGTCTTGTCGTCGAGGAACTGCTTCAACCCCTGTTCGCGGCCGTGTTCCGGATCGCGCAGCTGCGCCTGGTCGAGCTTCGCGTACAGGTAATCCTCGCACTGCTCCCACGTGAGTTCGCGCGAGCGCTTGAAGCCGTGCTTCGCCGCGCGCAGCACGACCGGGTTCTTGTCCATCAGCCGCGCGGCGAGCGCGATCGTTGCGTCGCGCAGCCCGGCGAGCGGCACGCTGCTGTTCACGAGGCCCATCTCGGCAGCTTCCACGCCGGTGAACGTGTCGCCGGTCATGATGTAGTGCAGCGCGCGGCGGTGCCCGACCGTATCGGCCATCGCCTTGCTGACAAGGTTGCCGGGCGGGATGCCCCAGTTGATCTCCGACAGCCCGAACACGGCTTCTTCAGCCGCGATCGCAAGGTCGCATGCGACGAGCGGCGAGAAACCGCCGCCGAAGCACCAGCCATTCACCATCGCGATGGTCGGCTTGTTGTACATCCGCAGCCGGCGCCACTGCCATTCCGATGCGTCGCGGCGCACTTTTTCCTGCATCGCGTCGGAGCCGCCGTCGATCTCGCGGAAGTATTCCTTCAAGTCCATGCCGGCCGTCCACGCGGCGCCCGCGCCGGTGAGGACGAGCACCTTCGCTTCGTCGTCGAATTCGACTGCGTCGAGTACCTGCAGCATCTCCTGGTTGAGCGTCGGGCTCATCGCATTGCGCTTGTCCGGACGGTTCAGCGTAACCCACGCGATGCCGGCCTCCACCTTCACTTCAACGGTCTGCCAGCGGTTGTCGTACTTGCTCATATCGTTTCCTGTCGTTCGTTCCTGTGCGATTCGGTGCGCAGCATTCCTGCTGCGGACGGCTTCATTTAATATCAGGCTACCTGATATTGCAAGCGACACGAGCGCCGGTGTAAACCCGGATCGGAAAGCGGCGGAAACGGTGGAATCGGGGAACGGTCAGGCGACCGGCAAAGCGAATGCGGGCCGCACGGGCCCGCGCGATGAAGGTTCGTTCCGGAAGGCGGTCAGCCGCGCAGGTTGCGCGAGAACAGTTCGAGCGCGCGCTGCACGTCCGAGGCGGTGTCGGCGGAGACGTCGCCAAGCATGCGCGTCTCGAGCGGGCGCAGCACGGCTTCACATTCACGCAGCATCGCCGCGCCTTCGTCGGTCAGCGTCAGCAGGATGATGCGGCCGTGCGACGGGTCGGCTTCACGCGTGACGAAACCGCGCGCGGCCATCACGCTCATCACCTCGTTCGCCGATTGCGGCGTGATCCACGAGCGCTCGGCCAGTTGCGCGTTCGACGACGCGCCGCGCGCCTCGAGCACCGACAGCGCCGTGTATTGCGCGAGCGTGATGCCGAGCGGTGCGAGCGCGTCGGTCATGTGGCGTCGCAGCAGCCGGTCGAGACCGCCGATCACGTAGGTCAGGCGCTGCTGCACGCGCGCCTTCGGCTTGTCGCCCGTCGCGCGGGTGACGTTCTTCGTGGCGTTTTTCGGGTTCGCGGGTTTGGTCGGTGCGGAACTCATGGTGCGGGCAGGATGGAATTGCGGGCCATCTTACCAGCACGTCAGCAGGCGAACGGGGCGTTCCAGTCATGCCGGACAGCCGCTGCGCGCTCACGTGCGCGTGGCGGACTGCTGGCCTCGCCGCGAAACCCGCTGCGTCAGCGGCATCCCATGAACGGCATCCCGTACGCAATCAGCTACGCGACGTACCCGCAAACCGCGCCGTCGCCATCCCCGCATACCGCGTCTGCGCGACGAACACGCCGCCCGCATGCGGGTCGCCGGCCAGCGCATCGTCGCTCAACCCGATGCGGGCACTCGTCACATACAGGCGGCCTTCGCCGTCGAGCGTCACGCAGCTCGGCTGTGCGGTCGGTACGGCCACGCGATCCGTCTCGACACCGTCGGGCCCGTAGCGCACGACACGCCGGCCACCCCACTGCGCGTTCCACAGGCCGCCATCGCGATCGATCGTCGAGCCGTCCGGGTCGCCGTCGGGATCGGTCAGGCGCGCGAACGGCCGCACGTTTGCGACGTCGCCGCCCGCGCGGTAATCGCAGACGAAGATCTCATGCACGAGCGAATCGCAGAAAACCATCTTCGACCCGTCCGGCGAAAACGCGATGCTGTTCGCGATCGCGGCCGGCGGCAACGCGAGCCGCTCCAGCGTGAGGTCGGCATTGAGCCGGTAGAACCCGCCGACGGCTTGCGGCGGCTCGCTGCCTTCGTCCTTCATCCCGAACACGAGCGCGCCGAACGGATCGCAGCGCCCGTCGTTCAGCCGCGTCGGCAGGTCGGGCTCGACGTCGACGATCCGCGTGAACGCGCCGCTGCGCAGGTCGAAGAACGCGAGATGTGTTGCGAGCCCGACGAGCAGCACATCCGGATCGTGCGTGAGCGCGAAGCATGCGAGCCGTTCGGGCATCGCCCATGGCGTGAGGTCCGAGCCGTCCGCGCGGCAGCGCCACAGTTGCGCGCCTTCGATGTCCACCCAATACAGCGCGTGCGTCTTGTCGCACCACGTCGCGCCTTCGCCGAGCGTGTTGCGGCTGTCGGCCAGCAGCGTCGCCTGCACGGCCGGATGGTTCTGTGGCATGCCGTCTCCCGATATCTGTCGCGTTCGCGGGCAGCCGCGCTTTCGTCAGATCTTCATCGCGCGGCGCTGGTTGCGACGATACTGGTCGAACAGCACCGCGAGCAACAGAATTCCGCCGCGTATCAGATATTGGTAAAACGTCGGCACGTTCAGCAGGCTCATCGCGTCCTGGACGGAGCCCATGATCAGCACGCCGACCAGCACGCCGGAGATCGTCGCGACGCCGCCCGTCAGCGACACGCCGCCCAGCACGCACGCCGAGCTCGAGCCCGACCGACGTCTTCGGATCGCCGAGGCTCATCCGCGACGCGAGCATCACGCCGGCGAAACCGGTCACCAGCCCCTGCAGCACGAACACGGTGATCTTGATGCGTATCACCGGCAGCCCCGCGAGCAGCGCGGCCTCGCCGTTGCCGCCGACGGCCAGCACGTTCTTGCCGAACACCGTCTTGCGCAGCAGGAAGCCGAACACGACGAAGCCGACGATGTTGCGCCAGATCGGATACGAGATACCGAGGAACGACCCGCCGCCGAGATCGAAGAAGCCGACGATCTCGCCACGCCGCGCGGTGAACGACACAGGCTCGGATAACCCGGGCCCCACGAGCCCCTTCGCCTCGATCAGCACGTCGCCGGCTACGCGCGGCCGGTAGCCGTACACGTCCTCGATCGAACGGCCGACCATGCAGCCGATCAACCGGTCGCGGTCGAGATCGGTCACGGAATCGAACGTGTCGATGCGGCGGCCGTCGCGGAACACCGTCACGCGGTCGCACAGTTCGTACACCTCTTCCATCCGGTGCGTGACGTAGATGATCGCGGTGCTGGCCGAGGACGTCGCGCACTATTACGCGCGACACGGGATCGTCACGGTACTGCCGCTGGAGATGGATTGCCGGATGGACGATTTCGGGATCATCACGCGCACTGACCGGCTGCATTCGCCGGCCGTCGCGGCGATGGCCGACGCGATCCGCGCGGCGGCGCGGGAGGTGTATGGCGTCGAGCTGTGACGCTCGCGCGGGCGACGCGGCGTCGTAGCCGTCTCCGGATTGCCCGGAACCGATGCGCGCCGGCTGACGCGCACGCGTCCCCGGTCACGCGTTACACCCAGGGCTGCGCGAGCCCTTCGGTCTGCAGCGCCCGCTGGATCGCCGGGCGCGCGAACGTCACGCGGCGGCGAACACGACGACCGGCTCGCAGCGGATCGGAAAATTGACCGAGTTCGCGATATAGCACTGCGCGTGCGCATCGTGGTGCAGATGTTCCGCCCGCTCGCGATCGTCGCCGGCCTGGATCGTCACGTGCGGGCGCAGCACGATTTCCGTGAAGCGGCCCGCATCGGGGCTGTCGATCATCGTGCCTTCCGCGTTGTCGACATAGGCGAGCACGCGGATGCCCGCGTCGGAACACAGGTGCAGGTACCAGAGCTTGTGGCACGCCGATGCCGACGCCAGCAGCAGGTCTTCCGGATTCCAGCGCGACGCGTCGCCGCGAAACGCCGCGTCCGACGAACCGGGAATATCCGGCTTGGAACCGGCCCGGATCACGTGATCCCGCCCGTATTCGCGATACCCCGACGTGCCGGTGCCGCGATTGCCCGTCCACTCGACTGCGACGCGATACTTGTGTTCGCCAGATGCCATTGCGCTCTCCATTGATGTGGGTTGCTTCGACCGGGCCGGATGTCGTTGTACGAGCCCGCCTGCGCTCGCCATTTTGGCACCGGATTCCCGTTTGGTATACCATTATTCCAAATTGACGGAACATGCAGGCATGGAAGCCAAACTCGATTCCACCGCGGACGCGGTTGCCGCCTCGTTGCGGGACATGATCATCAACGGCGAGCTGGAAGCCGGCGAGCGGCTCGTCGAGCGCGACCTGGCCGACCGGTTCGGCATCAGCCGGATTCCGATGCGCGAGGCGATCCAGCGCCTGGAACGCGAAGGATTGCTGGACATCTTCAGGAATCGCGGCGCTGTCGTGCGCATGCTGACCGCGTCCGACGTACAGGAGATCTACGACCTGCGCGCGCTGCTCGAAGGTGATGCGATCTACCGGAGCGTGAAGCGGCTCGACGACGAGACGCTCGCGCGCGCCGAACTCGTCCATCGCCTGCTCGGCGATGCGGCCGTGGCGCGCCGGCAGGGCGAACTGAACCGCGAATTCCACGTACTGCTGTATTCGTGCTGCGGCAACGCGCGGCAGTTGAAGACGATCGCGGAGCTGCGCAGTCAGGTCGAACGGTATGAGCGCCTGCAGGCCACGCTGCTCGCGGATACGCCTTCGTTCCAGGTCGAGCACGAGGGGATCCTGCAGGCGTGCCGCGAACGCAATGCGCGTGCGGCTCGTGCGATGACGGTCGCGCATCTCGAATCGGCCAGAAGCATCGTGATGCGGCTCGTCGAAGGCGGTTGAAGCCGGCGGGCACGCCGCTCGTTATGCCGGGCGCGGCAAGAATCCGGCCGGGATCGCCGGGCGGCGCGACCGAAGAACGGGGAATCACACTCGCACGGGCGTCGCTCGCGCTGCGAATCGCGAGGTCATCCGTTTCGACGGGCGCTCTCTTTCAGGTTGTCGCTCGTGGATTGAGAGGGCGAGATGTACCGCGAAACCCCGGAACCTGCAATCTATAGCAGTTGACAGACTTGCTTCCGGAATCAATATTCGACACATTCGAAGCGAGAATGTCGCCAAGGTCGCCGGCGACAAACAAGACAATCGTCGAAATCAGTAACAGCGACTCGACAACAACAACGACGAAACGATATGAACATGCATTCCGGGAATCCCAGGTCCAAGTATTCGAAAGCGGCAATGTGGCTCGCATTGGCGCCGATATGTGCGTTGCTGGCGGGCTGCCCGCCCTTGATCATGCCGAATGTCGAGACGCACAAATACAATGCGACATATCGCTTTCCTGCCGATCCGCAACCCTGGCTGACACTGGAACGCGACGGAATCAGTTTTTACATCTATCAGGATTGCAGTGCAGCATCGGACGTGTGCCCCTGGCAAAATCTGGTGGCGTTGAAGACAGGCACACCGCCTGACTGGAAAAACCTGATCGACGCTCGTGCGATCAACTGGAATGTCAAGGATGTGGATATCCCCATCCGTCGCCCGCTCTCTGCGTATGTACCGGGTACGCGCTATCGCCTGGTGGGTTCGTTCGGCCATCATCCCAAAATCGTGCTCGCAGATCCGGAAGAACTGCTCAGCAAAAATAGCGCCTATCGTTACGTGCAGGGAAGCCGTGACATGCACATCGAGAGCTTCAACGATCTCGTTTACCCCGCAGATATCGACGTGCAACTGGTGATCTACGACGACGATCATCAATGGGTTTTCGTCAACCCGCCCAAGTTCAAACCGAATACCGGCGAGCACCCCACCGATCTATACGTTCCCAGCAAGCTGTTTCACTTCGAAGCCGGCAACGATGCACGGTTGAACCAGCCAATGGCACTCTATTACACGCAGACAAGGATGTCCTTTACCGGCTATCGCGTCGTTTCCGGCAAGGCAGAGGAATGGTGGCTCGACAAGTATCAGGTCAAACACCCCGCGAATCAGATCACGTTGGCGGAGGTCGTGTTTCCGTCAGTGCCGCTCAAACTGGACACCCTGACCCTGGATGACAAGACGGTGTCCGGCGCGCCAACGCTGCGGTGCCGCTACAGCCATACCCAGTTCAACCTGGGCTGGCTGGATTCAGGCCCGCGCGGCGGGCCTTCAGAGGCCTATCGGAAGGGTTGCGATCCGTATCCCGCGCCGGCACAGGCCGAGTGATCGTCGAGCCGGGCTCATCGAAGCGTTGCGTTGCCGAGCGGCGCTTGCAGGCCTGGAGGCCGCAGCCGCGGCAATCCGCGATGAACGTTTCCCCGCCTGCTGCCGCTACACTGCGCCCGGTTCGCCGCCCTTGATCCGCAACTGCACATCGACCGACCCGATGTTCTTCTCATGCGACACGAGCATTTGCGTGAGCGCATGATGCATGTCGGGTTGCGCGAGCGTCGGCAGCAATGCCTGCAACTTCCGCACGACCCACCGCTGCCCGCGATTCAGGAACGCCAGCCGCTCCGGCAAATCCTCGATCGCCATCGCCTTCTCATAGAACGCACCTGTGGCATGCGTCGGCGTCGCATCGAGCGACCGGATCGCATCGACCAGCACCGCACACCAGTGCGCCTCATCCTGCCGAATACCGGCGACCAGCCGATGAAGTTCGGGATCGCCGATTTCCGCCGCCGTCTCCGACGCAACCCGCGCGCCGGCGCGCTCGGCTTCCAGCAGCTCATTCAGCAACGCAAGCAACGCGTCGCGCTGCGCATCGGCGGATTCGTCCGCCGCCTGGGTGGGACGGGCGTCGTGCCCGTCGTCGTGGGTCCGGTTCGACATGCGATGTCCTCCGTTTCGGGAAGGGTGGCGCACCGGTTCGTCCTGCGTGATGCCGTCAGGCACTGCTCACGCGACTGCGCCGCGCATCATGGCGGACGACAGCGGGCCACACGAAGAATGGCTCACAGTCTGACATAGCCATGTGACACGCGTCGCCAGACGGCCCGCTGTGCGTGATGCGCATCAAGACACAGCGCAACGCGCCGCCGACATCACGTCCAGCCTTCAAGCCTCAACGTCGACCGCACGAGCCGCTGCTCTTCCTGCTCGATCTCCCGCAGATACTCGACGCACTGACGAATATGTTCGCTCGCCGCCTTGCGCGCCTGGTCAGGCAGCCGCCCGGTCACCGCGTTATAGAGCCGCGCATGCTGGCGGTCGATCTGCTTCTTCAACGGCTCGCGGTGATAGAGATTGTTCACCGACGCAAACACCGAACTGAGCAGCAGATCCGTCAACGACTGCAGCGTATTCACGAGCACCGGGTTATGCGACGCCTCGCAAATCGCGAGATGAAACGCATGATCGAGCTTCGCGCGCGCGGCCGGATCGAGATCCTGCGCATCGGCCGCGGTCATCTCCTCGTAGCGACGCTTGATCAGGATGAAATCGGCGGGCGTGCCGCGCAGCGCCGCAAGCCGCGCAGCCTCCGTCTCGAGCATCCCGCGCACTTCGAACAGGTCGTACAGCGTGCGCGGCTGCGAGCCGAGCAGATGCATCATCGGCGTGATCTCGCGTTGCGGGGTCAGGCTCGCCACGAACGAGCCCTTGCCGTGCGTGGTGTCGATGATGCCGCGCGCACGCAGCAGCTTCATTCCTTCGCGCACGGCCGTGCGCGATACGCCGAGCTTCTCGGTCAGCCGCCGTTCGGACGGTAGCGCCTGCCCGGCCTTCAGCACGCCGTCGACGATCAGCTTCTCGATGCGCTCGGCAACGACGTCGGCCACGTTCCGCGCCGGGCCCGCTCGATCCTGCATTTCCATACTGGTATGACCACTTCGGAAGGATATCGGCGATTTTCTCACAAACCCTTTCAACTATTGAGCTCAAAGGCAGAGATCGCAGCGGCTTTCGAGTCGCCTTTCAAAAACTGGTATGACCACGCCAAGCACATCTGGACACGCACACGCTGCCCGCCAAGAATCCCGTCCATCCGGCGCACCGCCCATCGCGTGGCCGCCGCATGAAGGAGACGGAGACACCCCGATGAGTTTCACCTACGACGAACGAATCGACGGCCCGCTGGCGACCGTCGGCCGCGACACGCTCGTCGCCGCGCTGCACGCGGCGGCGCCCGGCCTCGACGTGCTGCATGAACGCGAGGCGCTCAAGCCGTTCGAATGCGACGGCCTCGCCGCGTACCGCACGGTGCCGCTCGCGGTCGTGCTGCCCGACACGGTCGAGCAGGTGCGCGCGGTGCTGCGCGTCGCGGCCGCGCTCGGCGTGCCGGTGGTCGCGCGCGGCGCGGGCACCGGACTGTCGGGGGGCGCCATGCCGCTCGAGAAGGGCCTCCTGCTCGTGATGGCGAAGTTCAACAAGATTCTCGACATCGACCCCGATGCCGGCATCGCGCGCGTGCAGCCCGGCGTGCGCAACCTCGCGATCTCGCAGGCAGCCGCACCGCACGGCCTCTACTACGCACCCGATCCGTCGTCGCAGATCGCGTGCTCGATCGGCGGCAACGTCGCCGAGAACGCGGGCGGCGTGCACTGCCTCAAATACGGGCTCACGGTGCATAACATCCTGAAGGTCGAGATCCTGACGATCGACGGCGATACGCTCACGCTCGGCGCCGACGCGCTCGACGCACCCGGCTTCGACCTGCTCGCGTTGTTCACCGGCTCGGAGGGGATGCTCGGCATCGTCACGGAAGTCACCGTGAAGCTGCTGCCGAAGCCGCCGAGCGTGAAGGTGCTGATGGCGAGCTTCGACGACGTCGCGGAAGCGGGCGCCGCGGTCGCGCGAATCATCGGCGCGGGCGTGATTCCCGGCGGCCTCGAGATGATGGACAACCTCGCGATCCGCGCGGCCGAGGATTTCATCCACGCGGGCTACCCGGTCGACGCGCAGGCGATCCTGCTGTGCGAGCTCGACGGCTCGCCGACCGACGTCGAAGAAGACGCCGAACGCGTCGCCGCGCTGCTGCGCGACGCGGGCGCAACCGAGATCCGCGTCGCACGCGACGAAGCCGAGCGCCAGCGCTTCTGGGCCGGCCGCAAGAACGCGTTCCCGGCGGTCGGCCGCATGTCGCCCGACTACTACTGCATGGACGGCACGATCCCGCGCCGCGAGTTGCCGCGCGTGCTCGAAGGCATCGCCGCGCTGTCCGCCGAATTCGGGCTGCCGGTCGCGAACGTATTCCACGCGGGCGACGGCAACATGCATCCGCTGATCCTGTTCGATGCGAACCGGCCCGGCGAGCTCGACCGCGCGGAAGCGCTCGGCGGCAGGATCCTCGAGCTGTGCGTCGCGGCGGGCGGCAGCATCACCGGCGAGCACGGCGTCGGGCGCGAGAAGATCAACCAGATGTGCGTGCAGTTCAACGCCGACGAAATCACGTTCTTCCACGCGGTGAAGGCCGCGTTCGATCCGCAGGGTCTGCTCAATCCCGGCAAGAACATCCCGACGCTGCACCGCTGCGCCGAATTCGGCGCGATGCACGTTCATCACGGCAAGCTGCCGTTTCCCGAACTGGAGCGCTTCTGATGCGACGCGAAATCGAATCGATCGACGACAGCGCGGCGCTCGTCGCGCAGGTCGACGCGGCGATCCACGACTGCCAGCCACTGCACATCCGCGGCGCCGGCACGAAGGCGTTCCTCGGCCGCCCCGTCGAAGGCCGCACGCTCGACGTGCGCACGCATCGCGGCGTCGTGTCGTACGACCCTACCGAACTCGTCGTCACCGCGCGCGCGGGCACGCCGCTCGCCGAACTCGAAGCGATGC
>NZ_CAJNKE010000109.1 GCF_905232215.1 Burkholderia sp. LMG 13014
AACCGGGGCTCGTGCTGGAGATCCGGGTCGCCGCATCGCGGGACGTGCTCGATGCGTTCGACCGCGGCCAGCTCGACGCCGCCGTCGCACTGCAGCACGACAGCCGGCGACTCGACGGTGAAACCCTGCTGTCGGAATCGTTCGGCTGGATGGCCGCTACCGACTTCGAGTACCATCCGCCGCAACCGCTGCGGCTCGCGACGCAGGCCGAGCCGTGCAGCGTGCGCCGCATGGCGATTGGCGCACTGGACGAAGCCGGCGTCACCTGGACGGAAGTGTTCGTCGGTGGCGGTGTGGCGACGATCGGCGCGGCGGTATCCGCGGGGCTCGCGGTCGCCGCGCTCGGGCATCGCGTGGCGCCCGTCGGATCGGTCGACGTGAGTGCGCGATACGGGCTGCCGCCATTGCCGACGCGCGACGTGGTGCTCTACTCGAGCCTGACCGATGCGCGGGCCCGGCAGGCGCTGCGCACGCTCGGTGCGGCACTGCGTTCGTCGGTTGGCGTGCGGTGATGTCGCGCTTGAACAACCCGGAGAAAAACATGCGTCCGCTGGACGAACTGGTAAACGAACGCGAATCCGCGCTCCCGACTTTGATCGAGTGGGCGGCAGCAGCCCGCCACCGTTGCGAAATACTGCCCGCATCCGATCGGCGTGACGAAGTGCTTTCAGCGCTTCAGGTATCCACCCGATCGACCCTGGGGGCAATCGCCTATTCGGACCGGCGGCATCCTGGTGGACGGAGGCTACCTTCGTCTGCTTGGCTCGGGCCATCCCAGGCTGCCCAGGGACATCGTCGGCTGGAACACCGGGCGATCGTCCGGCTTTCTATTGATCGCAGACGATGCCGTCGGCGGCTTCTTCGCGTTGAACGGCGGCGCACTCGGGGAAGACACGGGTTCGGTGTATTACTTTGCACCCGACACGTTGAGATGGGAGCCGCTCGAGATCGGGTATAGCGACTTCGTGCGGTGGTCGCTCAGCGAGAAGCTGCACGACTTCTACGCGAGCTTGCGCTGGCCGGGCTGGCAAGCGGATGTCCTGCATCTGACGACGGATCAATGCTTCAACTTCTATCCGTTCCTGTGGACGAAAGAAGGCTCGGTGGAACACAGCAGCCGCAAGGCGGTCAGCGTTTCCGAGCTGTACGCGCTTCATGCCAGTCCCGGATCCGCGGCGTCACGACAACCCTAATCGGGCCACAACCGTTGAATAGCCGCCACCCGCTAATTCGGCGGCTGCCATAAATTCTTGTCGCGCAGACAGCGATCAATCGGAATGAGGCGCGCCCGGCGCATCTTCGTCACGTCGCCACCGTCAACGGACTCGAATACCATGCACGCGCATGTCAGATAATCCTCTTCGCGAACCGATGGATACGTATACGACTTCGTCGTATTCGGATACATGTCCGACTGACGAATGAGCGGCCATTGCCCGGCCTCCCTGTCGACCATCCAGATCCGCTCGCTGTCATGAAACTCGATTGCATTGTTCTTCGACGAATTCCTCGATAGATCCAGCCAGCCACATCGATCCCCTGACGCGTCAGCATGGATCGGGCACATCAACACCAACGCCGAATACAACATACCGATCCATGTCTGAATACGGGGGACGAGCCACCACCGGGTATCGCGCATTGCCACCTCGATCAGGGTTTCGGGGCAAATTTCCATTTGCCTTCGCTATATTCCAGCGATACATACTTTTCCAGCCCGATGCTCCAAACCGTCATATCGCCGAGCCTGCGAAACGGATAATATTCGGCCTCGTTACGGACCTTGTGTCCGTGCAACTGCATATCGATGGAATTTGCCCAATCCTCGAATCCCTGCTCAGCCCGTATCGAATACCTGACATCCGTCCTGTACGCACCATCAAGATCCTTGTAGACGCTCCCGTTGATCCTCGACCGGTCCGACGAATCGCCGACAAATGAATCCGCCTCGAGCGACGTGAAGTGATCGTACACATAGCGCCCAAAGCAAAGGGCCTTCGACGAACCGCCGGCCCCGGATGGTCCGGCTTGATTGCGCTGTTCGCGCACATACGGCTTCGCTTGCGGAACAATGTCGTAAATCCGCTTTTCGTGCGGATAGAACTGAACGGGCCCGGCATTCCTGTTCTGCACAACCCTCCTGGTGACGAATCCGGCATCGGCCAGCGCCTCCATCAACGCGAGCGTATATTTGATCTCGGTGTACACCGGCGCGTCGAAATCGTAGACGACTGGCCAGTTCCGATAATCGTCGCAAACTTCGTTGGTCGTATAGCGCAACGCGTCCTGACGTGCAAACGCTTCTGCCTGAGATTGGGAGGGGGGACTCGGGAACGTGATCTGAGGCTGACTCGATGACTTCGAGCACCCATAGCCTGCGGTGGCGAGCACAACGACTGGAACCATCACCATGAATATCGTCTTGAATCGCGTCTTCGCTTTCACGATCAATCACTCGCTGCAGTTTCCGGAAGATTTGTGCTGCCCGGTCGAATTGTTTCGCCACGTATCGGTTCGTCGTGGTTAACCGGAGCCGCCGCACTGTATACCTCGTATACAGCGCGGCGGCTTATCGAGCGGCTCGCACTTCCCTACGATGTCGGCCGTGAGTTGCACTGCTTCCAGCCCGGATTGACTCCTCGGCGTATTCAATTGAGCCACCCAAAGCCCGACCGACCATCATGATAAGCGAATCACCGATCCAGACGCACAGTTTTCACAGCGACGATCCGGATGAGGTTTCGGATTTCATCGAGAAAATTTATGCGGATAACCGCTTTCGCGCACAGCATGCGGACCGAAAGGCCGTGAATATGGGCGGCCAGGAATGGAACGGAATCGGCATATACGACGTCGATTACGAGATGCCGTTTCATTTCCACTCGTCGGAACCGCGTCCCAATTATTTGTTCCTGTCGTGCCTTCGCGGTGGTTCGACCTATACGAGCGGCGGAACGGTCGCACAATGTGCGGTCGGTGACGTGATGCCGATTTCGTCGACCGGCATGTCGGCCTGTTTCACGCAACCCGAGGGTATCGGCCATCTGTCGGTGATTCTTGATGCCGGCGATCTGAACGACTTCGTGTCGCAATGGATCGGCAAGCCGCTTGCCGCGCCGGTCAGGTTCGACATGAAGCCGCTCGCGGCCGACGCGGCCATCGAATGGAATGCCGCGGCGGACTGCCTGCGCCGGATGATGCGGTTGACGCCCGCACCGGAGGCGGCCATTCGTGCACTGTACGAGCACATGCTGAAACACATGATGTTGCGGCACGGCAGCAACTACAGCGCGCTGTTTGCGACGGATACCTGTGCGACCGAACACACCGCGCGTTCCGCGGTGGCGATGATCGAAACCGATCCGATGCGATGGAAAACGCTCGGCACGATCGCACATGCGCTCGGCTGCCCGACCGGCGCGCTGGAAAACGCGATCCGCCGGCTGACCGGCCAGCCTTCGACCGTGCTGTTTTTCGACGGGCGGCTGTATGGCGTCCGCCGTGCGCTCGCCAGAGGCGACGGCAGTTTCGTCGGCACCCTGAATGCATTTGGCTTCGCGCCGTCCCACCGCTTCGTGAGCGCCTATCGGCAGCGCTTCGGCGAGCCGCCGAGCGCGACTTACCGGCGCAATCCGAACGCGGCCGACATCCGCAACGATTTCCGCGGGCTCGCCGATACGTTGTGTGAAACGAAGGTCAACCGCTTCATCGACGAGTCCCTCGGCAAGCCGATCGGCCTCGCCGACCTCGCGCGCCTGGCCGGCCTGAGCGAACACGCGACGATCGCCGCGTTCAAGGAGCAGTTCGCCCGCACGCCGATGCAGTACGTGATCGAACAGCGTCTCCAACGTGCGCGCTGGCGACTGTGCCACACGTCCGCGAGCATCTTGTCGATCGCGCTCGAATGCGGATTCGGCAGCCAGAGCTATCTGACGATGCTGATCAAGCGGCATTACGGCGTCACACCGCGTCAGCTTCGCCTGTCGGCCACGACGGCCCGCAGCGACAGCAGCGACCGGTAAACCGTGCGCGGCGCGATTCACTGCGCCGCAACGGGACAGTTCGTGTCACCTTCACGGCAGTCGAGATAGCGTTGCAGCGCCGCCGATCGCGACTGCGTCGTTTCCTCCAGACATGCTGCACGTGCCAGCGGCTCGGCCGCCCCCCCCCCGCCACGCCGATCGTCTGGAACGCGCATTCGGTATCGCGAAACGCGATCCATGCGCGCTGCGCTTCGGTCAGCTTCCTCGCACCGTCGCGATCGCCGTTCAGCCGGCGCTGCAATGCGCGGTAGCGACGGTTGAGCTCGGCGTCCGCGCGCGCATAGCCACGGCTCGCGCATTCGTTCATCGCGCGTTGATCCTGCGGATTCGCGCAGTCCGGCGCCGCATGCGCATCGCGCGTGGCCAGGACAGCCAGCAGCAGCGTGACTGGCGCGAGCTTCGAGCGGATCGTCATGTGTTCGTTCCTCCAGCTTGATCGCGATACGGTCGGTTCGCACGCCGCGTCACTGCGTGGCGCCCGCGTCCTGCGCACGCCATGCGCGCCGCTGTTGCGACAACCGGCTCGCCGCCACCCGCGCGGCCTTCCACCACGCGAACGGCCGCGGATCGGCAAGCATGCTGAGCGCGCGTGCATAGTCGAGCGCGAGGCCCGGCGTCCACGCCATCGTCACCGCGCGCTTGCGAATCTGCGCGGCCACCCACAGCTCCGGCGTGACGAGCACACGCAGAAAACTGCCCCACCCGGTCCCGCCGCCCCGCAACCGGCCGACCGCACCGTCGATCGCCGCCTCGAGCGCGTAGGCGACGGTGCTCGAACAGTTCCGGTGCGTGAGGTTGTACGTCGTATTCGCGCGATAGCGCTCCCAGAATGCGTGCAGCTTCGCGGGGTCGTAATTGCGGATCCGCACGCGCACCGTCGACGGGCACCATGCCTTCGACTCCGTCGCATAGTCCGGTTGAAACAGGCCGGGCACGTCGTTCTCGCGCGTCGCGCGCAGGATGCGCCCGAACTCCGACGGCGAGCGGTCGATCTCGCCGGCCGGATACAGGCTGATATAGATCCCTTCCGGAGATTCGAGCGCCGCGTGCCCGGTCGAGATCGTGCCGTTGACGTCGACCGCGGCGATATAGCGGTCGACCACCGGATGGTGCTGAGCCTGCGCCTTCGACGAACCCGCCGGCGTCCACACGTGCACCGTCAGCGCACGCTCGTGGTCGGCCGGCGGGCCGTCCCATTCATTACGATCGAACCGGCTCGCGCGCGTGGTCGAATCGGCGTCAGGCAGCAACGCGGATCGCCGCGACACGTTGAATGCCGGATTGCGCTCGAGACGCCGCACGCGAGCGGCGAGCGTCAGCATGTTGATACCGCCGAAGATCAGGAACAGCCCGAGGCAGTACGGCAACGTGCCCGCGTAATGCGTCGGATAGGGCTGGTAAAAGAACCCCGCGATCAGGATCTCGAAGACACCCCACGCGACGGCGGCCTTCCAGCGGCGATACCGGACGATCCACGCGGATACGCATTGCAGCAGCCCGTCGACGAGAAACAACGTCCCGAAGATCATCGACAGGATCAGGTTGCCGTGATGGTGTCCGGCAAAGATCAGCACCGAGGCGGCGACGACCGCGATGCCTTTCACGTAGCGCAGCGCGCGTTGCCCGCCGACGCCGGTCCACGCAACCGCGAGCGTCGCCAGCCCTTCGAGCAGAAACAGCCACGCGAACAGCGTGATGGGGAAATGCATCGCGCCGTCGAGTGCATCGACGAATACGACAAGCCCCGCGACCGCCCACACAACGCCGATCCAGAAAATCCCCGTTGCACGCGTGCGCAGATAGTCGACGCCCAGCAACAGCATTACCAGTCTCACCATGGTTCCTTACCTCATCGTCGCCGGCCGCGACTGCGCGATCCGCGTGTCGCGAGCCTGCGGTCGGGCGCGTGCTTCATTTTGCGTATGTCCGTGCGAGCGGCAGCGACGCGCGGATCGCCGCGGAGAAATCGCCATCGATCGTCGCGCCGGGCGGGCGTCGAATCAGGCTCGCCGTCTTCAGTGCGTCGAACGGCATCGATGCGTCGAGCAGGCCGAGATCGTGCCCGTATCGATCCGCATAGCCGCTCAGCAAGACCATCCAGCTGTATCCGACATCAGGCGCAACGGCCCTGACGTGACGCAGGATGTTCGTCGTACAGTTGTTGAACAGCGTGTTGTAGAACTCCGGGCGGTGTTCGAGCGCATGCACGCGGCGCAGGTAATCCGCGAACAATGCGCGCGCGGTGTCGGACGTGACGTGCGCACGGAACAGATAGACGCGCTCCTTGCGCACATCGCTGCGTACACCGATCAGGTCCCGTTCGTCGGCGACGACATACACCAGGTCGTACAGCGGCAGGAAGCCTGCGTAGGGCGAATAGCGTTGTCCGTGCCGCCGGCGCGTCTCGATCGAGATCGCGACGTATCGGCCGTCGTCCAGCCCGAAGCTCAGGAACACGTGCGCGATCGCCTCGGCCGTCCAGCGCGACACGACCAGATCGACCGTCGTCACCGCATCGAGCGCGAATGTGGCGTCGTAGTACGCCGGCACGCAGTCGTCACGCGTCCGGTATCGGAAGTTGCGCACGTCGCGCACCGTGACGCGCGCTCCGCGCCATTCGACTCGCGCGGCACGCGCGTATTCCGGCACCCACACGGCCGGCGCGCGCGCAAACCGGATCAGCGACGACAGCGGGTTCATTCCAGCCCTGTCGCGGCGTCCGGTTGCAGCACGTCGTCGCCCGCGGCGCGATCGCCCGAACCGGATGCGCGCAGCGCGGCAATGCGGCACGTTGCCGTCGATTTCGTCATGTCGATCCCCCCGGTATGCAGTCAGCGAAAGCGTGGCGACACCGATGCCGCGCGATGCCGCTTCGAATGCGCGGCGATCGCGTGCGTCGACCTGTTTGCCGATTCCATTTCGACCGGAAACGCGTTTTTCAGGCATGTCGACGAAGAACATGCAAAGCGGCGCGCGAATCCCCAGTTCGCGCGCCTCAGGTCCGCACCGGCCGCGATCGTGAACGCGCGTCGAATGCGGCGCGCGGCGCGTTACTTCGTCGTGTACCCGCCGTTGATCAGGATGGTCTGGCCGGTGATCCACCAGCCGTCGCTCACCAGATGACGAATGAACGGCACGACGTCTTCGATGTCGGTGAGGCCCGTCGTGCTGAACGGCGACAGCGCGGCAGCCGTCTTGTGATAGGCAACCGCATCCGCCCCCTCGGCAGGATAGAAGAACGGCGTATCCATCGGCCCCGGCCCGACGGCGGTCACGGAAATGCCCCGCGCGCCGAATTCCTTTGCCGCCGCGCGCGTGTAATGCTCGACCGGCGCCTTCGTGCCCGCGTATGCCGCGTAGAACGGCGTAAACGCACCCAGCAACGACGTGACCAGCGTGACGATCTTGCCGTTGTCGTTCACGTGCTTGCCGGCTTCCCGCAGAAAGAAGAATGCCGACTTCGCGTTGACCGCGCTCATTTCGTCGTACTCGGCCTCGGTGATCTCGGTGAACGGCTTTTTCAGCACCTTGCCGACCGTGTTGATCGCAATGTCCGGCCGCCCGATCGCCGCTATCGTGTCCGTGAACAGCTTCTCGACCGCGCCCGCGCTCGTCAGGTCGGCCTGGAACGCGACTGCCTCGGCGCCGGCGGCCCGGATCGCCGCGATCGTTTCGACCGCATCGGCCCTCGAGTGCTCGCTGTTGTAATGAATCGCAACCGCTTTCGCACCCTGCTTGGCCAGATCCCGCGCGATCAGTCCACCAAGATTCTTGGCGCCACCCGCGATCAATACCGTCTTGCCCGTAATCTGATGATCCGCCATCTCCACTCCCCGAGTTTCCGGAAACACGCCGCCTGCATCGGTCGATGGGCAACACAATTCCGCGATTGGTAAAAAGCGGGCGCCCTGAACGATTGAATCGCGTACGCTAATAATCCAGAGCTCATGGCGGCAGGACATACCGATTCCGGATCAATCAGCGAGCAAAGAAATAACGCAGGCAACGCACCGTGCGCCGAAAATCCTACATCTGACGTCACCCATAAATTTCCATAAAATCATCGAATTTTTTTGAAAGACGATCGCCTCGTGCTGCGGAACAATCGAGCCGCCTTCAGGCAAGAAATTGCGGCTTTTCTTCAGACAAATTCCGACGCAACTCCGCATCGTCGTTCAGGGTGTGCGTCGCTCAGATGACAACGTCATTCTTTCGGGCAGGTCCCACCGCTCATGAACGAAATCATTCGCCACCTGCAGACGACCCGCAGCATCCCCAAAGGCTATCTGGAGGCCATCGATATCTCGAAACCGCTCGACCGCCACGATATTTTTGACGTATTGGCTCGCAACGTCGCGGTGTCGTACCTCGAGAGCAGGTTCCCCCTTCCCGTTGGCTTCGATCTGATGCAGCAATTGGTGAGGCTGTCGAATTTCGACTTGTCGTCCTACACCTGGGACATATTCGAGGCTTTCGCATGCGGCGCCTATCGCACCGACGCCTATCCCGTCGATCTGGATCCTGCGATCCATCACACGATACCGCGCCTGCACAAGGTACTAAACCTTCGTTGCGACAGCTTTTTCGCAACGCAAGCAGCCAACCTGCGCACCAATTGAAGCCGATCGAAAGCCGGTTTCCGTCGGTGGCTCATCGGCCATGACGACTTTCTCCTGACGCTGGAATATCCGACGAACGAGTCGAATTTTCATCATGCTCCTGCGCAGCATCAGGGCGACTCCGACGTCGCTCCGATGCTGGTTCCCCTGCGTCGGAAACACGCGTCTTACTGAGATCCGGCACAAGGCAGCCCCTGCGACGGCACGCCGACCGGGTCGGATAGATGTATCCGGTTCGCGAGATCGATTACGCCGAACTGGAAATTGAAATTTTGAGAAGAATCCTTGTCCGCCGAACTCGGGATCGACTCCCTCTTGAAGACCATCGCTGTTTCACCCGGATTCTTTATGATCTGATTTTCATTTTTTAACCAGACGTCATCCTGCCAGGTCGAAGCAACCAGCTTCCAATTCGAATCGACCGGCTGTGCGTGCCCGACCGCCGAACTCAACGTTGAAACGTAGTTCGATACGGTAATCTGCCCCGGCTGCCCATTCTGAACCAGCAGGAAACCATCTTCGGATCTGCCGTCCTCTATTTTCGTGACGGGTATCACATATTTCGCATCACGCTCGACTTCCGGCGTGTTCGTCGGAATCATGGAAACAGGCACGCCATTGATCGTCGGGATCACGTCGTTACGATTGAACTTCACCTCCCTGAAATCGTCCGGGTCAAGATTGACATCGCCTGCCGAGATCGGTGACGCGGCATCGATACTGAACATCGCAGTCACGTAGTCGCTTGTATCCTTGCTTCTCCAGTAGGTAATCTGCGCCAGCGGCGTTTCCGTTTTCCAGGTGCCGAGCAGCGAAGCGTAGGAAGACACGACATCTCCGGTGCAAACCGGTTTGCTGATGTTGATAGCCACATCCAGCGCCGTTGCAAGTGCCTCGGCATAGTCGCCGATGAAATTCCGATACCCGCCCTGCCACGTTCCAAGCTGCGCGTAATACTTCAATTTGGCGGGATCATAGATCGACATGGCCGGCATGAAGATGTTCAACCCGGCCACGTCTGCGCGCGCAGAGCCGACACGCTGATACACAACCGCATCCTTGATCAGTGCCCCAACGACTACGTCGTTGGTAGTCAACGGCGGTTGCAAGCCCGTCAACCCTCTGGAAAGTTGCAGCAGATCCACGACGTCTGTTTTGGCGATCCAGTCGGTCGAGAACGACTGAATTTGTGACCGTATATCGGCCATTTTGGTCGCAAGATACTTTCCCGATCCAAGCTCGTCGCCCAACTGATTGACCACCTGAAGCAGCGGATCGATCTGCTGAAGATCCGTAACCGAGAAAGTGAAATCGACCGTCGATATTCGCTTTTCGGTCACGTCATAGTAAGAGTCGGCGATCAATTTTCCGAGCGCCAATCCGTCCATGCGGGGATCATTCGCGAGGCCTGAAGCGATCGCGGCGTAATCCCAACTGCCGTATTCGAGATCCTCCGATGCAGCCAGATAGCGCCCGAAGGGTTTCATGGCCGCCGCTACCTCGACGCTCGCCATCATGCAGGCGTCGAATCCGATCAGATCGAAAGTCGCACCGGTCGAACTATTCGCATTCCTGAAGGCCGAAACCAGCTGATCGAGAGACAGGTGCGAGTTCTCTGTTCCGGCATATCCGAATCCGTCATAGGCACCGCCATGGTCATTCAGGATCACGGCATAGCGTTGAGCCGGATAGGCTTTGATACCCCACACCAGAAAATCCTGCAGCGCATCCGGCTTCGTCAGATCAGCTTGTGCGGGGGGATCACCGAGTTTCGTCCGTCGGCCGCCGGCGATGAGCCAGCGCTGCACCTTCGTCCATATGACATCACCATGGCTTTGGGTCCCCGCCCCGGTGGTCACGACAAACCTCACCTGATTGCCGGCGCTAGTCTCGGTCATCTGATCCAGACTAGCCTGGGCCGAATCCGTCAGATCGGCCCCGATCAGGTACACCAGTACCGTACGACTGGCCTGTCCGGACGAGTCGATTTCATTATCTCCGCCACCGCAAGCAGCCAGCATGAGACCGAGCACTGCACCGGCGAGATACATCAATACGCACTTGCACATGCGTCGCGAAATGACCGTCATCTTTTACCCCCGTATTCCAGATCGATATTTCGGCTGGATGAGCGTAATTGACGATCCTCGTCATTTCTTTCAGAAAACTTGTGGAAAATCCTGAAACGGCAAGCCCGCGAATGGCATCGGTCGCCAAGACTTGCCGACGTCCCTATCCCGATCCTCACCCATCGTGACAACTTGCTGCCGCTTTTCGCACCCCCGGGCCTCATGGGCGACGCGTTGCTCCGCTTTCAACACGCGCGGATCCTTGCCTTCGTCGACAAGCGTCTTCATCCTCGTGACTTCCGCACGCGCGGCCGCGAGATCCCATGCTCGCGGATCGCCAATGATCAAACGGATCGTTTTTCCGAAGAACCGGGATTCGAGCACAAATGCCCGCACGCCCGACAAGGTAACGCGCTATCCCAACCCAGGCGCTTTCGCGTCCCGGTAGATCGTCTGGGTCGCGTTCCGGTCGCAACGAAATGCAACGACGCGCGTCACGGTAAAATTCTCTCTTCATTTCGCCCCATCCATGTCGGCTGTATGTAGGCAAGTCATGCTTGCACGGGCCAACATCGATCAACACAAAATCAAGCAGCCGACTAAAAAACCGTTGATTTTGCTACACTTTTTTTCACCCGGACAATGACCTACTCGCTCGCCACCACCTACATCCGGGAACTCGAGATCCGCAAGAGCCGCTTCATCGCGTACGCGATTCCCGTCGAAGACCGCGACGCGGCCATGCAGGCGCTGCAACGCCTGCGCGACGAGCATCCGGCCGCCACCCACGTATGCTGGGCACTGCTGGCGGGCGGCCAGTCGGGCATGTCGGACGACGGCGAGCCGTCGGGCACCGCAGGCCGGCCGATCCTGGAAGTGCTGCGCCATCACGATCTCGACGGCGTGCTCGGCGCGGTCGTGCGTTACTACGGTGGCGTGAAGCTGGGCGCGGGCGGGTTGGTCCGCGCGTACACCGATGCAATCGCGTCGGCGCTGCTCGATGCCGAGCGCGTCGAACGCATCCGCTACACGCGGCTCGCGATCGAGATCGGCTATCCCGAGGAGGCACGCGTGCGCCGCTGGATCGAACAAGCGGGTTATGAGCTGGTGGACAGCGCGTACGGGATGACGGTGAAGCTCGTGATCAAGCTGCCCGAGACCGCCGCCGGGAATGCGCGAACCGAGTTGTTCGACCTGACGCAAGGGCGATCGGGCTTTCCCGATCTGTGACGACCGGCAACCGCCCGCCGCGTCGACCCGGCTGCCTGCAAATTCCACCGAAAAATCAGACTCATCCGATAGAAAAACCGCGCGCCGCCATTTAACCTCACCGGGTTCCCGGCGACTCGCGCCACCTACGTCTTACCCGCAGGCCGGCACAGGCAGCACGCATCCGCCACCGGCCGAGGCGGCACGCCAAGGCCGGGCGTGCCGACAAGCGGTTCGTCACGCGTCGCCCACAATCAACATTCGGCTACGGGATAACGGACGCATGCATCAGATTCAGACACTGCAAGCCCAGCTTGCGGAACTCGATCGGCGCATCAAGGCGGCACGGAGCCGCGAACGCAGCGCGGTGCTGGCGCAGGTGCGCGAGCTCGTCACGAGCTACGCGCTGACCGCACGGGAAATCTTCGGGCAGGGTTACAGCCATCGTGCGAAGCTGTTCACCGTCGGCGTGAAGTATCGCGACCCGGCAACCGGAGCGACCTGGAGCGGGCGCGGCCGCGCACCCGCATGGATCGTCGGGCGCGACCGCACCGCGTTCCTGATCCGGGAGTAACGCGCGCCGCATTGCACGGCGCGCCCCTTCATCGCATCGAACCCGCCACGACCGCTCAGTAAGTATCCGGCACGATCATGTCGTCCGGCGTCGGCCGTCGGATGTAATCCTCGTGATGCTCGCGCGGCGGCAGGTCGATCGGCGCGTGCGGCACCTCGTGATACGGCACCTGCTGCAGCAGATGGTGAATGCAGTTCAACCGCGCGCGCTTCTTGTCGACGGCCTGCACGACCCACCACGGCGCCTCCGGAATATGCGTGCGCTGCAGCATCTCTTCCTTCGCGGCCGTGTAGGCTTCCCAGCGGCGGCGGCTTTCCAGGTCCATCGGGCTCAGCTTCCACTGCTTCAGCGGATCCTCGATCCGGCTCTGGAAGCGCACTTCCTGCTCGTGATCGGTGATCGAGAACCAGTACTTGACGATCTGGATCCCGCTGCGCACCAGCATCTTCTCGAACTCGGGCACCGAACGGAAAAACTCCTCGTATTCGTCGTCGGTGCAGAAGTTCATCACGCGCTCGACGCCCGCGCGGTTGTACCAGCTTCGGTCGAACAGCACGATCTCGCCGCCGGCCGGCAGATGCGCGACATAGCGCTGGAAATACCATTGGGTGCGCTCGCGGTTGCTCGGCGCGGGCAGCGCGGCAACCCGGCAGACACGCGGGTTCAGCCGCTGCGTGATGCGCTTGATCGCGCCGCCCTTGCCGGCCGCGTCGCGCCCCTCGAAAATGACGACGAGCCGGTGCCCCGTGTTCACGACCCAGTCCTGCAGCTTCACGAGTTCGCCCTGCAGCCGGAACAACTCGCGGAAATACTCCTTGCGCGCCTCGCGACGCTCCTGCGAAAACAGCAGGTCGTCGTTGTCGTCGAAGCGGCGATCGTCGAGCTCCATCTCGAGCTCTTCGTCGTAGGCGTCGACCAGATCTTCCTCGAAGCGGCGCTGGCGCGCCTCCATCGATTCCATATCGGTGCGGTCGTCGGTCTCGGTACGGGTATCGTTGTCGCCCATGGGGCCTCCTTCCATCATTGACGCAGTCAAACGCCGCCATTATCCCAGTGTCGCGCGTCAAATTCATGAAAAAAAGGGCCGGCGCGCCGGTCAGAAGCGGTACGCGAGCAGCACGCTGGCCAGCACGGGGTTCGCGGAGATATCGAACGTGTTCGACGCGAGCTGCCGATTCGGCTGGTCGATATCCAGCGTAATCTTCGTCCGCAACGGGATATAGGTCACCATGCCGGTGATCCAGAACTGGCGCGTGATCTGGTAGCTCGCACCGACGGTGAACACCGGCTCCCACACGCTCTTCACCTTCGCCGATACGTTGGTCTTCCCCGACAGCAGCAGGTCGCCGCCGGCATCCCAGATGCGCTGGAACAGCGACGGATCGAGCAGCAGCGACTGCAGGCTGCCGATGTCCCCGCCCGCCGCGAGCAGCCCGCCGAGCGACGCGAGCTTGCGCTGGAACACGGGATTCAGGTTCGTGTTCGTGAAGCGCGTATAGCTGATACCGATGCCCGCGAACGGGCGGAACCGATCGTCGCGCTCGCCGAGGTAATACTTGAACACGAACGAGCCGAGCCACGCGCGCGTGGTCGCGAGCGGGTTGCTTTGCGTGTTCGCGAGATCGATCAGCGGAAAGCGCCCCTGGACACCGGCAAAAATCCGGTCGAGCGGCAGCGCGATGCTGCCGTTCCCGCGCAGCGTCAGCACCGGCGGAATGCCCCCGCCCAGTTCGGCTGCCCAGTTCTCCGAGAAAAAGTGAGTAAACGTGAACGCCAGCGTGTTCGTATTGCTGAGCGACAGGCTCGAACCCTGGTTCTGGAAGCTGTTCAGCCCGAGTGCGTCCGTGTGCGTCGTCACGGGCGTCGACCGGCCGGTCGTGCCGACGAAGTGCCAGCCGAGGCTGACCATGTTGCGATCGTCGCCCATCAGTTGCGTCAGCAGCGGCGGCGCCTGGGCGGCCGGCAGATCGGGCAGCCGCGACGGGTCGATCGGATGCAGTTCGTACGGCATCCGGTCGACGTGGACGACGCCGCGC
>NZ_CAJNKE010000110.1 GCF_905232215.1 Burkholderia sp. LMG 13014
GCGACGACGCGCTCGCGTGGCTCACGCGTCTCGAGTCCGCAACGCGGCCGTCGTAACCAGGAGAGTGTTCAGCATGACCGCACCTTGCGCGCCCGGCCGGCGCCGTTTTCTTGCCGCAACCGTCGGCGCCATCGGCGTGACGCTTTCGCTCGCCGCGTGCGCGTCGACGTTCCCGTTCATCCCCGATCACTACACGTTCTCGCGCGGTGACGTGCAGAAAGCCGTCGCGCGCAAGTTTCCGTACCAGAAGACGGTCGCGCAGGTCGTCGACGTGTCGCTCGCGAACCCGGCCGTCAACCTGCTGCCCGACCAGAACCGCGTCGCCGTGCAGCTCGACGCGCATTTCACGAGCCCGTTCCTGCGCGCGCCCGTCAGCGGCAAGTTCACCGTGTCGGGCCAGCTGGCTTACGACGCGCCGAGCCGCTCGGTCGTGCTGAAGTCGCCGGCCGTCGACAGCCTCGCGCTCGACGGCGACGCGCAGATGTACGCGCAACAGGTCGGCGCGGCCGCCGGCCTGCTCGCGACGCAGTTGCTGACCAACTATCCGATCTACACGTTCAAGCCCGAACAACTGCAATTTGCCGGGGTGAACTACGAACCCGGTACAATTACGATTCTTACAAACGGCATACGCGTGGCGATCGTCGAGAAATGACGACGAACCGCGCTCGGCCGGAGGGGGGCCGCGCGTGGAAGAGTGGCCCATTCATTCGACCATTTCGGAGTTGGGCCACGGATGGACTGGATCCTGATCTGCAAGGCTTTGATCCTCGGCGTCGTCGAGGGGCTGACGGAATTCCTGCCGGTGTCGAGCACCGGTCACCTGATCGTCGCGGGCAGCTTCCTCAATTTCAACGATGCGCACGCGAAGACATTCGACGTCGTGATCCAGTTCGGTGCGATCCTCGCGGTCTGCTGGGAATACCGGCAACGGATCGCGTCCATCGTGTCCGGGCTGCCGAGCCGGCCCGACGCGCGGCGCTTCACGCTGAACGTCGTGATCGCGACGATTCCCGCGATCGCGCTCGGCCTGCTGTTCGAGAAGAAGATCAAGGCCGTGCTGTTCTCGCCGGTGCCCGTCGCGTTCGCGCTCGTCGTGGGCGGCGCGATCATCCTGTGGGCCGAGGCGCGGCAGCGCGAGCGTCGCGAGCCGCCGCGCGTGGTGTCGGTCGATGCGCTGACGCCGCTCGATGCGCTCAAGGTCGGCATCGCGCAGTGTTTCGCGCTGATTCCCGGCATGTCGCGCTCGGGCTCGACGATCATCGGCGGGATGCTGTTCGGCCTCGACCGGCGCGTCGCCACCGAATTCTCGTTCTTCCTCGCGATTCCGATCATCTTCGGCGCGACGCTTTACGAAACCGTCAAGGACTGGCAGGCGTTCACCGTCGATTCGCTCGGCCTGTTCGCGCTCGGGCTCGTCGCGGCGTTCGTCAGCGCGTTCGTGTGCGTGCGCTGGCTGCTGCGCTACGTCGCGACGCACGATTTCACGGTGTTCGCGTGGTACCGGATCGCGTTCGGGTTGTTCGTGCTGCTGGTCGGGTACAGCGGCTGGCTGAACTGGGCGTGATGCGATGAACTGGGCGTGACGCGAATGCGGAGGCGGGTGCGCCTCCGATGAAAAAAGCCCGATCGGCAGATGCCGGTCGGGCTTTTTTTATCTGGAGCGGGGCGGCGTGCGCCGCCGCAGCGGGAGGACTCAGCCAGCGCGCTTGCGGAACACCAGGTCCCACACGCCGTGGCCGAGCCGCAGCCCGCGACGTTCGAACTTCGTCACCGGGCGATAGTCGGGGCGCGGTGCGTAGTCGGCGGCCGTGTTTTCGAGCGTCGGCTCCGCGCCGAGTACTTCGAGCATCTGTTCCGCGTAGTTCTGCCAGTCGGTCGCGCAGTGAATGTACGCGCCGGGCTTCAGGCGCGACGCGAGATGCGCGACGAGCGGCGGCTGGATCAGCCGGCGCTTGTGGTGGCGCGCCTTGTGCCACGGGTCGGGGAAGAAGATGTGCACGCCGTCGAGGCTTTCCGGCGCGAGCATGTGCTCGAGCACCTCGACCGCGTCGTGCTGGATGATGCGGATGTTCGGCAGATCCTGCTCGCCGATCAGCTTCAGCAGCGCGCCGACGCCCGGCTCGTGCACCTCGACGCCGAGGAAGTCGTCGCCGGGGCGGTTTGCGGCGATTTCCGCGGTCGATGCGCCCATGCCGAAGCCGATTTCGAGGATGCGCGGCGCGCTGCGGCCGAATACGGCATCCCAGTCGGGCATCTCCGGTGAATACGGGACGACGAAGCGCGGGCCGAGGTCGTCAAGTGCGCGGCGCTGGCCGGTCGACACGCGGCCGGCGCGCGTCACGAAGCTGCGGATGCGGCGGTGGTGCAGCGGGTTGACTTCGTCGGCGCCTTCGGCGGCTTCGTCGGGAATGGCGTCGTCGTGCGGCGGCAGGCCGGCTTCGTTCGGTTCGTCGTGCATCATCGGTGACAGAGAAAGGCTCGGTTGCGGGCGAGGGCATCGGGCGCGCGGGACGCGCCAGCGCGGTACAAAAAAGCCGCCTTCGACGAGGCGGCTGGGCGCGCGGTTGCGGAACGTGGCGACGGGAGCGGCGATACGCCGTCAAGCCGTTGATCCTTAAGGATTTCCCGTTCAGCCAACCGGAAAGAGCCGGATTATGGACTGGTTTGATCCGACTGGCAAGGTTGCGGGGGCTGAGGCCGTGCCGCCGTCGGCCCGGCGGCGGCGTGCTCGGGGGTGAGGGGCATAGGGGGACAGGGCCGAAGCGCATGCCGCATCGGCCCTCGTTTCAGCGAACGGATGCGTTGTGCGTCACGCGACGCGCTGGTCGAGCCGGCGGCGCGTGATCGCCTTGATCTGGTTCAGCGCGGAGTCGAGTTCGAATGCGTTCTCGCGCGACACGCGGCTTTCCAGTTCGAAGAACATGCCGGCCTTCGTGTAGTGACGCACGCAGATGATGAACGGGAAGCCATGCTGCTCGCGATACGCGCGGTTCATCCGCTGCAGGCGGATTTCCTCGTCGTCGGTCAGTGCGTCGAGGCCGGCGCTCGTCTGTTCGCTGACCGCTTTTCCCGATGAGGGAGGGTGTGTCTTTTTTCTTTGGGGGGCGGGATGGTTCGGACGATGTGCTGTCGCCGGGCGATTGAGTAGAATCGCGTACGCAGCCGGCATGACCGGGTGCGTGAGACGCGTGCGCAACGTGATGAAAATGAACAGTGCGCGTTTCGTTTCGACGGCCTGCGGCCAGAACGACAAGAAGCGATGACGGCTGCCGCGACGATTCATGTTTCGCCGATGGTTGCGCTTGCAACAACCATGCGAGAGGGTGAGTCGGCATGATCCGCCATCACTGGCCTTTGGGGAGAAAAGCCATGAGTGAAACAACTTCCGTGCGTCGCAAGATCGGTAGCAGCCCGGCCATCCTTGCACTCGCCGAGTGTGCGATTGCCGGCATCGTCGGTATATCGATCCTGAATAATCCGGAGGCCTTTGCGGGGGCGTCGGGATTTGGTGCGATCGGTACGGCGCTGGTTGTCGTGGTTCTGTGCGGCATCGTTTCGCTGGGCGGTCTCGTCTGGGCGATCGGTGCGTTGCTGCATGCGAAAGATGATGCCGGAGTGGACTTGGTGCCGGCATATTGCGCGATCGTGCTTCATGGCCTGCTGTGCTTGCCCATCCTCATCGTGATGTTTGTCGGAGGCATGAGGTAGGCGTCGCGTGCTTCGACCGGCCTTTGCATGTCGTTGGGCGAGGGCGGCTGGAGGTATGTGGCGGATGGAGCAGACGCCGGACTCTATGTCACGGGTGAGCTATCGGGCGATCCTGGGGCAGGCGCGCGACGGAAATGCACCGTGGCACACATTTGAGACGGATATCGCGGGAAGAGTGGCGGTGACTGCCGGAGAACCCTGCAAGCCTGGCGCGGCAGGGGTTTGAGATGTACTGGAGCGGGCGATGGGAATCGAACCCACGTCATCAGCTTGGGAAGCTGAGGTAATGGCCATTATACGACGCCCGCAGAACGCGTAATTCTACAGGGGGTTCGGTGGGGATGGCAAGCGGGAGGTTTGGGGCGGTGGCAGCGAAACCGGCATGGCTCGATGCTGGGGCGGTGGCGTCGCGGGCCGTGTCGGGCGAGCCCCTCGCTATTCACCGGATCACCCATCCCCAGGCTGAAGGCACATCCCTTCTGCGCGCTGTAGCATCGGAGCCGAATTTTAACGGCCCAACGGATGGGTCGAATACGGTCGGCGATACCGTCGTCGGCGCCGTCGCGGGGGCCTTCTCGCATAGGCCATGCGCGGCGAGCCCTCACCGATGTCGGAAAACAATCCACGGAAGAACAGAACCCACGATGCTGAATACCCTGACCATGACTCCCGAGCAGGAACTGGATGCGCGCGCCAAAGCGTTTTACCTGCTCAAGAAATGGACAAGCGTGACCTTCCTGGATCATGCAGTGAGTCTGTTCAGGGATTTCCTTCACGCGTACGCCAGGCAGTTGGACACGCCGAGCCCGAATCAGGCGGAACTGGCGGCAGCGTATGCCGGCGATTTCCTGAATGCGTTGGCGAGGATGGATCAAGGCATCGAGACATTGCGACAAGGTGCCGACAAGCGATCGGCTTACGGTGCGTTCATAACGGGTAGCGAGAAGGGGGGCGAGCTGTTGTTCGGGCGGAGTGCGCACGAGGTTGGTCGAACCTATGACCCGTTTTTCCACGCGCTTGGCGTGAGGGATACGAGATTGTCGGATTTCGAATATGCAACGGGGTATGCGGAAGGGGCGTGGATTGAAGAGTTGAGCTGTCAGGCGCTCAAGTGCACGGTCGGGCTCGATTTTTCCGAATACCTTACCTATGGCAAGCGTGCCGACGGCGGCACGCGTGTGTTCAAGCACTGGACCTATGAATCGTTGTTCCAGGATCCGTTTTTTCCTGCATGGCGATATTGGCCGCCTGGTCGCAGCTATCCCGCAGAACTTCCTCCTTGTCCGCCCAGGAACGAATCCGCGGCCGGTGAGGTCGACAGCGATCAGGCGATTCCAGTCGAGGGTATCTGGGAGCCATGGTTTCCGGCCGGCAAGGTCGGCTGTCCGAGTTACTTCCTCAAGGGCAGTGTTGCCCACAGGTACCTGCTGGAAGGGACCAACGACGAACAGGTGGTGCGCTGGCGGCTGCTTTGGGAAGACACGCGTTACCGGGATGGCAGCATTCCGGCGGAGGAGGAAACTTACTTCCCCCCACCTGTCGCGTTGTCGCCGCTCGATCAGGCAGCGGTAGCCGATGCCGGCAAACAATCGACGGACGAACAGGTTCCGTGATGTTGAATACGTTGACCATGACCCCCGAGCAGGAGCAGGGCGCGCGAGCACAGGCGTTTTATCTGCTCAAGAAATGGACGAGTTTTACGTTCCTGGAATACGCCGTTGGACTATATCGGGACTTTCTCGGTGCATACGCAAAACAACTGGACACACCGAGCCCGAATCAGGTGGAGCTTGAGGAAGCCTACAGACATGATTTCCTGGGGGCACTGGTGCGAATGGATCTGGGCATCGATGCATTGCGCCGAGGTCATGACAAACGAGCGGCATACGACGCGCTGATTATTGGAAGCCAGCAAGGTGGCGACCTGTTGTTTGGGCGGAGCGCGCTTGAAATCGGTCGTAAATACGATCCGTTTTTTCATTCACTGGGACTGAAGGACACCAACTTTGCGGACCCGGTGTATGCCACCGGGTTCGCGGAGGGCGTGTGGATCGAGAGATTGATTGGCTACGCGCTCAAGTGCACGGTCGGATTCGGTTTTACCGGGATGCTGGCATACGGAACACGTGCGGATGGCGGGACCCGCGTTTTTGAGCACTGGACCTATGAATCCATGTTCGAAGATGCGCCCCTTCCGGCCTGGCGGTATTGGCCACCCGGTCGTACCTATCCCGCATCGCTTCCTCCCTGTCCGCCCAGGAACGAATCCGGCAGCGGCGAGATTGACAGCGATCAGGCGATTCCAGTCGAGGGTATCTGGGAGCCATGGTTTCCGGCCGGCAAGGTCGGCTGTCCGAGTTACTTCCTCAAGGGCAGTGTTGCCCACAGGTACCTGCTGGAAGGGACCAACGACGAACAGGTGGTGCGCTGGCGGCTGCTTTGGGAGGACACGCGTTACCGGGATGGCAGCATTCCGGCGGAGGAGGGAACTTACTTCCCCAAGCCTGTCGCGTAACCGAGGCTACGGGTCCTGCCCGGAGAGCCTTTTCCGCGCACCGGTTGCTGGCATAGCCCGGCCGTGAAAGATCCGGTTTGTGTCGAGGCTGGAGCGTCCATGCCGGGGCTGCCCCGCACCGCGTGGGGGATGGTCATTCGGCATTATGGCGATCCTCAACCGGACAATTGAATCGCTGCCGAGGCGGAGTGCCCGCACGCAGGCCCGTGTCGAAATTAGACGAGTCCGCGTCGGAAGCATACAAGTCCCCGCCACGCTTTCGAACTAACGTGACAGGCCTCTTATACGATCGTTAGTCTGGAGCCGACATGTCCGATTTCATCACCGTTTTGCGCGAAACCTGCCCGACCCCCGTCCTTGACGCGACCAAGTGGAAGCGCATCGGCGGCGATCCGCACACCGTGAACCTGAACGCTTACCTCTCGAAGGACGGCAGCAAGATCATGGGCACCTGGATCTGCACGCCGGGCAAGTTCGAGGTGAACTACGAGAAATGGGAGTACTGCCACTTCCTCGACGGCTACTGCATCATCACGCCGGAAGGCGAGAAGGCGGTGCACCTGAAAGCCGGCGACGTGTTCGTGATCGAACCCGGCATGAAAGGGACGTGGGAAGTGGTGGAAACGGTGCGCAAGTACTTCGTGTTCGCCTGAGCGAGTCGATCGGTTCGGCCTGCGCAAATAGCGCCGGTCGTTCCGACACGTTGAGCCGCACCCTTCAGCCGATACCATCGAACGGGGATAGCTGCCGGGATGACCCGCGAGGGATTCCGGCTCAATAAAACTCGTTCCGGTTCGGAAACAGTTCGCCGAGCGTGGTCGCGTGCCCGGCCGGTTCCGCTATCCCGCCGATCGCGCCGGGTGCCTGACGCTCGCGATACGCGCTCGGCGACATCCCGTACGCGCGCCGGAACTCGCGCCCGAGATGCGACGCATCGGCAAAACCGCAGGCGGCCGCGATTTCGGAAATGTTCTTGTCCAGATGCGTCAGCATCCATGCGGCCGTGCGAATCCGGATCGCCCGGTAGCAGGCGGCCGGCCCGCTGCCGGTCGCTTCCCTGAACAGCCGTTCCAGCTGTCTCGACGAGACGTCCAGCCGTCGCGCCAGCTCGTCGATCGTAATCGAGTGGCTGATGTGTTGCTCCATCAGCAGGATCGCGCGCTTCACCTTCGGATGCGCGTTGGGCGCGACGCCGGGCGGATGCGGTTGCGGCGCGCTGACCGTTTCGCGCCCGTCGACCAGCAGGATCCGGAGCGCCTTGTAGACGATCGACGGCTCGATGTGCCGCACCAGGATCGCGGCCGCGACGTCAATCGACGCGCGCCCGCCGGAGCAGGTCACGCGCCGGCCGTCCACCACGTAGAGACGATCGGACACCACGAGCTTCGCATCGACCGACGGAAACCGCTCGATGAAGTCCCAGTAGTGAAACCAGCTGATGCAGATCCGGTGTCCGGTCATCACGCCCGCCCGTGTCAGCGCGAACGCCCCCGTGCAGATGCCGACCAGCATCGCACCGGTCGATGCGGCCGCGCGAATGAATTCCAGCGTGGCCGCATCGAGTTCCGGGCGGGCATGCAGGAGCCCGCCCACGACGACCACGTAGTCGTATGCCTGACGCGCATTCAACGACTCCCACGCCGGGATCTGGATTCCGCAGCTGGCGCGCACGGGGGCGGCCATGTCGCCGAGGATCGTCCACGACAGTCTGACCGGCCGGCTGTTGTCGCCCTCGTCGGCCGCGAGCCGCAATACGTCGACCATGCCCGAGAACGCCGTCAGCGTGAAATTCGGCAACAGGATGAAGCCGAACCGGATACGTGCCGGCGTGTCGGATTCCGGCGGGCTTGCGACAGGCACTGCATGACTCATGATGATGCGCGGATAAGGCAGCTGCTCGCGCAGATGCAAAACAAGGAGGGCCGGCGCGATGCTCGGCGAATCGCACCGGCGGCCAGCGTGAGCCGCAGCCCCGGGTTGCCGTGCGGACGGACGTCGTGAACGACGCGGCCGGCAGGGAGATCGCCGGCCGGGCCGAGCCGGAAACATCGCTATGGCATGACAGTCGTCGGCGAAGGGCACCAGGCAACCGAAACACGCGAAACCCGATGCGACCGACTCGCCGGCAGCGGCAACCGCGCGCCTGCCTGCGCGCGCCGAGTCGTCCTCAGGCCGACGACACGCCGCGGCGGCTGAGGCTCGACTGCGCATCGCGGCCGCGCTGGTTGAGCCACGCGGCGACCAGCACGAGCCCGGCGAGCACGCCGGTTGCCGCGACTTCCATCCGGTGGCCGTCGAGGAACAGCATCGTGACGAGCGTCCCGCAGATGAACACGATGACTGCCCACGTGAGCCACGGGAACAGCCACATCCGCAGCGTCAGCGCCGAACCGCTCACGTCGAGCATGCGGCGCATCCGCAGTTGCGACACCGCGATCACCAGATACACGAGCAGCGCGATCGCGCCGGATGTCGCGATCAGCACGTTGAACACCTGTTCCGGCACCACGTAGTTCGCGATCACGGTCAGGAAGCCGAACGCGGTCGACGCGAGCACGGCCGCGCGCGGCGTGCCGGTCGAATCGGTGCGGTGCAGGAATGCCGGTGCATCCTTGCGCTTCGACAGCGAGAACAGCATCCGCGATGCGGTGTACAGCGCCGAGTTCAGGCAGCTCGCGACCGACACGAGCACGATCACGTCGATGATCGCTTTCGCGTGCGGGACGCCGAGCAGTTCCATCACACGCTGGTACGAGCCGTGTACCGGCAGCAGCGGGTCGTTCCACGGCACGATCGCGGTGACGAACAGGATCGAGCCGAGATAGAACAGCGTGATGCGCCAGATCACCGAATTCGTCGCGCGCACGATCTGCTGCTCCGGATGCGCGGATTCGGCCGCGGCGATCGTCACGATCTCGGTGCCGACGAACGAGAACATCGTCATCAGCATGCCGGCGAACACCGCGCCGATCCCGTTCGGCATGAACCCGCCGTGCGCGACCAGGTTCGAGAAGCCAGATGCGTGACCGCCCGGCAGCAGCCCGAACACGGCCGCACCGCCGATCGCGATGAACACGACGATCGCGACGACCTTGATCAGCGCGAACCAGAATTCGAATTCGCCGTAGTTCTTGACGGAGAAGAGGTTGGTCACCGTCAGCAGCAGCGTGACGCCGAGCGCGAAAATCCAGGTCGCGACGGAGGGGAACCACGCATTCAGGATGGTCGCGGCCGCCGTCGCCTCGATCGGGATCACGAGCACCCAGAACCACCAGTACAGCCAGCCGATCGTGAAGCCGGCCCAATGGCCGATCGCGCGATCGGCATAGGTTGAGAACGAGCCGCTGTCCGGATGGGCGACGGCCATTTCCCCGAGCATGCGCATCACGAGGACGACGAGCGCACCTGTCAACGCATACGCGATCAATGCCGCCGGTCCCGCCGCCGCGATCGCGTGGCCGGAGCCGACGAACAGGCCCGCGCCGATCACGCCCCCGATCGACAGCATCGTGACGTGGCGTGGCTTCAGGCCTGTTGCCAGGCCCGTATGACTACCATTCATGTCGTCCTCCAATCCCTGTTTCCAGTATCTGGTTTGTTGTTCAATGCGCTGCACGTTGCAGGGAGCCATCGTGGCGTTTCCGCATGCGTTGGCCTGCCTGACGACATGTATCTTCTCGGCACAAAACCACGCGATCTAGAAAATATCCGACCGCAACCCATAACAAATGCGACGCGCTGTTGATCGGCGGCGACACTTTTCGCGTGTGATGCCGATGGAAGCGGCGATGCCTCGGGGCAAACGCGGATTGCGGGGTGCGATCGGATATCGGCAGGCGCCGCCGATATCGGGCGTGGATGACAGGGCGGTACACGTGTAACGCGTGACGGAGAACGCGTCCGTCCGCCGATGTGGCGCGGCGCGATTCGGACGCAGCCGTTCGGGGCGCATGACGGTCGCGAGCCTGCAAGGCATCGCGCAAGCACCTATGATGCAGCGATCCGACCGTCGCGCCGGCCGCCACGCGAGCATGACCCTCGAACACCGAACGTATTCCCGGAACCCCGACCATGCGCATCACCGCGATCCACGAACAAGCGATTCCCGTGTCCCGCTATGCCGATCCGGCGATCGCGTCCGGTGGCCTGACGACGAGTGTGGTCGCGGTCGTCACCGACGTCGTGCGTGACGGCCGCGCAGTGACGGGCTACGGCTACGCATCGGTCGGCCGTTTCGCGCAGGGCGGCCTGATTCGCGAACGGTTCGCGCCGCGCCTGCTGGCCGCGGCCGACACGCTCGCGGACGAAGCGGGCACGAACCTCGACCCGTTCCGCGCATGGCGCGCGATGATGGCCGGCGAAAAACCCGGTGGGCACGGCGAGCGATGCGTCGCAATCGGCACGCTCGACATGGCGATCTGGGATGCTGCCGCGAAGATTGCCGGCCTGCCGCTTCATCGCTTTCTCGCTGACCGACTCGAACGCACGGCGGCACCACGCGTGCGCGTGTATGCAGGCGGCGGCTACCGCTATCCGCAGGACGATCTCGCGCGTCTGTCGGACGAGATGCGCCGCATCGCCGATCTTGGCTACACGCACGCGAAGATCAAGATCGGCGGCGCGGATCTCGACCAGGACCGCAGGCGCATCGAAGCTGCCGCCACGCAATTGGCGGACAGTTCGCATCTCGCGGTCGACGCGATGAACACGTACGACGCGACGACCGTCGACGCGGCCGCCGCGATGCTCGCGCCGTTCGACCTCTGGTGGTTCGAGGACATCTGCGATCCGCTCGACCTGCCGCTCCAGGCGGATCTCGCCACGCGTTACGCACCGCCGATCGCGGCCGGCGAAGCGCTGTTCTCGCTCGCGGAAGCGAAGCTGCTCGACCGCTACGGCGGTTTGCGCCCCGATCGCGACGTGCTGGTGTTCGATCCGGTGCATGGCTACGGGCTGCCGGGTTATCTGCAGATCGTCGAGCACTTCGCATCGCGCGGCTGGCGGCGCGACGCATTCTGGCCGCATGGCGGCCACCTGTTCTCGCTGCATGTCGTCGCGGCGCTCGGGCTCGGCGGGGCGGAAGTCAATCCGTTCGCGTTCCATCCGTTCAGCGGACTGGCCGATGGCGCGCGCGTCGACGCCGGATACGCACCCGTACCGCAGGCACCGGGCATCGGCTTCGAGCTCCATGCCGGCGCGCACGACGTGTTTCGCACGTTATCGAGCCGCTGACGCCTGAAGCGCGTCGATCGCGAAACGCACCGCGAAGCCGAGCATCATTGCCGCGACGAAGCAATCGAGCAGGCGCCATGCCAGCGCATGGGCGAACCACGCGCGGCATGCGCGTGCGCCATAGGCGAGCAGCAGGAACCAGGCGAGCGACGCCGTCATCGCGCCGATTGCAAACGGCGCGCGTGCGGCGGGCGTGTGACTCACGATCACGGTGCCGAGCAGCAGCACGGTGTCGATCCACGCATACGGATTGAGCAATGAGACGGCGGCGGTCGCGAGCACCGTGCGCGACAGCGTGGGTTCGCTGCCCGGGCGTGGTCCATCGACGTGCTCCGGCTGTCGCCGCCGGATCGCGGAGCGCAGCGCGAGCAGGCCATAGCCGGCGAGATAAGCGATGCCGGCCCACAGCGCGGCCGACACCACGCCGGGATGCTGCGACAGCAACGACGACAATCCGTGCGCGCCGAGCATGATCAGCAGCGCGTCGCTGCCTGCGCAGACGAGGGCGATGGAGAGCAGATGGGGGCTCGAGATCGAGCGCTTGATGACGAACGCGTCCTTGGGGCCGACCGACGTGAACAGGGCGGCGCCAAGCAGCAGGCCTTCGGCGAAGGCAGAGGTGTCGAGCACGAGCGGGCCGACAACCTCTTAAGCTGAACCGGTGATGGTTACGATGAACGAAACGTTAAGGGGCGTCCGGGGGCGTTGTCAATGCCCGCCAGGCGCCCATACGCCGATGACTGGCCCGACACCGGTCAGTGAGTGGCCGCTTCGCCCAGGTTGAGCGCGACGAGCGCACAGACGGTCAGCGCGATGCCGGCGAGCTTCAGCGACGACACCGATTCATCGAAGCAGACGATGCCGATCACGGCCGTGGCCGCGGTGCTGGCGGCGGCCCAGCTGGCATACGCGAGCCCCATTTCGAGGCGCCTCGTCGCGAGCGCCATCAGCCAGACCGCGCAGGCATAACAGACGACGGTGAGCGCGGAGGGGAGCGGGCGGGAAAGGCCGGCCGAAAATTTCAGGCCGACGGAGCCGAGCACTTCGGCAAGGACACTGACGCCCAGCAGAAGCCAGGCAGACTGGAGCGGGGACACGAACGGCCTCCTTCCCCCGACGCTTATACCGAGCGGCGAGGAGAAGTGGCGGGGTCAGCGGTACCCAGGATGAACGGAGCTTAGTACGCGCGGCGGCCCGGCACAAGGCACGCAGCGTGCCCGTCACGCGCCGTCGGCCTGCCCGGCCGCCCACTCGGGCCGCTGCCCGAGCGCGTCGAACAGCCGGACGATCTCGGTTTTCACTTTCTGCACCGCGTTGCTGACGAGCGCCGTATCGTGCCAGCACAGCGACAGGTCGCGTGAGAACAGCCGGTGCGCGACCGTCGACAGCTTGAGCTTGCGCTCCTCGATCTCGACGTGCGCGGCCGTCCAAGGCAGGATCGTCACGCCGAGCTGCGCCATCACGGCCGCGAACAGCAGCCCGGTCGAGCTCGCCTCGAAGCTGATCTCGTACGACAGCCCGGCCTCGCGCATCGCCCAGTCGACCCGGTTGCGGATCGTATTCGGCGCGCTCGGCAGCACGAGCGGCATTCGCGCAATCGCGTCGAGCGGCACGGGATCGTCCGGCACCGGGAACCCGGGCCACGTGATCAGGTACAGCGTCTCCGTCAGCAGCCGGTGGACCGCGATGCCGCGCGTGTCGACCGCATCGACGACGATCGCGAGATCGAGCCGCGCGCGTTCGAGCAGCGTGTCGAGATCGGCGCTCGGCGCCTCGATCAGCTCCAGCATGATGCCCGGGTAGCGGTCGCGCACCGCGCGGGCAAGCGGAATGGCCAGCACGCGCGCGGTGCTCGACGGCATCCCGACCGTCACACGGCCCTGCGGTGTGTCGGCGTCGCGGCGCAGCAGCTCGCGCGTGCCGTCGGCCTGACGCAGCAGGTCGAGCGCGTGCTGATACAGCGTGCGGCCGGCGGCAGTCGGCGCAACGCCACGCACGCTCCGTTCGAGCAACTGCATCCCGAGATCCTGTTCGAGATTGCGCATCTGCTGGCTGACCGCCGGCTGCGCGACATGCAGCGCCTCGCTCGCATGCGTGACGTTGCCGCATTCGACGACCTTCACGAAATAGCGCAACTGCCTCAAGTCCATCGCCGCCGCCTCCCGATTCGAGCCATAAGCCAATCCGATCGAGCAAGATGAATATCATATTTTTCCCCGATCGATGGGGTTTCTATACTCGTCTCACAAAAGAGCCAGCCTGCCGGCCATCCCGGACCGGACGCGGCAAAAGTGCCGGCCCCGCCGGCAAGGAGACGAAGATGTTCAAGGCGATCGACGCGCCGGCGGCCGGCGCGAAGGCGCGGCGCACGCCGCTCACGCGCGAGCAGGTCAAGGGCTTCTGGGCCGTGTATGCGGGCTGGGTGCTCGACGGCGTGGATTCGGTGATCTACGCGCTGGTGCTGATTCCCGCGCTGACCGAACTGCTGCCGGCGTCCGGTATCGCGGCGACGCCCGCGAATCTCGGGATGTACGGTTCGATCCTGTTCGCGCTGTTCCTGATCGGCTGGGGGCTGTCGTTCATCTGGGGGCCGCTCGCCGACCGCTTCGGCCGCGTGCGCACGCTCGCCGCGAGCATCCTGATCTACTCGGTATTCACCGGCGCGGCCGCGTTCGTGCACGACGTGTGGGCGCTGGCCGCGTGCCGGCTGATCGCCGGGATCGGCGTCGGCGGCGAATGGGCGCTCGCGGGCACCTACGTCGCCGAGAGCTGGCCGGAAGACCGCCGCAAGATGGGCGCCGGCTACCTGCAGACCGGCTACTACTTCGGCTTCTTCATCGCGGCGTGCCTGAACTACACGATCGGTGCGACCTACGGGTGGCGCGCGATGTTCCTGTGCGGCCTCGCGCCGG
>NZ_CAJNKE010000111.1 GCF_905232215.1 Burkholderia sp. LMG 13014
GTATCAGTCGAAGCGTTACGAGGAAACGTTGATGGCGCTCGAACGGCGCTTTCCGGCGCTCGAGCTCGAGTGCCAGATCGCCGAGCACGAGGACGTGCTCGACCTGATCCAGCAAGGGCGCGCGCAACTCGGGCTGATGGCTGCGCGCGCGGCCTACCCGGCCGATATCGGCGCGGCGACGATCGCGGAGGAATCGGAGATCGGGCTGTTCGTCGGCCGCACACACCCGCTCGCCGAATACGGCGACGCCGACGTGCCGCACACCGCGCTGCGCGACGTGCGCGAACTGCGCCTCAATACCTATGTGAAAACGGAAGGCCGCGGCGCCGACGACCGAATCGTCGTCGGCACGCAGCACTGGCTGGCACCGAGCTACCTGATGCTGCTGGAGATGGCCGTACTGGGATTCGGCTGGGCCGAACTGCCGCGCTGGATGGTCGACCACTTTGCGCGCGATCGGCTGTGCGAACTGCGTGCGCGCGGTTGGCCGCGCCGCGTGCGGGTCGATGCGGTCTGGTCGCGCAACCGGCCGCTCGGCCCGGTCGGCTCATGGCTGCTCGACGCGATGCTGGCCGCGTAGCGGCGTTTGCCGATGCCCCGGCCGCTGCACGCGGGCCGGCCGGCTCCGGTCAATCAGAAGCCGCGCGACAGCACCGCCGCGCCGATCGTGACGACGCCGAGCACGAGGTTCACGAGGACGAGCAGGCGCACCGTATTCACCGCGCGCGCGCCATCCGGCCACTTCTGCGCCTGCACCGCACGGCGAATGCGCGGGAACAGCGCGAAGCGGATATGCCCGAAGATCAGCATCATCACGACGCCGAGCCCGGCCATCGCGTGCAGCGACCACGTCGCGTGCGCGCCGCCGAATTCCACGAGCAGGAAGCCGCCGGACAGCAGGATCACGATCACGGAACCCGAAACCCAGTTGAAGAAGCGGCCGAACACGCCTTCGATCAGCGGCAACCGAAGCTGCGGCGACAGGTCGGACAGCGCCGGACGCAGGCAGAAGTTGGCGAAGACCATCCCGCCCACCCACACGGCGACGGCCAGCAGATGAAGAAACAGCGCGACGGAAACAGCATGGGACATGACGGCAATCCTGTGAGGAGTGGGGTGCGGCGAACGGCCGCGTCGCACGCGGCATCGAGCGACGTTCGACCGGATTGTCGCTGCGCGGTTCAGACCCCAGGCGCGATTTCACACTATTTTGCAAGTTCCGCGTGACAGCGCCACACTTGCTTACCCGAATCCCCGCTCCAAAAAGAAAAGGCCGCACGTCCGCCGAAGCGGAGGTGCGGCCTTCGATCGCGGCCGAACCGGACGATCGATCGTGCCCGCGTCAGCCGAGCAGCGGACGCAGCTCGCTGACGACCTTGAGCTTCGTCTCCGGCGCGCGGCCCTTGCGCGCGCGCTTGCCGACGTGTGGTGCGAGCGCCGCGTACGACAGCGTCTCGTCCATCGCCTTGCCGCCGCGGCCCGTGCCGATCAGCACGACGCCGGCCGGATCGATCGCGAGCGCCTGCACGAGCGTTTCCTTGTCGTCGAGCGCCATCAGGATCACGCCGCGACCGCCACCGGACAGCGTCTTCATCTCGTCCATGCCGAACACCAGCAGGCGGCCGCCGCTCGACAGGCAGGCAACCTGCTTCGCGTTCGGCAGCACGGGCATCGGCGCGAGCGGCACCGCGCCCGCGTCGATCGTCATGAACGCCTTGCCGGCCTTCACGCGGCTCACCATGTCGCCAACCTTCGCGAGGAAGCCGAAGCCGTTGCTCGACGCGAGCAGCAGTTGCTGGTCGGCCGGCGCCGCGTAATAGTGCATCAGGTGCGAGCCCGATTCGAGCTCGATCAGCGACGTGACCGGCACGCCGTCGCCGCGCCCGCCCGGCAGCACCGACACGTCGACCGAGTACACGCGGCCGCTGCTGCCCCACGCGATCAGACGATCCGGCGTGCGGCACTGGAACGCCGCGTACAGATGATCGCCGGCCTTGAACGAGAAGCTGGCCGGGTCGAGCCCGTGGCCCTTCAGCGCACGCACCCAGCCCTTTTGCGACACGACCACCGTCACCGGCTCGTCGACCACCTTCGCCTCGAAAGTCGCGCGCTTTTCCTGCTGGATCAGCGTGCGGCGATCATCGCCGTACTGCTTCGCGTCGGCCTCGATCTCCTTGATCATCAGCCGCTTCATCGCGCTTTCGTTCGCGAGCAGTTCCTCGAGCTTCGCCTTTTCGTCGCGCAGCGCTTCGAGCTCCTTCTCGATCTTGATCTTCTCGAGCCGCGCGAGCTGGCGCAGCCGGATTTCGAGAATGTCTTCCGCCTGCCGTTCGCTGAGGCCGAACGCGCTCATCAATGCGGCCTTCGGCTCGTCCGACTCGCGGATGATGCGGATCACCTCGTCGATGTTCAGGAAGACGATCATCCGCCCTTCGAGGATGTGGATGCGGTCGTCGACCTTCGCGAGACGATGGCGGCACCGGCGCGTCATCGTCAGCTGGCGGAACTTCACCCATTCGTCGAGGATCGTCAGCAGGCCCTTCTGGCCCGGCCGGCCGTCGGCGCCGATCATCACGAGGTTCAGCGTCGCGTTCGATTCGAGGCTCGTGTACGCGAGCAGCGTGTTCACGAATTCCGTCTGGTCGATCGTGCGCGACTTCGGCTCGAACACGAGCCGCACCGCCGCTTCCTTGCCCGACTCGTCGCGCACCGCGTCGAGCAGGTCGAGCATCGCCTTCTTCGTGTTGAGCTGCTCGGGCGTCAGCGTCTTCTTGCCGAGCTTGAGCTTCGGGTTCGTCAGTTCCTCGATTTCTTCGAGCACCTTCTGGCCCGACGTGCTCGGCGGCAGCTCGGTGACGACCAGCTGCCACTGGCCGCGTGCGAGATCCTCGATCTTCCAGCGCGCACGCACCTTCAGGCTGCCGCGGCCGGTTTCATAGGCCGCCGCGATTTCCGCGTCGCTCGAGATGATCTGGCCGCCGCCCGGGAAATCCGGGCCGGGGATCAGGTTCATCAGTTCCGCGTGCGTGAGCTTCGGATTGCGGATCAGCGAGACCGCCGCCGCTGCGACTTCACGCAGGTTGTGCGACGGGATTTCGGTCGCAAGACCGACCGCGATGCCCGACGCGCCGTTCAGCAGCACGAACGGCATGCGGCTCGGCAGCGTCTTCGGCTCCTCGAACGAGCCGTCGTAGTTCGGCATGAAGTCGACCGTGCCCTGGTCGATCTCGTCGAGCAGCAGCTTCGCGATCGGCGTGAGGCGGGCTTCCGTGTAACGCATCGCCGCCGCGCCGTCGCCGTCGCGCGAGCCGAAGTTGCCCTGCCCGTCGATCAGCGGGTAGCGCAGCGAGAAATCCTGCGCGAGACGCACCAGTGCGTCGTACGCCGACTGGTCGCCGTGCGGGTGGTATTTACCGAGCACGTCGCCGACCACGCGCGCCGATTTCACCGGCTTCGCGTCCGGGCCGAGGCCCATTTCGTTCATCGCGAACAGGATCCGGCGCTGCACCGGCTTCTGGCCGTCGCACACGTCGGGCAGCGCGCGGCTCTTCACGACGCTGACCGCGTAGCTGAGATACGCCTGCTCCGCGTAGTTGCCGAGCGTCAGCGCTTCGGCGTCCGGTGCATCGGGGCCGGCGAAGAGATCGGAAGTGTTGTCGTCCATCTGAATTCCGTATTCGTAAGTGGCGTGAGGCCGGGCCGGGGGTCATGCCCGGCCGCGCAGGTGTTCGGCTTAGATGTCCGCTTCGACGTCGTTGCCCTTTTCCTCGAGCCAGCCGCGCCGCGCGGCTGCCTCGCCCTTGCCCATCAGCATCGTCATGCGCGCGACGGTCGCCTCGTAGTCGAGCTCGCCGAGCTTCACCGGCATCAGGCGGCGCGTGTCGGGGTTCATCGTGGTATCCCACAGCTGTTCGGCGCTCATTTCGCCGAGACCCTTGAAGCGGCTGATGCTCCATTGCGTCTCGCGCACGCCGTCCTTGCGCAGCTTGTCGAGGATCGCCTCGAGCTCGCCGTCGTCGAGTGCATAGAGCTTCTGTGCGGCCTTCTTGCCGCGCGCGGGCGCGTCGACGCGGAACAACGGCGGGCGTGCGACGCACACATGGCCGCGCTCGATCAGTTGCGGGAAATGCTTGAAGAACAGCGTGAGCAGCAGCACCTGGATGTGCGAGCCGTCGACGTCCGCGTCCGACAGGATGCAGATCTTGCCGTAGCGCAGGTTCGACAGGTCGACGCTTTCATCGGGGCTGTGCGGATCGACGCCGATCGCGACCGAGATGTCGTGCACCTCGTTGTTCGCGAACAGGCGGTCGCGCTCGGTTTCCCACGTGTTCAGCACCTTGCCGCGCAGCGGCAGGATCGCCTGGTATTCCTTGTCCCGGCCCATCTTCGCGGAGCCGCCCGCCGAGTCGCCCTCGACGAGGAACAGTTCGTTGCGCGCGATATCTTCCGTCTCGCAGTCGGTCAGCTTGCCGGGCAGCACCGCGACGCCCGAGCTCTTGCGCTTCTCGACCTTCTGGCCGGCGCGCGTACGCGCCTGCGCCTGCTTGATCACGAGTTCGGCGAGCTTCTTGCCGTGCTCGACGTGCTGGTTCAGCCACAGCTCCAGCGCGGGACGCGAGAACGACGACACTAGCTTCACCGCGTCGCGGCTGTTCAGGCGCTCCTTGATCTGCCCCTGGAACTGCGGATCGAGCACCTTCGCGGACAGCACGAACGACACGCGCGCGAACACGTCTTCCGCGAGCAGCTTCACGCCCTTCGGCTGCAGGTTGTGCAGTTCGACGAAGCTTTTCACTGCCTGGTAAAGACCGTCGCGCAGGCCGGATTCATGCGTGCCGCCGGCCGGCGTCGGGATCAGGTTCACGTACGACTCGCGCACGAGCGAGCCTTCCTCGCTCCATGCGACGACCCACGACGCGCCCTCGCCTTCGGCGAAGGTATCGTCGCCCGAACGCGAATCGGCGAAACGCTCGCCTTCGAACAGCGGGATCAGCAGCTCGCTGCCGTTCATTTCGTCGAGCAGATAGCCGCGCAGGCCGTCCTCATATTTCCACGTCTGGCGCTCGCCCGACTTCTCGTTGACGAGCACGACCTCGACGCCCGGCAGCAGCACGGCCTTCGAGCGCAGCAGGCGCTGCAGCTCGCCGAGCGGCAGGTTCGGCGAATCGAAGTACTTCGGGTTCGGCCACACCTGCACGCGCGTGCCGGATTTCTTCTCGCCGCGGCCCGCGCCCTGCGTCGCGAGCGGCTTCACGACATCGCCTTCGGCAAAGCCGAGCTCCGCGATCTTGCCGTCGCGCCAGACCGTCACGTCGAGGCGCGTGGCCAGCGCGTTCGTCACCGACACGCCGACGCCGTGCAGGCCGCCGGAGAACGTGTAGGCGCCGCCGGCGGCCTTGTCGAACTTGCCGCCCGCGTGCAGGCGCGTGAATACGATCTCGACGACCGGCACGCCCTCTTCCGGGTGCATGCCGAACGGGATGCCGCGACCGTCGTCCTCGACCGATACCGACTGGTCGGCGTGCAGCGTGACCGTGATCTGCTTGCCGTAGCCGCCGAGCGCCTCGTCGGACGCGTTGTCGATGACTTCCTGGATGATGTGCAGCGGATTCTCGGTACGGGTGTACATGCCGGGCCGCTGCTTGACTGGCTCGAGACCCTTGAGCACCTTGATCGATGCTTCGCTATAGGCCGCGCTGGGTTTCTTCGTTGACATAGGCGCTGAATTTCGTCATTCATCGGGACGTTGTCCACACCTCGTGTGGATAACGTCGTGGACAAAACGTTGAGTTCCGTAAAAAAGCGAATCGAAACAACGGTGTGCTTGGACTGCTCCGAAAGCGGGCGCGCGGCGTGCGCTGCGCTGCCCGGGACGCGCGGTATTTTACTGGTTCCGCGTGGCACGCCAATCGCTCAATCGCGCGCAGCGGCCGCCGGCCGCGCGACGCGTCATGCGTTTTACGCAGGCTTGCGCTTCGCCTCGAGCGTTTCCCACCGTTCGAGCGCTTCGAGCAATTCGTCGTCGATCGCCGCGAACCGCTCGGTCAGGCGCGTGCCTTCCTGCGGATCCTTCGCGAAAATCGAGCCGTCTTCGAGCTGCGCATTGATCGTCTTCTGCTCCTCTTCGAGCGCGGCGATCTTCTCCGGCAGCGAATCGAGCTCGCGCTGCTCGTTGAACGACAGCTTCACCGTGCGTTGCGTGTTGCGGCCCGCGGCACTTTTCGCCGGCTCGTCCTTGACGGGCGCCGCGTCCTTGACCGCGCGCTTCGCGGCTTCCTGCTGCGCGAGCTGATCCGCGCGCGCGCTCTGGATCTGCCAGTCGCTGAAGCCGCCCACGTATTCTCGCCACTTGCCGTCGCCCTCGGCCGCGATCACCGACGTCACGACGTTGTCGAGGAACGCGCGATCGTGGCTGACGAGCAGCACCGTGCCGTCGTAGTCGGCCAGCAGCTCCTCGAGCAGTTCAAGCGTCTGGATGTCGAGGTCGTTGGTCGGTTCGTCGAGCACCAGCACGTTGGCCGGACGCGCGAACAGGCGCGCAAGCAGCAGCCGGTTGCGCTCGCCGCCCGACAGCGACTTCACCGGCGAACGCGCGCGTTCCGGCGCGAACAGGAAATCGCCGAGATAGCTCATCACGTGCTTGCGCACGCCGCCGATCTCGACCCATTCGCTGCCGGGGCTGATCGTATCCGCGAGGCTCTTTTCCTGGTCGAGCTGCGCGCGCATCTGGTCGAAATACGCGACCTGCAGGTTGGTACCGATGCGCACCGTGCCCTCGTCGGGCTTCAGTTCGCCGAGAATCAGCTTGAGCAGCGTCGTCTTGCCGGCGCCGTTCGGGCCGATGAAGCCGATCTTGTCGCCGCGCATCACCGTCGACGAGAAGCGATCGACGACCGCGCGGCCGCCGTAGCGCTTCGTCACGTCGGTCAGCTCCGCGACGATCTTGCCGGACTTCTCGCCCTGCGCGACATCCAGCTTCACGTTGCCCAGCGTGTTGCGGCGCTCCGCGCGCTCGTTGCGCATCTGCACGAGCCGCGCGATGCGGCCGACGCTGCGCGTACGGCGCGCTTCGACGCCCTTGCGGATCCACACTTCTTCCTGCGCGAGCAGCTTGTCGAACTTCTCGTTTTCCACGCGCTCGATTTCGAGCTGCTGTGCCTTGCGCGTCTGGTACGCGGAGAAATTGCCCGGGTACGACAGCAGCCGGCCGCGGTCGAGATCGACGATGCGCGTTGCGACGCGGTCGAGGAACGCGCGATCGTGGGTGATGAACAGCAGGCCCGCGCGCTGCGCGACCAGCAGTTCTTCCAGCCAGCGGATACCGTCGAAGTCGAGGTGGTTGGTCGGTTCGTCGAGCAGCAGCACGTCGGGCTGCAGCACCAGCGCGCGCGCCAGCGCGACACGCTTCTGCATCCCGCCCGACAGCGCGTCGACGGGCGCGTCGACGTCCGCCAGGCCGATCTGCGCGAGCGTCATCGACACGCGCGTGCGCCAGCTCCACGCGTCGTGCGCATCGAGCGACGACTGCAGCACGTTCATCCGCGCGAGCAGCGCATCGTGCTCGGCGCCTTCGGGTATATCCGCGAGGCGGTGCGCGATCGAATCGTATTCTTCGAGCAGTTCGCGCGTGTGCGCGAGCCCCGACGCGACTGCATCGAACACCGTCGCGCCCGGCTCGAATTCGGGCTCCTGCGGCACGTAGACGGTCACGAGTTCCTGCTGGCGCGTGACCAGCCCGTCGTCGGGCTTCGCGAGCCCGGCGACGATCTTCAGCAGCGACGACTTGCCCGCGCCGTTGCGCCCGATCAGGCCGACGCGCTCGCCGGCTTCCAGCGAGAAATCCGCGTGATCGAGCAACGCGACGTGACCGAACGCGAGCTGCGCGCCGGAAATGGAATAGAGCGACATGGGGAGACGGCGAAGAGAGAAATCGGAAGCGCCCATTGTACCGGTCGCGAGCGGCGTCACCGGTATGGCCGAACGGATAAGGCCGGCAAACGGGTTGAGAGGCGGGTTGAACCGTGCTTATAGCGGCAGGGAGGCGGCGTCCATCGAAGCGCTTCGACGCGATGCGATGGCACACCGGGTGCGCCCGGCTTCCGGTAGCGGACGCCGGGCGCGAGTTCTGGGCAAAAGGCCCGCGTCGGCCGGATGCCTGCGGCCGGCCGATCGACCATTCCGCGCCGGACGCCTCGGGCGCCCGTACGCGACACGGGCGATTACTTCACGTTGACCGTGATCGTCGAGCTCATTTCGGGGCCGTACGACCGGTGCGCGCCATCGCCGAACTGCAGCGTCAGCGTGTGCTGGCCGGGCGGCAGCTTGATTTCGGTTTCGGTCTGCGCCTTGCCGAAGTGCAGCGAGCGCTCGCTCGCGGGAATCACGTCGCCCTTCGGAATCGGCCGGCCGTCGATCAGCAGATGATGATGGCCGGTATTCGGCGTCATGTCGCCGGCGGGCCGAAGCTCCATCCCTTCCAGCCCGAACTTCACGTGCACCGGATTCGACACCGTCGCGCCGTCGCTCGGCGCTTCGAAATACACGCGCGCCTCGGCCCGCGCGACCGTCGACACGGCCATTGCCGCCACGCATACCGCACCTGCGATCCACTTTCTGTTCAGCATCGCATTCTCCTTATGATTGGACAGCCCCGGAAGCATACACCTCGCGAACGGCAACCGTGTTTCGGTTGCATTGTTCGCGATGCGTACGTTTAAAACGACGTTGCGGAGCCGTTCGGCGAAATTCCGGTACCATTGCGCCTTTCGTCCGCCGGCGACGCTGCGGATGGCATCACCGGATTTCCATTTTTCCCGAGCGCTACATGAGCGAAGTAACCGAATACCAGAGCTGGGTCTGCCTGATTTGCGGGTGGGTCTACAACGAAGCGGAAGGGCTGCCCGACGAAGGCATCGCGCCCGGCACCCGTTTCGCCGACATCCCCGCCGACTGGCGCTGCCCGCTGTGCGATGTGGGCAAGGAAGATTTTGTTGTCGTCGATTTCTGATTCGCTGACTGCCTGATTTCCGATCGCGGCTGATCACGCGATCACGCGCGTCGGCATGCATTCCGCCCCGCCGACGCGCCGCGCGTTTGCTATACTCTGCGCGCTGTCCACACTGCCGTCCGGTTCGCGTTTTTTATGCGTGTTACCCGGACATGGCTCTCCCCGTAGTTCAATGGATAGAACAAGCGCCTCCTAAGCGCTAGATACAGGTTCGATTCCTGTCGGGGGGACCATCTCAGTTCCAAGCGCCTCCCACGTCTCACGACAAAAGCCCCGCCCAGCATAGCTTTGCGGTTTCTTTGTTGCAAACTTCTGCAAAGCCCCCCAGCCAAAGCAACGCATCGGTGGAGGTTCTTTCGGGGGTTCCTCAGCCCACCCCAAACCGCCCCCCACATCGCTCAAACGGAACCCCAGCAGAGGAGCGGACATGGCTCTTGCCGACATGGCAATACGCAATGCCAAGCCAAGCGATCGTCTCGACCGGCGCATCGAGCGCGCCGGCCTGGGGCGGTCCGTCTGCGGTGGTCCTCACGGGCGTCACGCAATACGATGTCGCGATCGGCAATTCGACCAGGCTCACGTTCATCTCGCCCGGAACGTCGGGCGGCTTCCTGATTTCGAATGGCCTCTCGACCAATCCGTCGTTCGGCAATACCGTCACGACGCTGACGGCGACCGGCGCCATCACGCCCACGCAGACATCCGGCATAGTCGGCACGACGACCAATAACAACGCAAACGCGGGCAGCGTCGGCGAATACATCTGCGCGCAGGTAACGAATGGCGGCTCGCCGAGCGGTTGTCAGACCAACTCCTCGACGCCAGTCTCACTCGCGACAGGCACCTATGCCAACGTCACCTCGATCTCCCTGACGGCCGGAGACCGGGATATGGAGGGGCGCGTGGGGTTTCTGCCGGCTGGCAGTACGGTGATGGGCGCACAGGTTTCCGGCATCAGCACGACCTCGGCCACACTGGGCCCGGCGGATTCCCATGCCGCCGTCGAAGAGGCCCATGTCACGGGCCTCGCCAGCACAATTGCCGCGCCACGGTCGCGCATCAGCGTAGCGTCGACGACCGCGGTCTATCTGGTCGCGTACGCGTCGTTTTCAACCAGCACTTGCACGGCGGTTGGTTTCGTTACCGCTCGCCGTATTCGGTTGCGCGGCGAAGTTTTTAAGCCGTAGCGCAGGTTTCTCGATGATGTGCCAAGACATGTAACCGGAGGCGACCGACAGAATGATCGACGCAAGCACGAATGGCCCGAACCCGATGTGCGGGAATAGCGCCATCAAGGTTTGCTGGATCAGGAAGGCGTAGACATAAATGCCGAAGGACGGGTCGCCTAGCGCGCCGATCCGGCTGAGATAGGGCGTCTCGGTCACGGCAAACGATATGACGGCGTAAGGGATCGCAAGCATCAGCAGCCATATCTCGACCGCCGAGCCGCGAGTCATGATGATCGCGGCGGCAACAGGGAGCCATGCCCACGAGAAGAGCGGGATGCGCGTACGCAGATGCCAGAGCAGCGCGCCGGTCGCGAAGCTGATCCCGGCGCGCACCAACTCATGCGCGTCCATCATGAGAAAGTTTCCTGATGGCGGGTGAATCTCCAACCAGCATCCGGCCGCGAGCAGAGCGACAAGAACTGGCACGGTAGCCCTGCGCACAAAGTAGAGCGCCCTGCCGAGCGCGCACAAGCCGAAGTACATCGTCGCCTCTAGCGGCAGTGTCCACAGCGAACCGTTCACATTATTCGCGAGCGGATTGTGCTCAAACACGCCCGGCAATACGAAGCGCATCGGGTAAAGCAGTAGAGAGCGCAGGTACAGTGCGAACCGTGGGTCGGAGAGATAAACCGACTCGGGCAGCGTCGTGAGCATCGGGCCAACCACGCAGGCGGCAAGCAGGATCGCGCAGAAGAAGCCGGGCAGGATGCGCAGCGCGCGACGCAGCAGGAAACGGAACGGATGCGGGTCGCGCTCCCAGCTCGCGCTCACCAGATAACCACTGACCGCAAAGAAAGCAAATACGGCGGCGGCGCCCAGGTCTCCCAGCGGAAAGGTCGCGTCATGGATCGGCCGCGCATGGCTCACGAGCACGGCGAGCGCAGCGACGATTCGGACGAAGTCGAAGTTGTTTTTTTGGGCCATACGACTGATATGAAGAATCGTGTCGACGGATTCTATACGACGTCGCCGGGGCGAGGCGATGGCAGGGATGGTCGAGGCCTAGCGCGGCCATGCTCGTTTGCTCCCGCTATATTTCCCTAATAATTGCCCTCAAGTTGACCGCAAACCCGCATGGCTGCGCGCTTGTTTTCTGTGCAACTTGTCAGGGATTGCATCGCGGATCGCTCTATCTGGCGCGCTTCTGCGGTTCGTTTCATCATCTGATGCGGGACCAGAGGGTCGAAGGTCCGAACCCTTCGGTCTTGTGCAGTTGCCGGACCATCTCGCGCGCCGCCCACAGCTCGGCGGTTACCTGCCCGATAGCTCCCGCGGATACTCACGGTGTCCGCCCTTGCAGGCGTTCATGGACACCTTGGCTTTACCTGCTTGCGTCCCAGGTCCGGTCGCCTTCGTCCGCGGTTGCCAGCGCCTGATTGCCTCGGCTTGCGCTTTCCGTTGCTCCGGTGTCCAGTGTCGCGGCATGTCGCGCCGCCCTTTTGTCGGCTAATGGCTCGTTGGGCGCACGCTCAAAATTTCCCGTGCGCATGGCATCCGTATGCGACTGCATACCTGCATAGGTATTGTTGACCTGCTGATGACCCGCCGCGATGTTGGCCCACTGCACAATGTGGATGTTGCGCGGGTTCTCAATCTCGGCCAGCGCCTCGAGCGTCGCGCGACATTGAGATTGCGCTTTGAGCGCTAGCCGTAGGTTCGCCTCCATCTGGTTCAGATACTCGCAGTGCGCCGATTTGCGCGCCAGTTGATTGAAAACCATGTCCAGCGTGTTCGCCTGCGTTAACAGCATCGCCTCCACGGCGGACAAGTCGCCAACCTTCATCCACTTTCCCACGATCAAGTACGGCAACGACAGCGACGAAAAGCGCCTGACGTTGAAGCTGATCGGGAAGCACGAGCATTCAACACACTCGCCAAATCGACTCGTCGCGCTCGGTAGACCACCGATTCCGTTCGACTTGCGAGCAAAGATCGATTGACTCTCAACATCAGCCCCAGTACACTACGCGCCGCGGGGTGGAGCAGTCTGGCAGCTCGTCGGGCTCATAACCCGAAGGTCGTAGGTTCAAATCCTACCCCCGCAACCAATACCGAAGCCCGCTCTGCGAAAGCAAGCGGGCTTCTTGCTTTCCGCATGCACTGCTGCGTGCGTACTGCCTGGCAGCATCGCATACGAATCGACGCATATTCAGCCGCCGGCATCCCCTGCGACACACGATCGCAACCCGTCCGATCCCCACGGCTCCACACCTCATATTGCGTAGAATTCCGAACCTTCTTCAGCATCCGGACTCACGCAATGATTCGAGCGATCGCGGCACTCGCCGCGCTTTCAGCGATGACCGGCACGGCTACCGCCGCCGAGACCATCACCGCGCCGGCGAAGCCACACTATGTCAGCCCCGGCATCGCCAACATCACGAACGCAGCGGCACCACGCGCGGAACCCCCCTCTCCCAACTCACGCTGCCGTGAACTGGCCGCCGGCATCGACGCCGTCACGCACGCCCCCGACCGCGGCCAGAAGATCGTGCGCGGGATGGGCCCGGACGGCAAGCCGCGCAACGAACTGCGCGCTTACGACAAGCGCGCCGATCTCGAAACCGAGCATCACCGGCTCGGCTGCTGATAGCCAGCGCAACGCCGCCCGGTCACTTCACGCCAGGCGTCCGCGTCTTCACGCGTTCGCACCGCCATCGATCGTCAACCCGGTCCCGTTGATCGACCGACCTTCCGGCCCGACGACGAACGCGACGAGCGCCGCCACGTCGTCGGCCCTGCCGTACTGCTGAATCGCCATCCGCGAACGCTGCGCGCTGGCATGTTCGCCGTCGGCCGGATTCATGTCGGTATCCGTCGACCCCGGATGCACGATATTGACCGTGATGCCACGCGGGCCCAGATCGCGCGCGAGCCCCTGCGTCCAGCCGATCAGCGCGGCCTTGCTCGCCGCATAGAGGCTCATCCCCGCATCGGGCACGCGCGTGGCGAGGCTACTGCCGGTCGACACGATGCGCCCGCCCTCTCCGAGATGCCGCGCGGCCGCCTGCGACGCGACGATCACCGCGCGCACGTTCACGTTCAGCGTCGCGTCGATATCGTCGAGCGTGAGGTCGTCCAGCGTGCCGGCCCGGAAAATCCCCGCGTTGTTGACGAGGATGTCGAGACCGCCGAACGCCTCCGCGGCACGATCGACCGCGTCGCGCACGGCCACCGGATCGGCGCTGTCGGCCTGGATCGCGACGGCGCGACGGCCCAGCGCCTCGATGCCGGCGACGACCGCCTGCGCACGCTCGGCCGATTTCTCGTAGGTAATCGCGACGTCCGCGCCATCGGCCGCCAGCCGTTTCGCGATCGCCGCACCGATGCCGCGGCTGCCGCCCGTGATGAGTGCACGCTTGCCCTGAAGTCGGTTCATGTCGGTTCCTTTCCTCATTTATGTAACGACCGACACAGAATGTGGCAAGTTGCGCGGCACAGTCAATTGATTTAATTTATCGATCGATACAGATATCGATGAAGGAACGGATGCAATGGCTGAGCGAGGCCGACCGAGAAGCTTCGACAAGGAAGCGGCGCTGGATCGCGCGATGGAGGTGTTCTGGCGCCTCGGCTACGAAGGCGCATCGATGACCGACCTGACGGCCGCGATGGGCATCGCGTCGCCGAGCCTGTATGCGGCGTTCGGCAGCAAGGAAGCGCTGTTCCGGCAGGCGCTCGAGCACTACGGCGCAACGGAAGGGCGAGAAATCTGGGGGGGCGTCGAACAGGCCGTTAGCGCGCACGACGCCGTGCGGAACTACCTGATGGATACCGCACGCGTGTTCACGCGGCGGTCGAAGCCGGCAGGCTGCCTGATCGTGCTGTCGGCGCTGCACCCGGCCGAGCGTTCCGATACGGTCAGGCAAACGCTGATCGCGATGCGCGAGCGCACGGTCGAGAATCTGCGCGAACGCCTCACGCAAGGTGTCGCGACCGGCGAGATCGCGGCGCAAGCGAACCTCGACGCGATCGCGCGGTACTACGTGACGGTCCAGCAAGGGATGTCGATCCAGGCACGCGACGGTGCGAGCCGTCGCGATCTGGAGGCC
>NZ_CAJNKE010000112.1 GCF_905232215.1 Burkholderia sp. LMG 13014
CGCTCGCCACGCAGCCCGTTGGCGTCAACGCCCGACCATCGAGCGTATTGGCCGTGCAGACGATCTGGCTCGGTGCGCAGCTGGGGGCCTGTATCAGGTCGAGCGCCGTGCCGCCGATCGACGTGAGCGTGTTGCGTTCGATGCGGAACTGGCACACGTTGCCGAGCGCGCGGACGCCGGAGTACCGGACGCTGGACAACCGGTTGTCCAGCACGGCGACACGGGTGACCTTACCGGAGTAGGTGTTCAGGTCGATGCCGGCCATGCCGGTTTCCGGCCGGGTGTTGCCGGGATTGGGCAAGGAGATGTCGGAGATCGTGTTGTTCGACACCACGACGTTGGTCGCGCCGTAGGTGTTGTACCCGTCCTCCTGGCCGACCAGGATGCCGGCTGCCTTCTCCACGCCGCGCACCGTGTTGCCGGTGATGGTCACGTCCGCGCCGCCGACCACCGTGATGCCGCGCCCCCAGTAGTTGCCGGACACGTTGTTGTTCCGGATCAGCACGTTGCTGCTGATCGCGCCGTCGGGGATGTAGCTGACGACCGCGATCAGGTCGTCGCCGGTGCCGGTCACGGTGTTGTCCTGCACCAGCACGTTGCGCGAGCCGTAGGTGGTGTGGATGCCGTCCGCGAGCGTGTCGCGCACGTCGTTGCCGACCAGCGCGACGTCCGTGCCGCCGAACACGAACAGCCCGGCGCTGCTGCCGCCGCGCACCGAGACGTCGAGCACCTGCACGCCGATGCCGGTGACCTCGACCTTGGTGGACTCGGGCGTCGTCAGCCGGGTCGTGCCGGTGCCGACCAGCGTCACGCCGACGAGCGTCGAGTTCTTGCCGCTCATCACGATGGTCTGGTCTTCGCTGCGGGTGGCGCTGAGGGTCGCGCCATAGCCGGAAATCACGACCTGCGGATTCTTCACGGTCAGCGAGCGGCTCACCACGTACTGGCCGGGCGCGAGCACGAGCCGCTGGCCGGGCTGCAGCGCGTCGAACGCCTGCTGCAGCGCATCGGACTGATCGCTGCCATTGGCGGGCGGATAGACCGTGACGTCGGGGGGCGCGGCTTGCGCGATCTGGAATGACGCAGCGCACAGCGCGGCGATCGATACGGCGGCGATTCGGAATGATCGATTCATATCGGAGCTCTTATTGGGTGTGAAGTTGGGTGAAGCGTAATGACGTTATGGGTCGTGAACCTGATGCGTCAGTGCGTCAGGCAACATTAATGGAATCAAGGTGAAGATAATGATGGCGCGCAGAAAAATAACGATGTAGTGAGATCGCAGTGTGGTACTCGAAAATGCGCGTGCGGATTAATGGATCGCGAAGCAATGAGGATTGCGCCGCAAGCGGTTTTATCTCCCTCCGACACAACCGGGCGACCGTCGAACGTCATGCCCAGGTTCTTGACGTTGACGATGGGGTAGCGTCAGCATTTAATGCTCAATGCATCGCCAATTCGTGTCTCACAGCAGCATATTGGTCGATAATCGCCGTCATTGCGGCATGACCCTGTCGGTGCCAGCGCAGCAGCCGGCGATCGTCATCGCACTGTCGTAAAAGCTCCTCCAGCTCTTGCACGAATGCTGCATTTGGCTCGCGCTCCGCGCATCGGGCGGACATCGTTGGTGTCGGTGGAAAGGTCGTACCACCTATATCGGTAAACGGTTGCACGTGTCATAGCGGTTTCCGATTTCTCGGCACTTCCGGCTAATGAATAATCCTCCAAAGCCATTGGCGGCGGTGAGGACGTCCAATGATGGCATTGGTCTCAATTGCCTTTTACGCAAGGTTTGCCCGGCCGGAATTGCTTGCGAAGGAGGTAGGTCGAGACCGCTCGCGCCAGATCTTCATCTGATAATTTGCTGTCGCTCATGTCACTGTTTTCGTTCTGTCTTCAGACTGCCGGCGGAGTCGGCGGCGTTTTGTCACGCGCAGTGCGTGGAAAACTCCCAGCTAGCGTCTTCGAGCTTCAGACTGCTTGCATAAAACCACTCGAAGTCATCTCCGCGATCCCGGGAGCGACGCTGGTCGTGCATGCTTGAAGCGCTATCCAAGCCCGAGGTTCCAATCGGTACGGAAGTTTGGATCGGCTAGATATAGCCCGAGTTTTTCAGCAGCCCAAAGGGGCAGCTCGATATTCGTCATTCGGCAGTTGTCGCTGATGGCGAGGACAGCTACCGGCCATCTACGGCCGTTCGTCCACGCGGCCACGAGGACATTGGAACGTCGGCTTGGCCAACCATAGCGGTCGTTCGTTAGGCAATGCAATTCGACGGCTCGTTTGCCTTAACCGTGCCGGCGACGTTACAGCCGGCACTGGTTCAATTTGTCGGGCCACTTGTTCACCATTGCCTTCACGCCATCCTGACACCGGCGCAGGTTGTGGCGACTGGCTAGTGCGCCGCAATCAGTCATTCTTTGCAGACTTCCAAATCATTGGTCAGATTTTTATCTATTGCGGGGGAACGCGCTGGCACATGTCCGAATGGTAAGCGCCTCGCCAAGGCCGTTTCCCGTTCCGCACGCTCGGCATGCATGATCCCGGGCTAACCTGGGCATCGCATGAGATCGCGTCCACGATCGCCAATCATGGAGACGATCGCGATTTGTCCGCCGGCGTCCGAGCTTGGCCGCGTCCCAGCATTGAAACACATCGTGTTTTCGCCGGAAGCCAATATCGACGAGCGCAAAGAGGCTCTTCGTCTACGCTCCACGGTTTGGCGAGGTCCGCGCCGTGTCGTGCATGAAACATATTTCGATTTTCTCAACCAAGCCATAACCAATCGCCGGTTTTTTTTCAATGAAATCAATGCCCAAACACGTCGGGCACGCCTATAGCTTGGATACGCAGGCGCCGTGGAGGGGCGAGGGTTAGTGCGTTTTTAGACAAAGCCCGCATACCTCCAGTCAATTGGGCTTGATCGGTGCGCGCGTCATGAGCACGACGTATCCGAACAGTCTGTCGGTAGCCTTCGCGGCAGCTTTGGCCCTGGCTGCGACAGATTGCGAGGTGGGCCATGTCCCAGGAAGGGGATCAAGATGGAATCCGCACGCAAAGTAAATAGCGGTGGGCGCTACTACGTTCACCGCGTCCTGATGGCTTTCGCCCTTTTGGCTGTCGCGGCCTTCCAGCCTGCCTCCGCCCAAAGTGTCGCCATACAGGACCTGGGCACGCTCGGTGGCAACTCCAGCCAAGCTGCCGGGATCAACAATCGCGGCCAAGTGGTGGGCCAAGCGGACACCGCGAGCGGGGACACGCATGCCTTCTCGTTTGAAGGTGGGGTGATGACCGACCTCGGCACGCTCTCCGGTAGCGGATCCAGCCAAGCTTACGCGATTAACGAGCGAGGCCAGGTGGTCGGAAGTTCGACTATCAGGAGCGTCGGGCCTACGGACGCTTTTCTGTTTGAAAAAGGGGTGATGACCGGCCTGAACATCGCTATTGACAGCCGCGTCGACGCTACCGGCATCAACAATCGCGGCCAGGTGGTCGGCAACGCTGGCCCCAGACACGGTCGTCCACATTCAGCGGCTTTTCTGTATGAAAACGGGGGGGGGACCTGGCTCCCCGGTGCCGCTTTTAGCGTAGCGACCGGGATCAACAACCGCGGTCAAATCGTGGGTTGGGCGGTTTTCACAACCGGGCCCGCACATGCTTTCCTGTTTGAAAGCGGGGTGATGTCAGACCTCGGCACGCTCCCCGGTGGCGCTTATAGCGAAGCTTTCGGGATCAACAACCTCGGCGAGGTGGTCGGCGAGGCGAGCACCGCGAACGGGCCCCTGCACGCCTTTCTGCTTCGCAACGGGGTAATGTCCGATCTCGGTACGCTCCCCGGTGGCACTTATAGTGCAGCTTTCGGAATCAACAACCGCGGTGCGGTGGTCGGCGAGGCGAGCACCGCAAGCGGAGCCGTGCATGCTTTTCTGTTTCAAGGCGGGGTGATGTCCGATCTCGGTACGCTCCCGGGTGGTACCTTCAGCCGAGCTTTGGGGATTAACGATCATGGACAAGTGGTTGGCGTCGCGAATACTGCGAGCGGAGCCATGCACGCTGTTCTCTGGACGCCATAGACGGAAACAGGCTTTACCGGGATGTGCGTGAACACCATCGTGTTGAGCAAGCTCGGTAAGCACCTCACGACGGCCGTCCACAACACGACGCCCGCGTGAGGCATGATCGGGCATCGGACTACCTGGTTGTCACTGCGTGGCAATCAGTCAGTTGACGCCGGCGGGTCAACCTGCCGACGCAGCTTTCTGGCCACGTTCCAGGGCAACCGTTCGTCGATGCGGTTAATCGGATGGCCAGCGATATGGGTCGGGACGTATTCGAGGTAGGTGCGTAGGTTGATCCCGTTGAGCTTGCCCGTCCCGATCAGACCGTACATCGCGGCAGCTCGTTCGCCCCCGCTATCGGAGCCGGCGAACAAGAAGTTCTTGCGACCCAAACTCACGCAGCGCAGTGCGTTTTCGGCCAGGGCGTTGCTGATCTCGGCATTGCCCTATTCGCAGTACAGCACGAGCGCGTCTCACTGGTTGAGCGAGTAACGGATCGCTTTGGCCAGTTCGGATTTCTTCGACAGTGTGGCGAGCTTGTCCGTCATCCACGTCTTGATGGCCGCGAGCAGCAGCACGCTTTTCTCTTGCGGCACACGTCGCCGTTCACCAACTGGTTTGCCACGGATGTCGGCCTCGACGCCGTAGAGTTCGCCGATCCATTCGGGCACCTGTCGGGTCGCCTCGGTAGGCGTGCGGTCGTGGACTTCGTAGACGTACCGTCTGGTGTGGTCCCGGCATGCAGCTTCATGGATCTTGCCGCGCTCGTACAGTTCGTTGAAGCCGCTGTAGCCGCTCAGCGCGTAGGCACGGGACCACTGATATCCGGTTAAACAGCCGTTGAGGCTGCGCGGGCTCCAACGGCGGTAGTGGACCGATTGATCGCGATGTCCTCCACGAAACAATCGACAACTTGGAACTATACTGGGCAACCTGGAGGTTTCCATGACCGATCACGACAGACTGCATCCACTACGTCCGCTCCTGAAAAATTGGGTTTGGGAGCATGGTCGAATCGGGACTCGCTATCTGGACTGCGTTGATGGCGAAATCAGGTTTGACGAGGGCAAGAAGTCGCATTTCGCGGCCGAGAAATATATCTATGTGCCCCTTGGCAAGGGCGCTGAAGACGATGCATCTGCGGAGGGTCCTGCGATCCACGAGGCTGGACTTGCCCGGTTTTTGCGGGCCGCGCAGTTGGGTACGCCGGAGGAAGCCGGTTCTGTAGCGGATGTCCAGCGCGCAGTGCAGGACTGCGTGGAGATTGGCCTGTTCAGCGCATATCAATGGGAGGCTCGAAAGGCGTTTGCCCGATACGCGCAGGAACCAATGTTCGATGACGAGATCCGCGCGGCGGTTATCGACGACATCCGGCGTATTTACGCCGGCATGCGGGAGCAACTGGCGCTGTACGATTTCAGTGTGCTCCACGGCTTGCCCATGCCGCTGCTTATCGGCGACACGCCCTTCATCGACTGGCGCGTGCGTGCCAGTCCGGCACTTCCGTTTGTATCGCTCCCGCTGGGACCTTACTGCCTGCTGGTAGGCGCGCCGTCAGGCAGGAAAAGCCGAATCGCCCCGGTCGTCTGGAAGGCCGCCGCCGCGACGGGCCCGTTGAAGGATCACAACCGCCAAATCGAGGAGCAGGCACGTCTGTGGCTGGTGGCGACCACGGATGACCAACTCGTCGCTGTGCAAAGCCGCATTGCTGCGGCCATCGGCTCCAGGCAAGGGAATGTGAAACCCTGACCGAAGTTGACCTTAAGCAGATCGTCGGCGGTGGCTGAATTATGAGCGGTAGTCCGTTGCCTCGTCGGGCGGTTACTGCCTGCAAATATCGTCGGGTCACCGGGTTTCCCTGTTTTGACGTACGTTGCAATGCGGTAATGTCGCTATGCGGTCATGAAGGGACGTTTGTAACAAGGCTTCGCTACACCATTCGAAAGTCGGCTGAAGCCATGAAGTGGACAGTCCGAAGAAGGTTGGTGAAGAATATAATGTTTAACTCTACCCAGTGGTCTCCCTCGAGGATGGACTAAGATGCAAAGCGGCAATCAACATAACGAGGCTCTTGCCATCGGTACCTTTGCCGAAGCCCTCCGATCGGGCGCGCCAATTGTGGCAATACTTGGGCAGACGGCCGGGTGGTCTAACGGAGTTCGCGACCCGGTTCTGCGCCTTGCGCTCCAAAAGGCCGAACGCGAGGGAAACGGATGGTCAGATCTACTTTCTCGTGAAGCCCTGCCGGCCGATTTTTATCAATGGGTTGCGGAGCGGTTCTCTCGTCGTACGCCCTCCGAATCGCTAGCGACTATCGCAGACATTCCGCTTAGCGCTGTCTTTACTTCCTCCATAGACCCAGGGCTGCCGGGTTTGTTTGGATCGAACGGGCGTGAGCCTGAACCGATCCTACTTGGACAACCAGTTCCCGCGGAAATCCGGAGTATCCGGCGCCCCCCTCTTTTTTACCTTTTTGGGAGGGCGGGAGCAGGGACCCCCGAGTTAGAGCCGCCAATAACTCGTCAAGCGCTCGCGCAACGGCGTCTTTTGCACTCGTCGCAAATGCTCCTGAACGTTAAGGACAGCGCAACAGCATTGGGGCTAATCGTAATTGACGGCTACTCCGCTAAAATGGACTGGCTTGCCGCCGAAGATTTGCTAGCTGCAATATCTGGTGCCCCGAAAAATGGTGTCATTTGGTTTGGCGAGGACGATCTAGAAGGGGACAACGCTGAGACATTACACGACCTTATCGAGGCCCGAATTGTTATCCGTGGTGATCGGTCGCTAGGCGAGACGTACGCGCTTTTGCGCGCCTCCGGGGATATTGCATCTCCAGAACGGTGGGACGAGCCTGAGCTCATAAGCCTGCATAGCGGCCAGAATCTCGTGATTTCCCCGCATTTGCGGCTTATGGTCGAGGCGACAGCGCAAATTGTTGACAATTCTTGGACGGGTTTTTTACCTCCGTTTGAGGGGGTCCTAGAATCATCCGCGTTTCATAGTTTTCACGCTGCGAATATTGGTCCGCGTGCGCTCGTCGAAGGAATTAGAAGGGGCTATGCGTTTAAGCGAGACTTCGAAGATGACTTATATTTGAAGGTCGAGAAGGCGCTTTCCAAGCATCACGACCAGAAAGGCGCCCTCGTTTTGCATGGACAATCGGGCACTGGAAAGACGGTTGCTATGGGGCGTCTCGCGATCCGGGCGCGCGCGGAGGCGAAAGTCGCCGTATTGATGGTTAGTGGGACAAGAATCCCTTTGCCAGGGGACGTCTCTCCGTTTCTCGAGGTGGTAGCGCGGTTTGACGGAGTTACTCTGCTTATTATCGATGCGAACAACCCTTCGCAGCGATACGACGATTTACTGGCCGCCTTGCGGAGCAGCGGGCACAAGGTTGTTGTTGTCGGAACGAGTTATCGGCTCGATGACGAGGACAGTAATCCTCTATTAACCTGTGCCCGGTCCTCGCTGAGCCGGGGTGAGCAGGCCAAGCTTGGCGACTTAATGTCGAAGTTTGCTCGCAGTTCTAACTACGACGTGAAAACCGATCACGCTCTCGCCAAGTTTTATTGGAGTTTGCCTGAGAGCAGAGGGGGAATTGCCGATGGCTTAAGCAAAGAAGCGCGCGCACTAGAGACGGCGCTTCGAATAAAGGGGACGCGTCCAAGGAGAAAGATGGATCTAGGAGCGCTTGCCGTTGCCCTGGTAGCTGCGGGCTACGGGGAGCCAGAGGAAGCTTTTTTCCCTCCAAGCTTTCCTGCGTCTGAAATCGATTTGACGTCACCTGCAGCTAGAGTGATTGACTACGTAATGACGACATCGCGCCTTTATCGGGCGGTGCCGATAAATCTACTTCTACGTACCGTTCTTTTACAAAAAGATGATGAAATATTAATTTCTGTCGACGTTGAAACATTGCGGGACCTATTCGTAGGAGAGGATATGTTCCGCTGGCAGTACGGTGGGAAGGACGAAAGCGAGTTATTGGTAAGTGCTCGCCTGCAGCTTGAGGCAGAGCTTGTTTGCAATCGCCGCCTGGGAACGCCGCACGCAGAGGCGACCAGAATAATCGAACTAATAAGCAAGGCTTATAACGCTAGTCGCGAAGATGGTGAAGAATCTCACTTTGTCACCGAGATCGTATTTGCATTGGGGCCGGATGGTCCGGCGGGTGAGCGTTATAAGGATGCATATCTAGACGTCGCGCGATGCCTTACCGATTTGCGAAAAAAAATGGAGTATTGAATGCGCGTCTGATTTTGCAGGAATCGGCGTTGCGTCGAGCGTATGTTCGTACGCATGATTTGGCGCCAGACAAAAAGGCGATGGCCCTAGTAGAGGCGACTCAAGCTGTCGATTACGCGTTGACAGCCATCGACGTGACCGGTTCCAATCGACTATACGCGGCTAAGCGAACGAAAGAGTATTTGCTCACTGAACGTGCCGCGACATACGGTTATCTCGCATTAGATAGCGCCCAAACGAACAATGATGACAATGTAGTCTGGTCCAGCTACAGAGCTGCGCGCGATGCCATTAGAGTGGCATCGGGACGGGTATCCAGCTATCAGCCGCTGGATATTTCGCTATGGGTGCCAATACGTGTTTTGCGTGAGGCCCCCCGACTTCCTGAAGTGCAGCGCGCTGAGTTGCTCGCGGATATTCGCGCGACCCTTGACGTCGTTGACCCGACGACACTGCCCAAGGATCAGGCAATACTATTTAACAAGCAGCGAGTAGCGGCATCTGAATTACTTCAAGACGTGAAACTGAGTGAAGCAGCTTTTTCCGCTCTTGAGGCTGTAGGGTCTGCCGTTGGCTTTTATCTTAAAGCACGCGCTATGGCTCCCACCCGTCCATTATACGGAGAAACCGGGGATGCAGACGCGGTTAGAAGTGCAGAGCGCACCATCGCGTATTTAATGAGCGTATACGAAAAGGTATCTCACGACCCACGCTGTTTGCAGCTTTTGATTGCGATGGAGTGGCTGAAGGCGACAGGCCGATGGATTTTTAGAGGACTGAGACAGCCGATTCCGTTCGATCTCAATGCTCGGGAGCGAATTCGCACATTTATTGCAGACTTACGATTAAGTGATCCAGAGGCCTTCTCTCCGCAATATCGGTACCTTGAGGCGGTTCTTACTTGGCTCGACGGTGATCCGAAGCAGGCAATGGCTTCGTGGCGTAACCTTGCGCGTGATACTGAGTACGTAGACGCCCGGAGGGTTGTCAACCGGAATACGATTTCCGATGCAACTGGCAAACCAATCGTGTTTAGTGGTGTGATAGTGAAAGCTCTGGGACCCGGGCGCTGGTCTCTCCGCGTGCCGGAGCTCGATCGTGACGTGGATCTACAAGAAACTGATTTCCCGAGGACCGAGATCGCGTTGGGTCGAACCGTTCGTAATTTCTCGATCAGCTTTAACTACCGTGGAACAATCGCGGACGTCTTTCATCATCGGGGGCAGTGAATGGTGGCGTTCAGCGAAGTACGTATTGAATTGAACTTACTCATCTCACCCATCTCGACCGAACTTAACGGCGGCGGTGTTGCCGGTGATATTACTGTCACCGAGCCGATAGAGCCGAGAGATGAGTTGTATTTTGTGAGAATGATAGCGTGGTCGTACGTCGCGCTGTTCGAGCTATTCCCGGTGCCTTTAAAGCGGCTAGTGACTTTGCTTCGTGCATCCGACAATGCCGCATATAAGCGATTTTGCGCAACTCGTGACGCCGTTCATGCGATTCGCACATTACAAAGCCACAACCTCGGGGAGTCATCTAAACATAACGAACGATTAAAGAATTTGGCTTCTGCATGGATAACTCAGTATGGTGGATCACCTTCATCGTGGGATATATGCTGCTCTCACCTCTGCGACCATATGTACGATGCTTTTAAGGCATTGCGCTCTATCTGGCTGAGCTCCGTTAGTGCCGCAGAAGATAAGGAGGCGTTCATAGACGATTTAAAGTCTGCTCTACTCAAAGACTGGCCGGCTTACTCGTTTGATTCCGCAGTTATTGAAGCGGCCGATACGATTGGATTGAATGCTTTTGATGTTGTGGCGTACCGAGATATTCACATCGAGTCGTGGAGAAGACTTGCCAATTTTTTCCAAGACCGCGACGAGGCTCACAAAGCAGTCAAGCGGGCGATATTTGTCCAGATGAAAGGGCAGTTTGGCGATCTTGCGAGCACGCCATAGCAAGCAGAGATTGCACGCCAAACATTGCTCGTACTCGTGCGAAAGATCTACGGCATTCCGAAACCTGAGGAAATGTGAGTGACTGCTATGCTTCAGATGCAGGCGGTGTAGTGTACCGGGGCCAAGCGTCTTCTCCGGGTCGGAACCCGTCGATCCTCGAAAGGGTAAGCGTAGTTCGCGGCATAGGTTTGCGCGCTGATCCCTGTCATATAAGGCGCAGGTACTGCTGCATCATCAGCGTGCGCTACGCGGCCCCTGGCCGTGGGTCAGCCGGTGTGGAAGCCGTCACCGGTGCCACTGTCGGCTTGAGTCGGCCGGCTCAACTGAGCCGATAGGCCTTGCCCGGCGTCACTTCCGCCGGCAGCGGCTCGCGGTTCAGTTCGAGCAGCGTGCGTTCGATCTGGCGCGTCATCGCATCGAGGGCGAGATGGTTCGGTCCGTCGCCGAACGGTTCGGCGATCGCATGCGCGATCGCGTCGAGCGCGATCAGCGTATAGGCGACGAACACGGTGACGAACGGCGTTGCCGCACCGATCGAATCGACGAGACCGAACGGCAGCAGCACGCAGTACGCATAGATGGTCCGGTGCAGCAGCACGTCGTATGAAAACGGGATCGGTGTCGACGCGATCCGTTCGCAGCCGCTCACCATCGCGACCAGATCGTCGAGGCGCGCGTCGAGCATCCAAAGCCGCGTGTCGGCGAGGCGGCCTGCATCGGCACGCGCAGCGAACGCTTCGCGCAGCGCATGTACGATCACGACCGGGCGAAACCGCGAACCGGCGATGCGCGCATAGGTGGCATCGTCGAGCAGCCCGCGCAGGTCCGCAGCCGGATCGGTGCCGCGCAGTTGATGCTTGAGCGCATAGACGTACGCGACGACCTTCCGCACGAATGCGCGTCGCGACGCATCGTCACGGTCGATCGCGCCGTAGCAGAGCACCTGCGACACCAGCGTGCGCGTGGCGGTCAGTACGCCGCCCCACAGCTGCCGGCCTTCGCGGTAGCGCTCGTAGCTCGCGTTGTTGCGAAACCCCGCGAAGATCGCGAGCGTGAGGCCGATCAGCGTGAACGGCGTCGGGTTCAGCGGCACTTTCTCGCCGAGCACGCGGCCGCCGCCCCAGACCGCGACCAGGCTGATCGCGAGCGTCAGCACGAGCTGCGGCAGGATGGTCGGCAGCACCGAGCCGTTCCAGACGAGCAGCATCCGCAGCCAGTGCTCGCGCGGACGAACGATCATCGCCGCGCTCCGTCAGGCGGCGATCGACGCCGGCGCGGCCGCGCGATGCAGCAGCACCGGAATCGACTTCGACGTCGGCGTGTTGCATACGTCGCCGACGCTGTCGAGCGGCACGAGCGGGTTGGTTTCCGGGTAGTACGCGCCGATGCAGCCGCGCGGGATGTCGTATTCGACGAGCAGGAAGCCGTCCGCGCGCCGCTCGATGCCGTCGTGCCACACGGTTTCCATGTCGACCCAGTCGCCGGCCTTCAGGCCGAGCATCGCGAGATCGTCGCGGTTCGCGAACACCACGCGGCGCTGGCCGAACACGCCGCGATAGCGGTCGTCGAGCCCGTAGACGGTCGTGTTGTACTGATCGTGCGAGCGCGTCGTCATCAGCGTCATCAGGCGTTCGCCGTGCTGCGCGCGGGCACGCTGGATCGGCGTGTCGGCCGGCAGCGCGTGCGCGATGAAGTTCGCCTTGCCCGTCGGCGTCAGCCATTCGCGGTCGCGCGACGCGACGCGCAGGTGGAAGCCGCCCGGCCGCGCGATGCGCGTGTTGTAGTCGTAGAAGCCGTCGAGCGTCGCCTCGATCGCGTCGCGGATCTTCGCGTAGTCGTCCTTGTAGGCCAGCCAGTCGATCTTGCCGCTGCCGAACAGCGCGTGCCCCATGTGCGCGACGATCGCGGGCTCCGACATCAGGTTCGGCGACGCCGGCTTGTTCATTCCGTACGACACGTGGACCATGCTCATCGAATCCTCGACCGTCACGCCTTGTGCGACGTTGTCCTGCAGGTCGATCTCGGTGCGGCCGAGCGTCGGCAGGATCAGCGCATCGAGGCCGTGGATCAGGTGGCTGCGGTTCAGCTTCGTCGTGATGTGGACGGAGAGGTCGCAGCGGCGCATGCCTTCCCACGTGCGCGGCGTGTCGGGCGTCGCCATCGCGAAGTTGCCGCCGAGGCCGATCAGCACCTTCACGTGGCCTTCGAGCATCCCTTCGATCGTCTCGACGACGTCGTAGCCGTGGTGGCGCGGCGGTTCGAAATCGAACACCTGGCCGAGCCGGTCGAGGAACGCCTGCGACGGCTTTTCCTCGATGCCGACCGTGCGGTTGCCTTGCACGTTCGAGTGGCCGCGCACCGGGCACAGGCCCGCGCCGGGGCGGCCGATGTTGCCGCGCATCAGCATCAGGTTCGTCAGCATCTGCACGGTCGCGACCGAATGCTTGTGCTGCGTGATGCCCATGCCCCACGTCGCGATCACGCGCTCGCTGCGTGCATAGAGCTGCGCGAGGCTGTCGATCTGTTCGTACGGTACGCCGCTTTCGGCCGTCAGCGCGGACCAGCTTTCGTTGCGCAGGTCGTCGGCGAACGTGTCGAAGCCGGCCGTGTGTTCATCGATGAACGCGGTGTCGAGCACACGCGGCGCACCGGCGGCGCGCGCGGCGTCGTCGAGTTCGAGCACGCGCTTCGCCATCCCCTTGATCAGCGCGAAATCGCCGCCGATCGTCGGCTGGATGAACGTCGACGCGATCTTCGTGCCGGACATCGTCAGCATTTCGATGGGGCTTTGCGGATCGGCGAAGCGTTCGAGGCCGCGTTCCTTCAGCGGGTTGATCGACACGATCGTCGCGCCGCGCTTCGCGCACTCGCGCAACTCGCCCATCATCCGCGGGTGGTTGGTGGCCGGGTTCTGGCCGAAGATCAGCAGCGTGTCAGCGTGTTCGAAATCGTCGAGCGTGACGGTGCCCTTGCCGACGCCTACCGACGCCGGCAGCCCGCGGCTCGTCGCCTCGTGGCACATGTTCGAGCAGTCGGGGAAGTTGTTCGTGCCGTACAGCCGCACGAGCAGCTGATACAGGAACGCCGCTTCGTTGCTGGCGCGGCCGGACGTGTAGAACGCGGCCTGGTTCGGGTCGGGCAGGGCGCGCAGATGGCGCGCGATCAGTTCGAACGCGTCGTCCCACGCGATCGGCACGTAACGATCGGTCTGCGCGTCGTACACCATCGGGTCGGTGAGCCGGCCGTGTTGTTCGAGTTCGAAGTCGGACTGTTCGAGCAGCTCGGTGACCGTGTGTGCGGCGAAGAATTCGGGCGTCACGCGCTTGCTCGTCGCTTCGGCGGCCACCGCCTTCACGCCGTTTTCGCAGAATTCGAACGTCGATGCGTGCTGGCGGTCGGGCCATGCGCAGCCCGGGCAGTCGAAGCCGTCCGGCTGGTTCTGGCGCAGCAGCGTGCGGTAGTTGCCGCCGGCGACCTTTTCCTTGATCAGGTTGATCGTGACGGCTTTCAGCGCGCCCCAGCCGGCGGCCGGGTGGGTGTACGGTTCGATGCGCGCGGTGGCAGATTTCTTTTTCATGATGCAGCAGGTGTCGGGGTCGATGGCTGCAGAGTACGCGCGGCCCCCGTCCGGCTGTGTGTACACCTGTTCACTTCAAAAAAGAGTACAGTTGCGCCAACTCGCACAGTGCGGATCGCAACTGTGTTGTTGAATGGTTTTTGAAAGGGAGGCGGGTGAAGCGCTACGAACAACTGGCCGACGAACTCCACGCGCAAATCGAGCGTGGCGTGTACCGGCCCGGTGAGCGGATTCCGTCGGTGCGGCAGGCGAGCCGGCAGCAGCAGCTCAGCGTCACGACCGTGCTGCGCGCGTATCTCGTGCTGGAAAGCCGCGGGCTGATCGAGAGC
>NZ_CAJNKE010000113.1 GCF_905232215.1 Burkholderia sp. LMG 13014
TCGCCGACGACCCAGCGGAACGCAACGCGGCCGCGCAGTGTGTCGGGATCCGGCAGGTCGCCGATCAGGCCCGGCAGCAGATGCCGCACGCGCTCGAGGTTTTCGAGGTGGCCGGCCGCGCGCATCGCGGGATCGACGTCGTCGGGTTCGAACGTCGCGCCGATCAGCAGCGTGCCGTCGTCGAGCGGCACCGCGTAACCGTCGCCGATCGTCGGGCACGGCAGCGGTGCCGTGCTGCCGGGTGGCAGCAACGTGAGCTGGCCGCGCACCGGTTGCAGCGCGACGTGCTGCAGCCCGGCGAGACGCGCGGCGTCGCCGGCGTTCGCGAGCACGACGACGGGCGCTTCGGCCAGCGTGCCGCCCGCGTCGTCGAGTGCATGCCAGGCGTCGCCCCGCCGTTCGAGTTTTGCCACGCCGGTGGACGCGAGCAAGCGCACGCGCTCGCCGGCCGCCGCGTATTGAGCTGCGCAAAGGCCTGCTGGCCAGACGGCGCCGCCGTGCGGAAACAGCAGGCCGCCCTGCGCGACCGGCAGGTTCAGATGCGCGCGCGCGGCATCGACATCGAGCAGCGATACATAGTCTGACGGCGCGCCGAATGCATCGAATGCGTCGCGCATCCGTGCGAAATCGTCGGCCGATTCCGCGAGATGGATCATTCCGTGCGTGCTGCGCGCGAATGCATGGCCCGCGCGTTCGAGTGCGCGCCAGCGTGCGATCGCGTGCAGGAAGCCACCGCGCGTGAGCCGGCTCGCGACGTTGTCGTCGCGTGTCATCAGCGGATGGAAAACGCCCGCCGGATTGCCCGACGCTTCGCTCGCGATCCGGTCGCGCCGCTCGATCAGCGTGACTTCCCAGCCGCGCGCGGCCAGGCGTTCGACGACCGCGCAACCTGCCAGGCCCGCACCGATCACGATCGCACGGCGCGTCGCAACGGGCAGTGCAAGCGGCGGCTCGTGCCGGCGCGCGCGCCAGCGCGGCGCATATTCGCCGACGAGCAGAGCGTCGACCTCGCGATACGTGAAACCCGCTTTGCCGAGTGCGTGTTTCAACACATCGGAATTCGCATGCGCTGCAAACGTGGCGTGTTCGCCGGCGATTTTCGAGAGCGCGCGGACCACGTCGGTCGAGCGGAGATCCGCGTCGCGCGATGACGCGAAGCCGTCGACGCAGAACGCGTCCGCGCGCGCGACGATCTTCCCCAGCATGTCGACGGCGTCGCCGAACGCGAGCGTGAGCACCACGCGCCCTTCGTCGAATTCGAGCCGGTGCAGACCGGGTACAAGCATCGGCCACGCATCGACAAGTGCATCGACATCTGCCGATATGGTTGTGTCCGCAACGATGTGTGAAGCGGCGTGGCGCAGGTCGTCGCGCGACAACGGATGCGGTTCGACTGCGACAAAATGCAGCCGCTCGCAGCGTGCGGGATCGTCGCGCCACGCGGCCCAGGCCGCGAGGAAGCTACCGCCCGCGCCGAATCCGGTCGCCACGATCGTGAACGTGCGGCGGCCCTGCCAGCGCGCCGGCAGCGCGTTGCCCGCGACGAACACGCGATGCGCAAGCGCGCCTGACGCGCCGCGATGGAGGTCGCCGAACTCGGGCGAGACGAGCGTGCCGTCGTCGCGAAGCGCGAGCGTGGCGGGAACAAGTCGGTCGGTCATGCGAAACAAAAAACGTGGCAGCCAAGCCTGGCAAGGGATTGCGCGGAGCCGTCCGACCGGTCGTTGGAAAATGCCAACGGGGCGGCGCACGGGCGGACCGCGCTGCGTATCCTGTCCGGTTGGCGCTGGTCAAAAAACGGGCAGTCGATGATTCATTCGGCGAAATACCGGTGAAAATCTTTGAAACCCTTGTCGTTATTGGGTTTGCGCTGCGCTATCATAGCAACGCCGTACCGCGGGGTGGCCACCGGCTAACCGGAAGGCGCGTCGCGCGGGCCAGGATTCGGCGCTGTGTCGTCGGAGTCTGACTCTCGACGGCACGGTTCGCGCACGTATAATCGGCGCGTTCGCGCTGTTCGTGTCAACCTAACCTGATAAAGGAACCTTAATGAACAAACAGGAACTGATCGACGCCGTCGCCGCCCAAACGGGCGCTAGCAAGGCTCAAACCGGCGAAACGCTGGACACGCTGCTCGAAGTCATCAAGAAGGCCGTGTCGAAGGGTGATGCGGTTCAGCTGATCGGCTTCGGCAGCTTCGGTTCGGGCAAGCGCGCAGCACGTACGGGCCGCAACCCGAAGACCGGCGAAACCATCAAGATCCCGGCAGCCAAGACGGTCAAGTTCACGGCTGGCAAGGCGTTCAAGGACGCCGTCAACAAGCGTTAATCCAGCGCCTGTTCCAAGAAAAACCCGCCTTTCGGCGGGTTTTTTGTTGGGTGCGCGCGGCATTTTTGCCACAGTCCGCTACCCTCTTGCAAGATTTAACGGTTGTTTTTACGACGCGTTACGCATGCACGATCTGCGTGTTGCCGTGATCGTCGTCGTCGTGCGAATCGATATCCCACGCCGGGAACGGATCGTCGAACGCGTGCCATCCCGCCGCGCCGAGCGCGAATTCCGCGTCGGTCAGCAGGCATGCGTCGAGCTTCGCGCGCCATGCATCCGCGTCGAGCGCGATGCCGATCATCACGAGTTCCTGCCGTCGATCGCCCACTGCGCGATCGTCGAGATCGCCGTGCCATTCGGCGCGGATTTCAGCGAGCAGCTCGTCGTCGTCCGGCCATTCCGCGCGATCCTGCGCAGCCCACCAGAGACCCGCCGGGCCATGCCGGCATACGCCGCCCGCCTGCGACAGCGAACCCGCGATGTCGCTGCGCGTCGCGAGCCAGAAGAAGCCCTTGCTGCGCAGCACGCCCGGCCACTCCTGGTGAAGCAGCGCCCAGAGTCGTGCCGGATGAAACGGCCGGCGCGCACGGTAAACAAAATTGCCGATCCCGAATTCGTCGGCTTCGCCGTGCACGTGCGCATGATGTTCGTCATGGCAGTCCGGGTCGTCGCAATGCGTGTGATCGTGATCGAGCGACGCAAGCCAGCCCGGCGCATTCGCGGCCTCGTCGAAATCGAAGCGGCCCGTGTTCAGCACTTCGTCGAGCGGCACGTTGCCGAACGTCGACACGACCTGGTGCGCGCGCGGATTGAGTCGCGCGAAGATGTGCTGCAGGTGGGCGAGCGCGTCGGCGTCGACGAGGTCGGCCTTGTTGATCACCAACACGTCGCAGAACTCGATCTGTTCGATCAGCAGCTCGACGAGCGTGCGGTCGTCCTCTTCCGAGGCGGCGAGGCCGCGCGTCGCGAGCGCGTCATCCGAGCCGTAGTCGCGCAGGAAGTTGAACGCGTCGACCACGGTGACGAGCGTGTCGAGCCGCGCGACGGCCGACAGCGACGTGCCGTCGTCGTCGACGAACGTGAAGGTTTCGGCGATCGGCATCGGCTCCGCGATACCGGTCGATTCGATCATGATCGCGTCGAAGCGCCCTTCGGACGCGAGCGTGCGGATCTCGACGAGCAGGTCGTCGCGCAGCGTGCAGCAGATGCAGCCGTTCGACATCTCGACGAGGCGTTCCTCGACATGCGACAGCGCCTGCGCGTCGCGCACGAGCGAGGCGTCGATGTTGACCGACGCGAGATCGTTGACGATCACGGCGACTTTCAGGCCCGCGCGGTTCGAGAGGACGTGGTTGAGCAGCGTGGTCTTGCCGGCGCCGAGGAAACCGGACAGCACGGTGACGGGCAACGGCTGGTTCATTGCCGGATTCATAGCGATATGCACCAACGGAAAAATTGAAAAAGCGGCCGCGGCGCCCTTCCGGGGCACGATCGGCCCGCGGACGGGCGAAATGGCGGCGTGAGCCCGCATTGTGCATCAAACGCGCGCCGGCCGGCCGGTACGGCGTCAGGCCACGGCGCGGCGCGATGTCACTGCACGGGCGGCAGCAGCTTCCATTGCGCGAGGATGCCGGCGATTTGCCGCGCATATTTGTCGCGCAGCGACGGTGTTTCAGAATGATAGGCGCCGACGGCCTGCCACGTGTTGCCGTAGCGGTTCATCTTCTGCTTGAGATGCCACGCGGCGATGTAGACGTTCTTGCACGGCTCCATCAGCGTGTCGCGGCCGATTCCGTAGCGCGACAGCGTGGGCAGGTGGATCGAATTGATCTGCATCAGGCCGTAGTCGACCGAGCCGTTCGTATTCTTGTTCAGCGCGCTGGGCCGGTTACGCGACTCCTGCCACGCGATCGCGCGCAGGATCAGCGGATTGACCTGCTGATATTTAGCGGCTTCGTCGAAACAGTCCGCGCGAGCGTTCGCGCTGGCGAAACACACGCCGGCGGCGATCAACGCGATCGAAACGAACCGTCTGTTCATGGTGCGGAATCGACAAGAAAATGCGTGAGGGTCGGGAAAACCCGTGCGTGTTATTCGTGCGACGAGAATCGTGCCGCCCGTATCATACCGACAGTCCGTCAGCTTGCGACATACAGGAATACGGCAGCCCGGTTATACCGCATTTCCGTGTCGGTTCATCGTGAACGGGGGCGATGGCCGGCATGCCGAGAATAGCGCCAATGCTTACATATTGCATACGGATCGCCGGATACATGTCGTATGTGAGACAGTCCTCGGATCAATGTGATATTTCGGACATGAAAAACTGCTAATGTCGCCTCTTTCGGACTTGGATCCCAGCACTACCGCCGGAAGTGGCCTGAGCCGGCATCGACCCATTCATCCATGACAAGAAATCGCTTCGTTATGCGGCGTGTCGCCACGACTCTGATCGTCGCCGGCATCATCGTCTCGCAGGCCGCCTACGCTCAGGTCACGCTCAACTTCGTGAATGCGGATATCGACCAGGTCGCCAAGGCGATCGGCGCCGCAACCGGCAAGACCATCATCGTCGACCCTCGCGTGAAGGGGCAGCTCAACCTCGTGGCCGAACGGCCGGTGCCGGAAGACCAGGCGCTGAAGACGCTGCAGTCGGCGCTGCGCATGCAGGGCTTCGCGCTCGTGCAGGATCACGGCGTGCTGAAGGTCGTGCCCGAAGCCGACGCGAAGCTGCAGGGCGTGCCGACCTACGTCGGCAATGCGCCGCAGGCGCGCGGCGACCAGGTGATCACGCAGGTGTTCGAGCTGCACAATGAATCGGCGAACAACCTGCTGCCCGTGCTGCGGCCGCTGATTTCGCCGAACAACACGGTGACGGCCTACCCGGCGAACAACACGATCGTCGTGACCGACTACGCGGACAACGTGCGGCGCATCGCGCAGATCATCGCGGGCGTGGACAGCGCCGCGGGCGCGCAGGTGCAGGTCGTGCCGCTGCGCAACGCGAACGCGATCGACCTCGCCGCGCAACTGCAGAAAATGCTCGACCCGGGCGCGATCGGCAACAGCGACGCAACGCTGAAGGTGTCGGTCACGGCCGACCCGCGCACCAACTCGCTGATGCTGCGCGCCTCGAGCGCGTCGCGTCTTGCGGCCGCGAAGCGCCTCGTGCAGCAGCTCGACGCGCCGAGCGCGGTGCCCGGCAACATGCACGTCGTGGCGCTGCGCAACGCCGATGCGGTGAAGCTCGCGAAGACGCTGCGCGGCATGCTCGGCAAGGGCAGCGGCAACGACAGCGGCTCGTCGGCGTCGTCCAACGATGCGAACAGCTTCAACCAGAATGGCGGCTCGTCGTCGAGCGGCAACTTCTCGACCGGCACGTCCGGCACCCCGCCGCTGCCGTCGGGCGGCCTCGGCGGTTCGTCATCCTCGTCGTCGTCGTACGGCGGCTCGTCCGGCGGTGGCGGGCTCGGCAGCGGCGGCCTGCTCGGCGGCGACAAGGACAAGGGCGACGACAACCAGCCGGGCGGGATGATCCAGGCGGATGCGGCGACCAACTCGCTGATCATCACCGCGTCGGATCCGGTCTACCGGAACCTGCGCTCGGTGATCGACCAGCTCGACGCACGGCGTGCGCAGGTCTATATCGAAGCGCTGATCGTCGAGCTGAACTCGAACACGCAGGGCAACCTCGGCATCCAGTGGCAGGTGGCGAGCGGCCAGTTCCTCGGCGGCACGAACCTGGCACCCACGGCCGGCACCGGTCTGGGCAACAGCATCATCAACCTGACGACGGGCGGCACGACTGCCACCGCCGGTCTGGCCGCGAATATCGCGGGCCTGAGCCAGGGCCTCAACGTCGGCTGGCTGCACAACATGTTCGGCGTGCAGGGGCTCGGTGCGCTGCTGCAGTATTTCGCGGGCGTGAGCGACGCGAACGTGCTGTCGACACCGAACCTGATCACGCTCGACAACGAGGAAGCGAAGATCGTCGTCGGCCAGAACGTGCCGATCGCGACCGGTTCGTATTCGAACCTGACGAGCGGCAATACGAACAGTGCATTCAATACCTATGACCGTCGTGACGTCGGCCTGACGCTGCACGTGAAGCCGCAGATTACCGACGGCGGGATCCTCAAGCTGCAGCTCTACACCGAGGATTCGGCGGTCGTCGCGGGTACCACGAGCGCGCAGACCGGCCCGACCTTCACAAAGCGCTCGATCCAGTCGACGATTCTCGCGGACAACGGCGAGATCATCGTGCTCGGCGGCTTGATGCAGGACAACTACCAGGTGTCGAACAGCAAGGTGCCGCTGCTCGGCGATATCCCGTGGATCGGCCAGCTGTTCCGTTCCGAATCGAAGATCCGCGCGAAAACCAACCTGATGGTGTTCCTGCGCCCGGTGATCATCTCCGATCGCAGCACCGCGCAGGAAGTCACGTCCAACCGCTACGACTACATCCAGGGCGTGACGGGTGCGTACAAGTCGGACAACAACGTGATCCGGGACAAGGACGATCCGGTCGTCCCGCCGATGCCGATCGGCCCGAGCCAGGGCGGCACGGCCGCGGGCAACCTGTTCGATCTCGACAAGATGCGTCGCCAGCAGCTGCAGCGCCAGGTGGTGCCGGTTCCGGCGCAGCCGTTGCCGGAGGCGACGCCCGCGCAGCCGCAGAGCGTGCCGCAGCAGGCGGTGCCGCAACAGCCGCTGACGGCCACGCCGGGAGCGTCGCAGTGAGCGACGTGCTCGCCTCTTCCGCCCACGACGGCGCGCCGGGCGAACGGCAGCCGCCGTCGCCGCTCGCCGCGCGCCTGCTGCCGTACGGCTTCGCGAAGAGCGGCCAGGTGCTGATCGCGCACCAGCTCGACGACACGCTCGAGGTGTGGATCAGCGAACGCACGAGCGACGCCGCGCTCGCGGAGATCGCGCGCAACTTCGGCTCGATCTCCGTGCACCGCGTGCCGGCCGACGAGCTCGCGCAGGCGATCAACCATGCGTACGCACGCCAGGACGGCAGCGCCGCGCAGGTGGTCGGCGAGGTCGAAGGCGAAGTCGACCTGTCGCGGCTGATGCAGGACATCCCCGAGGTCGAGGATCTGCTCGAATCGGAAGACGATGCGCCGATCATCCGGATGATCAACGCGCTGCTCACGCAAGCGGCACGAGAACAGGCATCGGACATCCACATCGAGCCGTTCGAGAACGCATCGGTCGTGCGCTTTCGCGTCGACGGCACGTTGCGTGACGTCGTGCGGCCGAAGAAGGCGCTGCACGGTGCGCTGATCTCGCGGATCAAGATCATGGCGCAGCTCGACATCGCGGAGAAGCGCTTGCCGCAGGACGGCCGCATCACGCTGCGCGTCGGCGGCCGGCCGGTCGACGTGCGCGTGTCGACGCTGCCGACCGGGCACGGCGAGCGTGCGGTGCTGCGTCTGCTGGAAAAGGATGCGGCGCGGCTGAACCTCGAAGCGCTCGGGATGGGCCGCGACACGCTCGGCCAGTTCGACAAGCTGATCGCGCGCCCGCACGGCATCGTGCTCGTCACGGGCCCGACCGGTTCGGGCAAGACGACCACGCTGTATGCGTCGATGTCGCGGCTCGAAACCGCGACGACCAACATCATGACCGTCGAGGATCCGATCGAATACGATCTCGGCGGCATCGGCCAGACGCAGGTGAACGAGCGGATCGGGATGACCTTTGCCCGCGCGCTGCGCTCGATCCTGCGCCAGGATCCGGACGTGATCATGATCGGCGAAATCCGCGACCTCGAAACCGCGCAGATCGCGGTGCAGGCATCGCTGACGGGCCACCTCGTGCTCGCGACGCTGCACACGAACGATGCGGCATCGGCCGTCACGCGTCTGACCGACATGGGCGTCGAGCCCTACCTGCTCGCATCGTCGCTGCTCGGCGTGCTCGCGCAGCGGCTCGTGCGGCAGCTCTGCCCCGTCTGCAAGGAAGAACGCCAGGAAGAAGGCCGCACCGTGTGGCATCCGGTCGGCTGCGACAAGTGCGGGCATTCGGGTTATTCGGGCCGGCGCGGTGTATACGAACTGCTGCTGGTCGACGAGTCGATCCGCTCGCTGATCCACCGCAATGCGGCCGATGCCGAGATTCTCGCCGCCGGCCGTGCGGAAGGGATGCGCACGCTGCGCGACGACGCCGAGCGCTGGCTCGCGTCGGGCGCGACGTCGCTCGAGGAAGTGCTGCGCGTGACGGGAGGCGCATAGCGCGATGCCGGCATTCCGTTTCGAAGCAATCGATTCGGCGGGACGCGCGCAGAAAGGCGTCATCGATGCCGACAGCGCACGTGCCGCGCGTGGCCAGCTGCGCACGCAGGGCCTTACGCCGCTCGTCGTCGAGCCGGCCGCCAGTGCGACGCGCGGTGCGCGGTCGCAGCGGCTCGCGTTCGGCCGCAAGCTGTCGCAGCGCGAACAGGCGATCCTCACGCGCCAGCTCGCGAGCCTCCTGATCGCGGGGCTGCCGCTCGACGAAGCCCTCGGCGTGCTGACCGAGCAGGCCGAGCGCGACTACATCCGCGAACTGATGGCCGCGATCCGCGCCGAGGTGCTCGGTGGCCATTCGCTCGCGAATGCGCTGGGCCAGCATCCGCGCGACTTCCCGGAAATCTACCGCGCGCTCGTCGCGGCCGGCGAGCACACCGGCAAGCTCGGCATCGTGCTGTCGCGCCTCGCCGACTACATCGAGCAGAGCAACGCGCTGAAGCAGAAGATCCTGCTGGCGTTCACGTATCCGGGGATCGTCACGCTGATCGCATTCGGCATCGTCACGTTCCTGCTGAGCTACGTCGTGCCGCAGGTCGTCAACGTGTTCGCGAGCACGAAACAGCAGCTGCCCATGCTGACGATCGTGATGATGGCGCTGTCGGATTTCGTGCGGCACTGGTGGTGGGCGATCCTGATCGCGGTCGTGCTGATCGTGTGGTTCGTGAAGTCGACGCTGTCGCGCGACGGGCCGCGTCTCGCGTTCGACCGCTGGGTGCTGACCGCGCCGCTCGCGGGCAAGCTCGTGCGCGGCTACAACACGGTGCGCTTCGCGAGCACGCTCGGCATCCTCACCGCGGCGGGCGTGCCGATCCTGCGCGCGCTGCAGGCGGCCGGCGAGACGCTGTCGAACCGCGCGATGCGCGCGAACATCGACGACGCGATCGTGCGCGTGCGCGAAGGCTCCGCGCTGTCGCGCGCGCTGAACAACGTGAAGACGTTTCCGCCGGTGCTCGTGCACCTGATCCGTTCGGGTGAAGCGACGGGCGACGTGACGACGATGCTCGATCGCGCGGCCGAAGGCGAAGCGCGCGAGCTCGAGCGTCGCACGATGTTCCTGACGAGCCTGCTGGAGCCGCTGCTGATCCTGGCGATGGGCGGCATCGTGCTCGTGATCGTGCTGGCCGTGATGCTGCCGATCATCGAGCTGAACAACATGGTGCAGTGACGGCCTGATCGTTGGTCGGGCCGTCGCCTTCTGCTTCAGCGCATGTAGATCGCCGGGGACGGCGTGTTGGCGGGCAGCTGGACTTCGGTGCGGGCGCCGTTGCGCTCGACGATGATCGAGCGGGGGCGGACTTCGGCGAGCTTCGCGCCGGACGTGACGTCCGCGCCAAGCGACACGGCACGCGGCGGTTCGCCACCGACGCCGACGATCGCGGCACCGCCGTGGTCGAGCGCGAGGATGCCGAACAGGTGAATGTCCTGCACGGGATTCTTGTCGAGCTGACCGCCGAAGAGCGCCGCGGCGTCCTCGGTGCGGATCGGCAGCCGCGCGGCGGCGGCGGGCAGCGGCGCTTCGCGAGCCGACAGCGTGACGACCCAGTAGGTGGCCGTCGCGCACAAACCCGCGAAGAGGGCTAGGGAGAGGATCCGGATCGAGAGCGCGTTCATGCGCGCTATTGTACGGATGTATATGAAATTTGCGTTGGGTGAAAGCCCTCGGCAATGCGCGCCTTACAATGCGTGCTCCGCGCCCGCGGGTTCGGAAGGTTGCCGTCAGGCAATCGTCCGATGTGTCGGGCGCGTCACGCAACCAACGACATTTTTTGGAAAGAGGTAGTCAGTCATGCAAACGTGGATCACTCGCCGCAACGCGGCCGTGCGTCGTCAGCGCGGTTTCACGCTGATCGAGATCATGGTGGTGGTCGCGATCCTCGGGATCCTGGCGGCACTGATCGTGCCGAAGATCATGAGCCGCCCGGACGAAGCGCGCCGCATCGCCGCGAAGCAGGACATCGGCACGATCATGCAGGGGCTCAAGCTGTACCGTCTCGACAACGGCCGCTACCCGACCCAGGAGCAGGGCCTGAACGCGCTGATCCAGAAGCCGTCCACCGATCCGATCCCGAACAACTGGAAGGACGGCGGCTATCTCGAGCGCCTGCCGAACGATCCGTGGGGCAACGGCTACAAGTACCTGAACCCGGGCGTACACGGCGAGATCGACGTGTTCAGCTACGGCGCCGACGGCAAGGAAGGCGGCGAAGGCAACGATTCCGACATCGGTTCGTGGCAATAAGCCTTCACTGACCGTCCCGACGCTTCGTTCCCGTTCTTCATGCTCGCCATTCGCACGACCTCCCGCTGCGGCCGCGCTTGCCGTGTGCGTCGCGGCGCGGCTGCGTCCGTACCGGCGCGTGCCGACGGCGGGCGAGCGTCGCACGGTGTGCGGCGTGATCGTGCACGCGGCTTCACGCTGCTCGAAATGCTGGTGGTGCTGGTGATCGCCGGGCTGCTCGTGTCGCTCGCGTCGCTGTCGCTCACACGCAATCCGCGCACCGATCTGCGCGAGGAAGCACAGCGCATCGCGCTGCTGTTCGAGACCGCCGGCGACGAAGCGCAGGTGCGTGCCCGGCCGATCGCGTGGCAGCCGACCGCGCACGGCTTCCGGTTCGACGTGAGCTCGCCCGACGGCTGGCGCCCGCTGCGTGACGACCTGCTGCGCCCGCGTGACTGGGACGGTGGCGTCACGGGCGCCGACATCGACTATCCGGGGTCGGACACGCACGCGAATCGTGTCGTGTTCGGCATCGAGAGCATCGACACGCCGGTGCGCGTGACGCTGCATTCTGCCGTCGGCAGCGCGACGATCGTCGGCACCGGCAACGGCCGCTACGAGGTGCAATGACGATGCGTCGTCGCCTGCCCTTCCCCGTTGCTTCATCGCGCCGCCCTTCCTCGAGGGGGCTTTCTGCGGCCCACCCCGGGAGTACTTCCTCCGGCGCGCGCGGTTTCACGATGATCGAAGTGCTGGTCGCGCTCGCGATCATCGCGGTCGCGCTCGCCGCGTCGATCCGCGCAGTCGGCACGATGGCGAACAACGCGTCCGATCTTCATCACCGGCTGCTTGCCGGCTGGAGCGCCGACAACGCGCTCGCGCAGATGCGCCTCACGCATGCGTGGCCGGAGATCGGCGAACAGAGTTTCGACTGCTCGCAAGGCAACGTGCAGCTCGTCTGCACGCAGCGCGTGAGCACCACGCCCAACCCGGTGTTCCGGCGCGTCCGGATTTCGGTGAGCATGCCCGGGCACACCGGCGTGCTCGCACAGATGGTGACGGTGGTCGCGAATGAAACCAGCCGTCCGCTCTGACGCGCCGATGCGCCACCCGCTCGCCCGCTCCGCCCGCGGCTTCACGCTGATCGAGCTGATGATCGCGATCGCGATCCTCGCGGTGGTCGCGATCCTCGCGTGGCGCGGGCTCGACCAGATCATGCGCGGACGCGACAAGGTTGCGGCCGCGATGGAAGACGAGCGCGTGTTCGCGCAGATGTTCGACCAGATGCGCATCGACGCGCGGCTCGCCGCGACCGACGACGAGGCCGGCCAGCCGGCGATCGGCGTCGCCGGCAATACGCTGCAGATCGTCCGCGAACTCGAAGTGCCGGGCGCTGCGCCGCGGCTGCAGGTGGTCCGCTACCGGATCGCCGGCGGGCGCGTCGTGCGCTATGCGTCGCCGCCGATCGACGACGCGAACCGGTTGCGCAGCGTGCTGAAGGACAGCAGCGTCGAAGGCTGGAGCTGGGTCGCGCTGATGGGCGGCGTCGGCGCGATCGACGCGAAGCTGTACGTGCCGCGCGTGGGCTGGACCACCAACCTGCAGACGGCCAACGACGCGCTCGCGCAGAACAACGATGCGCTCAAGGTGCCGCAGCTCGGCAACGCGCCGCCTGCGCGCGCGGTGACGGGGCTGCAGGTCAGCATCGGCGCGACGTCGCTGCGCGTGCCGGTCACGCGCATCTTCCTCGTCGGGGAATGACGATGCGCGCGCGCCCTCACCGCTCATGGCTTGTCGCCCGTGCCGCCGGTCGCGTACCGGCACGCGGCCGCCAGCGCGGCGCGGCGATCATCACCGCGCTGCTCGTCGTCGCGCTGTCGGCGATCCTGGTGTCGGGGATGCTGTGGCGCCAGCAGGTGCAGATCCGCCGCATCGAGAATCAGCGCATGCTCGCGCAGGCGCAGTGGGTCGCACGCGGCGCGCTCGACTGGACACGGATGATCCTGCGCTCCGAAGGCGACACGGCACCCGGCATCACGTATCTCGGCGGCATCTGGGGCGTACCGATCGCAAAGACCAAGTTGTCGGATTTCCTCGGCCGGATCGGCGCGCCCAACGACACCGGCGGCGAAGACACCTATATCTCCGGCTCGATCGAGGACGCGCAGGCGAAGTTCAACCTGCGCAACCTGGTGGCGTCGCCGGCGCCCGGCGTGCTGCAGTTGAACGTCATGCAGGTCCAGGCATTCCAGCGCCTGCTGACGACGCTCGGCTACGACGGTGCGTTGGCGAAGCGCATTGCGCTGCAGGTGCGCGCGAGCCTGCTGAATTCGGCGACGCGTTTCCAGATGCCGACGCTGCCGGGTGCCGGCACGGCACCGCCGGTCACCGTGCCGGTGGCGTCCGATCAGCAAGGCGGCGGCGGCTTCACCGACGATCCCGGCATGACGGGCGGCGACCGCGGGCCCGCACCGCTGATGATGACGGGCGTCGACAGCCTGCTCGACGTCGACGGCGTGACGCCCGAGATGGTCGCGCGGCTGCGCCCGTTCGTCACCGTGCTGCCGACCACGACGCCCGTGAACATGAATACCGCGCCGGCCGAGGTGATCGCGGCGCTGATGCCGGGGATGAGCGTGTCGTCTGCGCAGGCGCTCGTGTCGCGCCGCGAGACCGTGTTTTTCCGCAACGTCGGCGACGTGCAGCTCGCGCTGCGCGGCGCCGGTGCACCGAACGTGACGCTCGACGCGAGCGTCGTCGACGTCAATTCGAGCTATTTCATCGTGCATGGCCGGATCCAGCACGATCGCGCGGAGGTCGATCGCACCTCGCTCGTGTATCGTGATCCGACCACGCACTCGACACGGGTCGTGCGCATCCGCGACCAGCTATAACGACGCCAATCGGGAGAGGAGCTCTTGTGAGCACGTTGATTGTTTCTTTGCCGCCGCGCGAGCCTGCCGTGCCGTTGCAGGAATGGCAGTGGCCCGAGCTGCCGTTCACGCTCGTCGACAAGGCCGGCCATGTGCAACGCGCCGGCCGTGCCGCGCTCGCGCTGCTGCCGCGCGCGAACGCGACGGTGCTGATCGTCGCCGCGCGCGACGTGCTGCTGCTGGCCGCGACCGTGCCGCCGCTGAAGGGACCGAAGCTGCGCCAGGCGCTGCCCAACATCGTCGAGGATCAGCTGATCCAGGATCCGCTCGGCTGCCATATCGCACTCGATCCGGACGCGCTGCCCGACGGGCGCCGCGTGCTGGCCGTCGTCGATCGCGCGTGGTTCCGCACGATCTGCGAGGCGTTCACGGCGGCCGGCCACCGGCACCTGAGCGCCGTGCCC
>NZ_CAJNKE010000114.1 GCF_905232215.1 Burkholderia sp. LMG 13014
GCCGCGGCTTCGGCTGCACCTGCCTTCGCTTCGGTGTCGATCGTTGCGATCAGCTGATCAGCAACGACGGTGTCACCGTCGTTCTGCAGCACTTGCGCGAGCACGCCCGCAGCCGGTGCCGGCACTTCGAGCACGACCTTGTCGGTCTCGAGTTCGATCAGGATTTCGTCTTGAGCAACTGCTTCGCCCGGCTTCTTCTTCCACTGCAGCATGGTGGCTTCCGAAACCGACTCCGAAAGCTGGGGGACTTTGACTTCTACGATAGCCATGTGATTTTCCTGGATGCTTAATCTGGGTAATGACGAGGTTCGTGCGATTCCTTCGGCCGGTGCGGCGCGCTACGCGCCCGGCGGGCCAAAAGAGACGGGAAAGCGCATGGCGCCTTCCCGTTTCGCTTCCGTCGGTTATTTCGCGATCGATGCGCTCTTCAGGCGGCCGAATGCACCTTCGATGAGGGCCTTCTGCTGCTCGTAGTGCTTCGCGTAGTAGCCAACCGCCGGCGAGGCCGAAGCCGGACGGCCGCTGTATGCCAGCTTCTGCCCTTCCTTCATGCCTTCCTTCAGATGGTGCTCGACGTAGAACCAGGGACCCTGGTTCTGCGGCTCGTCCTGCACCCAGACCACTTCAGTCGCGTTCTCGTACTTCTTCATTTCAGCTTCGAACTGCTTGTGCGCGAACGGATAAAGCTGCTCGATACGGATGATCGCGACGTCGTTCGCCTTCGCTTCGCGGCGATGGGCGACGAGGTCGTAATACACGCGGCCCGAGCATGCCAGCACGCGCTTGACCTTCTTCGCGTCGATGCCGCCGTCGGTTTCGCCCAGCACCGGCTGGAACGAACCCTTCGCGAGTTCCGACAGGTCCGACACCGCTTCCTTGTGACGCAGCAGCGACTTCGGCGTCGCGACGATCAGCGGCTTGCGGAACAGGCGGATCATCTGGCGACGCAGCAGGTGGAAAATCTGCGCCGGCGTCGTCGGTTGAACGACCTGCATGTTGTGATCTGCGCACAGTTGCAGGAAACGCTCGATACGCGTCGACGAGTGTTCCGGACCCTGGCCTTCGTAGCCGTGCGGCAGCAGCATCGTGAGACCCGACACGCGGCCCCACTTCACTTCGCCCGACGAGATGAACTGGTCGATCACGACCTGCGCACCGTTGACGAAGTCGCCGAACTGCGCTTCCCACAGCACGAGCGTGTTCGGCTCGGCGGTCGAGTAACCGTATTCGAAGCCCAGCACCGCTTCTTCCGACAGCACCGAGTCGATCACCGTGAACTTCGCCTGGCCTTCAGCGATGTTCTGCAGCGGCACGTACGTGCCGTCGTTCCAGCGTTCGCGGTTCTGGTCGTGCAGCACCGCGTGACGGTGCGTGAACGTGCCGCGACCCGAGTCCTGGCCCGTCAGGCGCACCGAGTAGCCCGATGCGACGAGCGACGCGAACGCGAGGTGCTCGCCCATGCCCCAGTCGAGCGGCTGGTCGCCACGCGCCATGTTGCGACGGTCGTTGATCACGCGCTCGACGAGCGGGTGAACCTTGAAGTTTTCCGGGACCGTCGTGATGCGTTCGCCGAGGCGCTTCAGTTCTGCGAGCGGCACGGCCGTGTCGGCTGCATCCGTCCACTTGCGGTTCAGGAACGGAACCCAGTCGACCGCGTACTTGCTCTTGTAGTTCGACAGGACCGGGTCGACCGTGTGGTGACCGTCGTCCATCGCCTTGCGGTACGCCTTCACGTAGGCGTCGGCGTCTTCCGCGGTGATCACGCCCTGCTGCACGAGCTTCTCGGCGTACAGCGCACGGGTGCCCGGGTGCTGCGCGATCTTCTTGTACATCAGCGGCTGCGTGACCGCCGGCGTGTCCTGCTCGTTGTGGCCCAGCTTGCGGAAGCAGACGATGTCGATCACGACATCCTTGTGGAACTGCATCCGGTAGTCGATCGCGATCTGGATCGCGAGCACGACGGCTTCCGGATCGTCGCCGTTCACGTGCAGCACCGGCGCCTCGATCATCTTGACGACGTCGGTACAGTACAGCGTCGAGCGCGCATCGCGCGGGTCGGACGTCGTGAAGCCGATCTGGTTGTTGATGACGATGTGCAGCGTGCCGTGCGTGCCGTAGCCGCGCGTCTGCGCGAGGTTCAGCGTTTCCATCACGACGCCCTGGCCAGCGAAGGCCGCGTCGCCGTGGATCTGCACCGGCAGCACTTGCAGGCCGTCTTCGTCGCCGCGACGGTCCATCCGCGCCTTCGCGGAACCTTCGACCACCGGGTTCACGATTTCGAGGTGCGACGGGTTGAACGCGAGCGAGAGGTGGACCGGGCCGCCTTCCGTCGACACGTCCGACGAGAAGCCCTTGTGGTACTTCACGTCACCGGCCGGCAGGTCGTCGACGTGCTTGCCTTCGAATTCGGCGAACAGGTCGGCCGGCATCTTGCCCAGCGTGTTGACCAGCACGTTCAGACGGCCACGGTGAGCCATGCCGATGATGATTTCCTGCACGCCGCGCTTGCCCGAGTGCTGGACGACTTCGTCCATCGCCGCGATGAAGCTTTCGCCGCCTTCGAGCGAGAAGCGCTTCTGGCCGACGTACTTGGTATGCAGATAGCGCTCGAGGCCTTCCGCTGCCGTCAGGCGATTCAGGATGTGCTTCTTCTCGTCTGCCGAGAAGTTCGGCGTCGCGCGGATCGACTCCAGGCGCTCTTGCCACCAGCGCTTCTGTTCCGGGTCGCTGATGTACATGTATTCGGCGCCGATCGTGCCGCAGTACGTGTCGCGCAGACCCTTGACGATGTCGCGCAGCGAAGCCTGGTCGAAACCGAAGTACAGGTTGCTTGCGCTGTACGTCTGGTCGAGGTCGCCTTCGGAGAAATCGTAGAACGCGGGTTCGAGTTCAGGAATGGCGGGACGTTCGCGACGCTTCAGCGGATCCAGATTGGCCCATTGCGAGCCGAGGAAGCGATAGGCGCTGATGAGGGACTGGACGTGCACTTGCTTGCGTGCCGCAGCCAGATTGCTGGTGCTTTCGCGCGGAATGAAGGCATTGGCCTTCGCGCGCTCGGCGAACGATTCGACGATCGGAAAATGGGCGACGTCATTGGCATTCGAACCGTCCGTTGCAGGCACATTCTGCAGCGCGTCGAAATACTCTCGCCAGTTCTCCGGCACCGATGCCGGATTGTTGAGGTATGCATCGTACAGTTCTTCAACGTACGAAGCATTGCCGCCGAACAGATAGGAGTTCAGCTGAAACTGCTTCATTACATCTGACATTTTACGCTCACCTTTCTTCGAGCTTCTCGAGAAATAGCGGGTTACTCAACCTTCCGCGACACGGCCTGACCGTTTAGCGGATTGCGAATCAAGTCTTGCTTGGAAGGACCTAAACTTGCGTGCGCGCAGCATATCACAGAACCGATACCGAAGTTCACGGTGAAATGTGCCTGAAAGCACCGCGCGACGGGGTTTTGCCGGATTGCCACGACCCTCAGAAACAGTGTTTTGCAGGCAACCCGGTTGCACGTCGCGCAGATGCAAAAAAGGCTGCCCGCAGGCAGCCTTTTCCGTGACGCAGCGAACGGTCGAAATGCTTAGTCGACCGCACCTTCGCGGCTCGCGCGGCGACGCTCGTGTTCCTTCAGGTGACGCTTGCGCAGGCGGATCGACTGCGGCGTCACTTCGACGAGCTCGTCGTCGTCGATGAATTCGACCGCGTATTCCAGCGACATCTGGACCGGCGGCACGAGGCGCACGGCTTCGTCGGTACCCGACGCGCGCACGTTGGTCAGCTGCTTGCCCTTGATCGGGTTCACGACGAGGTCGTTGTCACGGCTGTGGATACCGATGATCATGCCCTCATAGAGCGCGTCACCCGGCTTCACGAACATGCGGCCGCGATCCTGCAGCTTCCACAGTGCGTAGGCCACGGCAGCACCGTCGTCCTGCGAGATCAGCACGCCGTTGCGGCGCTCGAAGACCGAGCCATCCTTGACCGGTGCGTACGAGTCGAAGATGTGGCTCATCAGGCCCGTGCCGCGCGTGAGCGTCAGGAATTCGCTCTGGAAGCCAATCAGGCCACGCGCCGAGATCTTGTACTCCAGGCGCGTGCGGCCGCGGCCGTCCGACGCCATGTCGAGCATCTCGCCCTTGCGGCGACCGAGTTCTTCCATCACGCCACCCTGATGCTCGTCCTCGACGTCGACGGTCAGCAGTTCGTACGGCTCGTGGCGCACGCCATCGATTTCCTGCATCACGACGCGCGGACGCGACACGGCCAGTTCGTAGCCTTCACGACGCATGTTCTCGACGAGAATCGTCAGGTGCAGTTCGCCGCGACCCGACACTTCGAACACCGTTTCGTCGCCGGTGTCCTTCACGCGCAGCGCGACGTTGTGGTTCAGTTCCTTCATCAGGCGGTCGCGGATCTGGCGGCTCGTGACGAACTTGCCTTCGCGGCCGGCGAGCGGCGACGAGTTGACGAGGAAGTTCATCGTCAGCGTCGGCTCGTCGACGGTGATCATCGGCAGCGCTTCCGGCGTGTCCACCGCGCAGATCGTTGCGCCGATGCCGACGTCTTCAATACCGTTGATCAGCACGATGTCGCCCGCTTCGGCCGATTCGACCTGCACGCGCTCGAGGCCCGTGAACGACAGCACCTGGTTGATCTTGCGGTTCAGCACATCGCCTTCCGGCCCGAAGCGCATCACGACCGGCTGGCCCGGCTTGATACGACCGCGCGTGATGCGGCCAACGCCGATCCGGCCGACGTACGTCGAATAGTCGAGCGACGTGATCTGCAGCTGCAGCGGCGCTTCCGGATCCGCCGGACGGACCGGCACGTGCTCGAGGACCGCTTCGAACAGCGGGCGCATGTCGCCTTCGCGCGCAGCCGGGTCGAGCGACGCATAGCCGTTCAGGCCCGATGCGTAGACGATCGGGAAGTCGAGCTGCTCTTCGGTTGCGCCGAGCTTGTCGAACAGATCGAAGGTCTGGTTGATGACCCAGTCGATCCGCGCACCCGGACGGTCGATCTTGTTGACGATGACGATCGGCTTCAGGCCGAGCGCGAGCGCCTTCTTCGTGACGAAGCGCGTCTGCGGCATCGGGCCTTCGACCGCGTCGACGAGCAGCAGCACCGAGTCGACCATCGACAGCACGCGCTCCACCTCGCCACCGAAGTCCGCGTGCCCCGGCGTGTCGACGATGTTGATGTGCGTGCCTTCGTACTCGACCGCGCAGTTCTTCGCGAGAATCGTGATCCCGCGCTCTTTTTCGATGTCGTTCGAGTCCATCACCCGTTCCGCAATCTGCTGGTTCTCGCGGAAGGTGCCGGACTGGCGAAGCAGTTGGTCGACGAGCGTGGTCTTGCCGTGGTCGACGTGGGCGATGATGGCGATATTGCGAAGGGCGCGGGTCATAGAAACCTGGAAATCGTTTGAACGCGCAAAAGCGCCCGCTCGGTTTTCACGGGCGCGCGCATTGCAGCTTGGAAAGCCACAAATTATAGCACGTGAGAATGTCGAAAGCTGGCGGACACGTTGCGACGCAGCCAGCAGGCCCGCGCGCCCTCCCCTCGAACACGCCAATCGATCGAAGCCCACGTCGTCGTCGAGGTCAAAAACCTTATTGAGACAAGGGATTTGTCTGACGCGAAGCGCACCCTTTGCCGTTCGATTAACATTTGCCGCGGCAAGCAACTGTGCCTATACTGCTGCCTAGTCAACTATTGCAGCTTCAGGGTTTTATGCCGGATTCTTCTACCCAACCACCCGTTTCGCCGCTGTCTTCGTATCAGATGAACGACAGCGTCGGCTATCTGATGTCGCGCGTGAAGTCGGTGATGACCAACCTCGTCACGCAACGCACGCAGGAAGAGCTCGGCATCACGGGCACGCAGGCGAGCATGCTGTTCATGATCGCGGTCGGCAAATGCTCGACGGCCGCCGAACTCGCGCGTGAGTACGGGATCGACGCGAGCGCGGTCACGCGCCTGCTCGACCGGGTCGAGAAACGCGGGCTGCTGTCCCGCGTCCGCAGCATCGAGGATCGGCGTGTCGTGCGCCTCGAGCTGACCGACGAAGGCCGTGCGCTCGCCGAACGGCTGCCGCCGATTTTCCGCAGCGTGCTCGACCAGGTGCTGGACGGGTTTACGCCGGAAGAAGTCGGGTTCCTGAAGAGCATGCTGCGCCGCATTCTCAGCAACTACTGCGAGACCGCCGGCGGCAGCATCACGTAATAGTTGCCATAACAATTACTTTTGACAGATTAATGTAAGGGAATCCTTGCAGTGTCCATCATTCATTCCGAGTCAGGGATCAGCGCGATGAAATCCTCCCCGTTGTCCGTGCGCGCCGGGTCGTGCCGCGCCGCCGTCGCCGCCGCGGTTGCCGCACTGGCGCTGGCGGGCTGCGCAAATTACATCGGCATCAAGAGCGACAAGCAGATCGCCCCCGCGTCGCACTTCGAATCCGCCCAGAGCCTGCCGGCCCAGGGCGGCCAGTGGCCGGCGCTCGACTGGGCCAGCCAGTTCGGCGATCCGCAGCTGCCGAAGCTGATCGACGAAGCCCTGCAGGGCAATCCTTCGATCGCGCAGGCGCAGGCGCGTATCGCCAAGGCGTCGTCGTACATCGAATCGTCGCGTTCGAGCCTGCTGCCGAAGGCGGAAGCCAGCTATTCGTGGACGCGCGAGCTGTATTCGGGGAACGCGCTGTTCCCGCCCCCGTACGGCGGCCAGTGGTACAGCGAGAACAACGCGCTCGCAAGCGCCTCGTGGGAACTCGACCTGTGGGGCAAGAACCGCGAACGCCTGCACACCGCCGTGTCGCAGGAAAAGGCGGCCGAAGCGGACATGCAGCAGGCACGCATCACGCTCGCGTCGTCGGTCGCACGCACCTACAACTCGCTCGCGCAGCTCTATGCGCTGCGCGATATCGCACAACGCGAGATCACCAACCGCGAGACGGTCGGCAAGATCACCGACGGCCGCGTGTCAGCCGGCCTCGACACCAACGTCGAACGCCAGACGGCCCGCGGCAATATCGCGACGACCCAGGCTTCGCTGTCGGATCTCGATGGCCAGATCACGACCGTGCGCTACCAGCTCGCGGCGCTGCTCGGCAAGGGCCCGGATCGCGGGCTGCAGATCGCCGCGCCCGTGATGAACCCGAGCGGCGAAGTCGCACTGCCCGGCAACCTGCCGGCCGATCTCGTCTCGCGCCGCCCCGATATCGTCGCCGCACGCTGGCAGGTCGAAGCCGCGATGCACGACGTGAAGGAAGCGAAGGCCGAGTTCTATCCCGACGTGAACCTCGCGGCCGGCTTCGGCTTCGATGCGTTCGGCTGGGGCAAATTCCTGAACTTCGCGAGCCGTCAGGCGCAGTTCGGCCCGGCGATCCACCTGCCGATTTTCGACGCCGGCGCGCTGCGCGCGCAGCTCAAGGGCCGCTACGCGGACTTCGACCTGTCGGTGGCGAATTACAACCAGACGCTGATCAGCGCGCTGAACGACGTCGCGACGCAGGTCGCGTCGATCCGCGCGGTCGATCGCCAGATGGGCGATGCGCAACGCGCACTCGACGCATCGACGCGCGCCTATGACCTCGCGGTCATCCGCTACAAGGCCGGCCTGTCGCCGCAGCTGCAGGTGCTGACCGCGGACAGCAACCGCCTCGCATCGGAACAGACGGTGACCAACCTGAAGATGCGCCGGCGTGACATGCAGCTCGCGCTGATCAAGGCGCTGGGTGGCGGGTTCGACGCGACCGGTACGCCGCTCGCCGCGCCCGATGCCGACAAGCCGACAAAACAGGCCGCCAACTGATCCGGCGCCACCACTACGCAGACACTCGAAATAACGGACGGAGAAAATCGCCATGAGCGACCAACAAAACGCCGCCAGCGCGCAGCCGCAGAGCAACGGCAAACGCAAACGAATGATGACGCTGCTCATCGCGGTCATCGTGATCGCGGCCATCGCGTATGGCCTGTATTACTTCCTCGTCGCCCGCTTCCATGAAGGGACCGACGACGCGTACGTGAACGGCAACGTCGTGCAGATCACGCCGCAAGTCACCGGCACCGTGATCGCGGTGAAAGCCGACGACACGCAGACGGTCAAGGCCGGCGATCCGCTCGTCGTGCTCGACCCGGCCGATTCGCAGGTCGCGCTGCAGCAGGCCGAAGCCAATCTCGCGCAAACGGTGCGCCAGGTGCGCGGCCTGTTCGTCAACGACGACCAGTACCGCGCGCAAGTCGCGCTGCGCCAGTCCGACCTGTCGAAAGCCGAGGACGATCTCCGTCGCCGCGTAGCCGTCGCGCAGACGGGCGCCGTGTCGCAGGAAGAAATCTCGCATGCGCGTGACGCCGTGAAGGCCGCGCAAGCATCGGTCGATGCCGCGCAACAACAACTCGCATCGAATCGCGCACTGACCGCGAATACGACGATCGCATCCCACCCGAACGTGATGGCCGCCGCTGCGAAGGTTCGCGACGCGTACCTCGCGAACGCACGTAACGTCCTGCCCGCACCGGTCACCGGCTATGTCGCGAAGCGTTCGGTGCAGGTCGGCCAGCGCGTGTCGCCGGGCACGCCGCTGATGTCGGTGGTGCCGCTGAACGCGGTGTGGGTCGATGCGAACTTCAAGGAAGTCCAGCTCAAGCACATGCGCATCGGCCAGCCGGTCGAACTGACGGCCGACATCTATGGCTCGTCGGCGGTCTACCACGGCAAGGTGGTCGGCTTCTCGGCCGGTACGGGCTCGGCGTTCTCGCTGCTGCCGGCGCAGAACGCGACGGGTAACTGGATCAAGGTCGTGCAGCGCCTGCCGGTGCGGATCGAACTCGATCCGAAGGATCTCGCCAAGCACCCGCTGCGCATCGGCCTGTCGATGCAGGTCGATGTGGACATCAAGGACGAACGCGGCGATCAGCTCGTGAACGCGCAGAACACCGTCTACGAGACCAACGTGTTCGCGAAGTACGGCGACGAAGCCGACGCCGAAATCGCCCGCATCATCGCCGAGAACGCAGGCGGCAACGCATCGGCACCGGCCGCGGCGAAGTCGAACGCCATCGCGAAGATGATGTAACCGTTCCGACTCCGGAAAAACAACCGACATGGCACAGGCTCCTGTCTCTCACCCGCCCCTGCAGGGCGGGCAACTCGTGATCGGGACGATCGCGGTATCGCTCGCGGTGTTCATGAACGTGCTCGACACGTCCATCGCGAACGTCGCGATCCCGACCATCTCGGGCGACCTCGGCGTGTCGTCCGACCAGGGCACATGGGTCATCACGTCGTTCGCGGTCGCGAACGCGATCTCCGTGCCGCTGACCGGCTGGCTGACCGACCGCTTCGGGCAGGTTCGCCTGTTCCTCGCGTCGATCATCCTGTTCGTGATTTCGTCGTGGATGTGCGGGCTGTCGCCCAACCTGCCGTTCCTGCTCGGATCGCGCGTGCTGCAAGGCGCGGTTGCGGGCCCGATGATTCCGCTGTCGCAAGCGCTCCTGCTGTCGAGCTATCCACGGGCCAAGGCACCGATGGCGCTCGCGCTATGGGCAATGACGACGCTGATCGCCCCGGTTGCCGGGCCGATCCTCGGCGGCTGGATCTCGGACAACTACTCGTGGCCGTGGATCTTCTACGTCAACATCCCGGTCGGCATCGCCGCCGCGGCCGCGACGTGGGCGATCTACCGCAATCGGGAGTCGACCGTGCGCCGCGCGCCGATCGACGGCGTGGGCCTCGCGCTGCTGGTCATCTGGGTCGGCTCGCTGCAGATCATGCTCGACAAGGGCAAGGATCTCGACTGGTTCGCGTCGACGACCATCATCGTGCTCGCACTGACGGCCGTCATTGCATTCGCGTTCTTCGTCATCTGGGAATTGACCGCCGAGCACCCGGTCGTCGACCTGTCGCTGTTCCGCATGCGGAACTTCACCGGCGGCACGGTTGCACTGTCGATCGGATACGGCCTGTACTTCGGCAACCTCGTGCTGTTGCCGCTGTGGCTGCAGACGCAGATCGGCTACACCGCGACCGACGCCGGTCTCGTGATGGCGCCGGTCGGGCTGTTCGCCATCCTGCTGTCGCCACTCACCGGGAAGTACCTGCCGCGTACCGATCCGCGCTTCATCTCGACCGCGTCGTTCCTGACGTTTGCGCTGTGCTTCTGGATGCGCTCGCGCTACACGACGGGTGTCGACGAATGGTCGCTGACGCTGCCGACGCTCGTACAGGGCATCGCGATGGCCGGCTTCTTCATCCCGCTGGTGTCGATCACGCTGTCCGGCCTGCCCGGCCACCGCATCCCCGCGGCATCGGGCCTGTCGAACTTCGTGCGGATCATGTGCGGCGGTATCGGCACGTCGATCTTCCAGACCGCCTGGGACCATCGCAACAACTTCCATCATGCTCAGCTGGTCGAGCAGACGAACGTCTACAACCCGACGTTCAACCAGGCCGTCACGCAGATGGGCAACCTCGGTCTGACGCAGGAACAGGCGCACGGATTGATCAACAACATGGCCACGCAGCAGGCCGCGCAGCTCGGCGTGAACGACCTGTTCTACATCTCGGCGGCGATCTTCGTGCTGCTGATCGGGCTGATCTGGATCACGAAGCCCGAGCGCTCAGGCGGCGGCGATGCAGGCGCCGCGGCATCGGCTGCACACTGAACGCGCAGCCAGAACGCAAACAAAAAGCCCGGTCGACATCGACCGGGCTTTTTTATTTCGACGGGAGCGCGTTCGCTCGGCTGCGTCAGGCAGCCGTGACCACGAGCCGCTCCGGCGCCAGTACGCCGTTCGCCTTGCGGGCCACGCCGAGCAGACGCGTCGCGTCGTAGACACGCACCCGCTCACCTTCGGCCGCGTCGATCGGGTCGAGCGCCGACAGCGGCAGACGCTGGCCATGCAGGAACCGCTTCGCGCCGGTTTCATCAAGACGCACCAGCGGAAACGTCGACAGCAACGCGTCGACCGGCTGGAGCCACGCATCGCGCGACGCTTCGTCGGCATCGGACAGCGCATCCAGCGTCACCGCATGCTCGAGCGTCAGCGCACCGACGCCCGTGCGACGCAGCATCGTCAGATGCGCACCGCAACCGAGCGCCTCGCCGATATCCTCTGCCAGCGTGCGCACGTACGTGCCCTTGCTGCAGGTCACGCGAAACGTCACGTCAGGCAGGTCGCACGCGAGCAGGTCGAGTGCGAGGATCGTCACGTTGCGGCCCTCGCGTTCGACGGTTTGCCCCGCGCGCGCATATTCGTACAGCGGCTTGCCATCGCGCTTGAGCGCCGAATACATCGGCGGCACCTGCACGATCTCGCCGGTGAAGCGCAAGAGCGCGGCTTCTACCGCCGCGCGGTCGCATTCGACCGGCCGCGTGTCGATTACCTCGCCTTCCGCGTCGCCGGTGGCCGTACGCTGACCGAGACGCATCGTCGCTTCGTAAGTCTTGTCCGCTTCGAGCAGATCCTGCGAGAACTTCGTCGCCTCGCCGAAGCACAGCGGCAGCAAGCCCGAAGCCAGCGGATCGAGCGTGCCGGTGTGACCGGCTTTCTTCGCGAGCAGCAGGCGCTTCGCGCGAATCAGCGCATCGTTGCTCGACAGGCCGATCGGCTTGTCGAGCAGGAGGACGCCGTCCAGCACGCGCCGGGGCACACGCGGACGTTGGGGTGCTGCAGTCGTCATAGGTCGGTCGAGCTCAGTCGTCCTTGGCGGCCGCGTCGGCCTCGTCGTCGTCCTTCGCGCGCGTCGAGTTCGCTTCCTTGATCAGGCGCGACATTTCGACGGCCTTCTCGATCGTCTGGTCGTAGTGGAAATGCAGCGTCGGCACCGTATGAATGTGCAGGCGCTTGAACAACAGGTTGTGCAAGTGACCCGACGCGTGGTTCAGCGCTTCCTGCGTCTTGGCCGGATCACCGGTCAACGCGGTGAAGAAGACCTTCGCGTGCGCGTAATCCGGCGTGAGTTCCACGCTCTGGATGGTCACGATGCCGATGCGCGGGTCCTTGACCTCGCGCATGATGAGTTCGGACAGATCGCGCTGAATCTGGTCAGCGATCTGCACGTTGCGATTGGGGGAAGTACGTTTCCTGGACATGATCGATCCGTGATCCGTTTATCAGGATAAAGCGGCGGCCAGTATTGGCACGCCACCATGAAAATGGGCGGGACAGGCCCAAGCCTGCCCCGCCCATGAGCCGATGCGCGAGGGTTACAGCGTACGCGCGACTTCGGTCACTTCGAAGACTTCGAACTGGTCGCCTTCGACGATGTCGTTGAAGTTCTTCACCGACATACCGCACTCGAAGCCTTGCTTCACTTCCTTCACGTCGTCCTTGAAGCGCTTCAGCGATTCGAGTTCGCCCGTGAAGATCACGACGTTGTTGCGCAGCACGCGCACCGACGACGAGCGCTTGACGATACCGTCCGTCACCATACAGCCGGCGACTGCACCGATCTTCGGTACCTTGAAGACCTGGCGCACCTCGACCATGCCGGTGATGACTTCGCGCTTCTCCGGTGCCAGCATGCCCGACATCGCCGCCTTCACCTCATCCACTGCGTCATAGATGATGTTGTAGTAACGGATGTCGATGCCGTTCGACTCGGCCAGCTTGCGCGCCTGTGCATCTGCACGCGTGTTGAAGCCGATGATGACCGCTTTCGATGCCGTTGCGAGGTTGACGTCGTTTTCGCTGATGCCACCCACCGCGCTGTGCACGATCTGCACGCGCACTTCGTCGGTCGACAGCTTGAGCAGCGACTGCACGAGTGCTTCCTGCGAACCCTGCACGTCGGCCTTGATGATGAGCGGCAGGTTCTGCACTTCGCCTTCGCCCATCTGCTCGAGCATGCTCTCCAGCTTCGCGGCCTGCTGCTTCGCAAGCTTGACGTCGCGGAACTTGCCTTGACGGAACAGTGCGATTTCACGCGCCTTGCGCTCGTCCGGCAGCACGATGACTTCTTCGCCCGCACCCGGCACTTCCGACAGACCCTGGATTTCGACCGGGATCGACGGGCCGGCTTCCTTCGTCGGCTTGCCGTTCTCGTCGAGCATCGCGCGCACGCGGCCGTAGGCCGTACCCGCCAGCACGACGTCGCCTCGGTTCAGCGTACCGGACTGCACCAGGATCGTCGCGACCGGGCCCTTGCCCTTGTCAAGCTTCGCTTCGATCACGATGCCCTTGGCCGGCGCCTCGACCGGTGCCTTCAGTTCCAGCACTTCGGCTTGCAGCAGCACGTTCTCGAGCAGATCGTCGATACCTGCGCCCGTCTTTGCCGAAACCGGCACGAACGGCGAATCGCCACCGTACTCTTCCGGCACGACGCCTTCCGCGACCAGCTCCTGCTTGACGCGATCGAGGTTCGCGTCCGGCTTGTCGATCTTGTTGATCGCGACGACGATCGGCACACCGCCCGCCTTCGCGTGGGCGATAGCTTCCTTCGTCTGCGGCATCACACCGTCGTCGGCTGCCACCACCAGCACCACGATGTCGGTCGCCTTCGCGCCGCGTGCACGCATTGCCGTGAACGCTTCGTGACCCGGCGTATCGAGGAACGTGATGACGCCACGCGGCGTGTCGACGTGATAAGCGCCGATGTGCTGCGTAATGCCGCCCGCTTCGCCAGCGGCAACCTTCGCGCGGCGGATGTGGTCGAGCAGCGAGGTCTTGCCGTGGTCGACGTGACCCATGACCGTGACGACCGGCGGACGCGGCAGTTGTTCCGCATCGGTACCCGTTTCGCCTTCGACGAGCAGCGCTTCCGGATCGTCCAGCTTCGCGGCAACCGCGCGGTGGCCCAGTTCCTCGACGATGATCATCGCCGTTTCCTGGTCCAGCACCTGGTTGATCGTGACCATCTGGCCCATCTTCATCATCACCTTGATGACTTCGGAGGCCTTGACCGACATCTTGTGCGCGAGATCGGCAACCGACACGGTTTCCGGCACGTGCACTTCACGGACGATCGGTTCGGTCGGCGCCTGGAACGTCGAGCTGTCCTGGTGACGGCCACGACCCTTCGGGCCGCCGCGCCAGCCGCGGTCGACGCCGCCGCTCGAATCGCCG
>NZ_CAJNKE010000115.1 GCF_905232215.1 Burkholderia sp. LMG 13014
AGGTGGCGCCGCCGTCGCCGGGCGGGTTCCGCTTCCCGAGCATCCGGCTGCACTGACGGATTTACATTCGTTACAGCCGGAAACGATTCAGTCGGTAGCGTGCGCGAACTTGCGCGTAAGCTACCTGCTCCAACCTCCGCATCGACTCATATGCAGGTCACCATGATGAAAAAACTGTTCCTGATCCCCGTTTTCGCGGCGCTGTTCTCGTTCGGCAGCGCGGCTCACGCGCAAGTCGACCAGTCGAACCCGCAGGCGCTGATCAAGACCGCGACGCAGCAGGTGCTCGACGAAGTCAAGGCGCAGACGATCAAGCAGGGCGACACCAACCGCATCATCACGATCGTCAACAAGGACATCCTGCCGTACACCGATTTCCGCCGCACCACGCAGCTCGCGATGGGCCGCAACTGGCGCACGGCGACGGCCGAGCAGCAGCAGCAGGTTCAGGAGCAGTTCAAGCTGCTGCTGATCCGCACGTATTCGGGCGCGCTGGCGCAACTGAAGCCGGACCAGCAGATCCAGTACCCGCCGTTCCGCGCCGATCCGGCCGATACCGATGTCGTGGTCAAGACGGTTGCGATGAACAACGGCCAGCCGGTCCAGATCGATTACCGCCTGTACAAGTCGGCGAGCGGCTGGAAGGTGTATGACCTGAACGTGCTCGGCGCATGGCTGATCCAGACGTACCAGCAGCAGTTCAACGAGAAGATCCAGCAAAGCGGCGTGGACGGCCTGATCCAGTTCCTCACGCAGCGCAACCAGCAACTTGCCGCCGGCAAGCAAGCGTCGTGAGCGGCTTCGAAGCCGGCTCCTCGCTGACCGTCGCGAGCGCGAAGTCCGCGCTCGCGGACGGTCTTGTGCGCATCGGCGCGGGCGCGACCGCCGTCGATTGTGCGGCGCTGACGCAGTTCGACTCGTCCGCGCTCGCCGTGCTGCTCGCATGGCAACGTGCCGCCAAAGCGCGCGGTGCGACCCTCGACATCCTCAATCTCCCGCCGAAGCTCGCCAGCCTCGCGCGCGCCTACGGCGTCGACGCGCTCATCGAAGGCACCGGGCGACATTGACCCTGTCCGACCGGAGCCTGCCGCGCCGCCCGGCGCGCGCAAGCTTCAGGCCGCGTGCCTCCGGCACCGGCTTCACCAGCCGGTTTGCCCTATAATCAAGCGTTTTGCGGGGCAGCCAATCGGCGTCCGGCCCCCATTTTCATTCGCAGCAAGCACAGAATAGGCGTCGCGGCCCTGGCGTCGCGCACAGTCATGTCAGCCATAGAAATCCGTCACGTCAAGAAGCGCTACAAGTCGCTTCAGGCGCTCAAGGGCGTCAGCCTGTCGGTCGAGGAGGGCGAGTTTTTCGGTCTGCTCGGCCCTAACGGCGCAGGCAAGACCACGCTCATCAGTATCCTCGCCGGGCTTGCCCGGGCCGACGAAGGTAGTATCTCGGTGCGCGGTCACGACGTCGTCAAGGACTTCCGTGGCGCGCGTCGTGCACTCGGCGTCGTGCCGCAGGAACTCGTGTTCGATCCGTTCTTCACCGTCCGCGAGACGCTGCGGATCCAGTCCGGCTATTTCGGGCTGCGCCGCAACGACGACTGGATCGACGAAGTGATGGCCAATCTCGACCTCACCGAGAAGGCCGACGCGAACATGCGCGCGCTGTCGGGCGGGATGAAGCGCCGCGTGCTGGTCGCGCAGGCGCTCGTGCACCGGCCGCCCGTGATCGTGCTCGACGAACCGACCGCCGGCGTCGACGTCGAATTGCGCCAGACGCTGTGGAAATTCATCTCGCGGCTGAACCGCGAGGGCCACACGATCGTGCTGACCACCCATTACCTCGAGGAAGCCGAGTCGCTGTGCGACCGCATCGCGATGCTGCGCCGTGGCGAAGTGGTCGCGCTCGACCGCACCGACGCGCTGCTGCGCCGCTTCGCGGGGCTGCAGCTCTACCTGCGCCTCGCGACCGGCGCGCTGCCGTCCGAGCTGCGCGGGCTGGAGTCCGACCCGGCCGCTCGCGCGCCGGGCGAGCACCTGCTGCGCCTGACGAGCTACGACGATGTCGAGCGGATCCTCGCGCAATGCCGCGCGGCGGGCTGCACGTTCGACGAGATCGAGGTCCGCAAGGCCGACCTCGAGGATGTGTTCGTCCAGGTGATGAACGGGGCAGACGTCATCGAGGGATTGGCATGAGCGGGTTTCAAACGCTGTTCTACAAGGAACTGCTGCGTTTCTGGAAGGTGTCGTTCCAGACGGTGTGCGCACCGATCGTCACGGCGCTGCTGTATCTGACGATCTTCGGCCACGCGCTGTCGGGCCGCGTCGAGGTCTATCCGGGCGTCGAGTACGTGAGTTTTCTCGTGCCGGGCCTCGTGATGATGAGCGTGCTGCAGAACGCGTTCGCGAACAGTTCGTCGTCGCTGATCCAGTCGAAGATCACCGGCAACCTCGTGTTCATGCTGCTGCCGCCGCTGTCGTACCGCGACATCTTCGGCGCGTACGTGCTCGCGTCCGTGGTGCGTGGCCTCGCGGTCGGCACGGGCGTGTTCGTCGTGACGATCTGGTTTATCCCGATGCATTTCGCGGCGCCGCTGTTCATCATTGCGTTCGCGCTGCTCGGCTCGGCGATCCTCGGCACGCTCGGCCTGATCGCCGGGATCTGGGCAGAGAAGTTCGACCAGCTCGCCGCGTTCCAGAACTTCCTGATCATGCCGCTGACGTTCCTGTCCGGCGTGTTCTATTCGACGCACTCGCTGCCGCCCGTGTGGCGCGAGATCTCGCGTCTCAATCCGTTTTTCTACATGATCGACGGCTTCCGTTTCGGGTTCTTCGGCGCGTCCGACATCAACCCGTTCGCGAGCCTCGCGATCGTCACCGGTTTCTTCGTGCTGCTCGCGCTGATCGCGATGCGGCTGCTCGCGACCGGCTACAAACTGCGTCATTGATATCGACAGGCAGCGGCCGCCATCGGGGCGGCGCGCGCCGACAGGAGCCTTACACCATGTTGCCGACTCCCGAACAGGTCAAGCAATACATCGCCGGCGGTCTCGCCTGCACGCATCTGGAAGTCGAAGGCGACGGCCAGCATTTCTTCGCGACGATCGTGTCGGCGGCCTTCGAAGGCAAGCGGCCGATCCAGCGGCACCAGCTGGTCTACGCGGCGCTCGGCGATCGCATGAAACAGGAAATTCACGCGCTCAGCATGAAGACGCTGACGCCCGCCGAATGGCAGAACGCATAACCGGAAATCACTGAGTGCAAGTCACCGTCAACGAGCGCGACGCCGTCCAGAGCGTCGCCACGGCACACCCGGCCACCAACGGGGAATCGCATGGCCATGGGATGGACAAGCTCGTGATCGAAGGCGGCCACCGCCTGTCGGGCGAGATCGTCGTGTCGGGCGCGAAGAACGCCGCGCTGCCGATCCTGTGCGCGGGGCTGCTCACCGCCGATCCGGTCGACCTCGACAACGTGCCGAACCTGAAGGACGTGCGTACCACGCTGAAGGTGCTGAACCAGATGGGCGTGAAGAGCGAGACCGACGGTTGCCGCGTCCAGCTCGACGCGTCGCGCGTCGACAACCTCGTCGCGCCGTACGAACTCGTGAAGACGATGCGCGCGTCGATCCTCGTGCTCGGGCCGCTGCTCGCGCGCTTCGGCGAGGCGAAGGTGTCGCTGCCGGGCGGCTGCGCGATCGGCGCGCGTCCGGTCGACCAGCACATCAAGGGCCTGCAGGCGATGGGTGCCGAGATCAGCATCGAGCACGGCTTCATCGAAGCCCGCGCGAAGCGCCTGAAGGGCGCGCGCATCGTGACCGACATGATCACGGTGACGGGCACGGAAAACCTGCTGATGGCCGCGACGCTCGCGGACGGCGAGACGGTGATCGAAAACGCCGCGCGTGAGCCGGAAGTGAGCGATCTCGCACACTTGCTGGTCGCGATGGGCGCGAAAATCGACGGCATCGGCACCGATCGCCTTGTGATCCAGGGCGTCGAGCGGCTGCACGGCGCGCGCCATTCGGTGATCCCCGACCGCATCGAGGCCGGCACGTTCCTGTGCGCGGTCGCGGCGGCCGGCGGCGACGTGATGCTGACGGGCGTGCGCCCGCACATCCTCGACGCGGTGATCGACAAGCTGCGCGAAGCCGGCGTGTCGATCGAGGAAGGCGACAGCTGGCTGCGCGTGAAGATGGATCGCCGCCCGTCGGCGGTCACGATCCGCACGTCGGAATACCCGGCGTTCCCGACCGACATGCAGGCGCAGTTCATGGCGCTCAATACGGTCGCGACGGGCACCGCGCAAGTCGTCGAAACCATTTTCGAGAACCGTTTCATGCACGTGCAGGAGCTGAACCGGCTTGGCGCGAACATCACGATCGACGGCAACACCGCGCTCGTGACGGGTGTCGACAAGCTGTCGGGCGCGAACGTGATGGCGACCGACCTGCGTGCATCGGCAAGCCTTGTAATCGCCGGGCTGCGTGCCGACGGCGAGACGCTCGTCGACCGCATCTATCACCTGGACCGCGGCTACGACCGCATGGAAGCCAAACTGACCGCCGTCGGCGCGAACGTGCGCCGCCTTTCCGGGAGCCAAGCATGACCGCGCCGCTGACCCTCGCCCTGTCGAAGGGCCGGATTTTCGAGGAAACCCTGCCGCTGCTGGCCGCGGCCGGCGTGCAGGTGACCGAGGATCCGGAAACGTCGCGCAAGCTGATCCTGCCGACGACGAACCCCGACCTGCGCGTGATCATCGTCCGCGCGAGCGACGTGCCGACCTATGTCGAATACGGCGCGGCCGATTTCGGCGTGGCCGGCAAGGACGTGCTGGTCGAGCACGGCGGCTCGGGCCTGTACCAGCCGATCGATCTGAACATTGCGCGCTGCCGGATGTCGGTGGCCGTGCCGGCCGGCTTCGACTACGCGAGCGCCGTGCGCCAGGGTGCACGCCTGCGCGTCGCGACGAAGTACGTCGAAACGGCACGTGAACACTTTGCCGCGAAAGGCGTGCACGTCGACCTGATCAAGCTGTACGGCTCGATGGAGCTCGCGCCGCTGGTCGGGCTGGCCGACGCGATCGTCGACCTCGTCAGCTCGGGCGGCACGCTGAAGGCGAACAATCTGGTCGAGGTCGAGGAGATCATGGCGATCTCGTCGCGCCTCGTCGTGAACCAGGCTGCGCTGAAGTTGAAGCGCACGGCGCTCAAGCCGATCCTCGACGCGTTCGAACGCGCGTCGCAGAATGGCGGTTGAGCGCATCACCGTAACGGAACTCCCATGTCCATCACCATCCGCAAGCTCGATTCGACGAGCGAAGGCTTCGGCGCCGAGCTGCGCGCGCTGCTCGCATTCGAGGCGAGCGAAGACGCGGCGATCGAGCAATCGGTCGCGCAGATCCTCGCTGACGTGAAGTCGCGCGGCGACGCCGCGGTGCTCGAGTACACGAACCGTTTCGACCGGCTGAGCGCGAACAGCGTCGCCGCGCTCGAACTGCCGCAGGACGCGCTGCAGACGGCGCTCGACGGCCTCGCGCCGAAGGCGCGCGCGGCGCTGGAAGCGGCTGCGGCGCGCGTGCGCGCGTACCACGAGAAGCAGAAGATCGAGTGCGGCACGCATAGCTGGCAGTACACGGAAGCGGACGGCACGGTGCTGGGCCAGAAGATCACGCCGCTCGACCGCGTCGGCCTGTACGTGCCGGGCGGCAAGGCCGCGTATCCGTCGTCGGTGCTGATGAACGCGATTCCCGCGCGCGTCGCGGGCGTCGGCGAGATCGTGATGGTCGTGCCGACGCCGGACGGCGTGAAGAACGACCTCGTGCTCGCCGCGGCGCTGCTCGGCGGCGTCGATCGCGTGTTCACGATCGGCGGTGCGCAGGCGGTCGGCGCGCTCGCATACGGCACGGCGACCGTGCCGGCCGTCGACAAGATCTGCGGCCCCGGCAATGCGTACGTCGCGTCGGCGAAGCGCCGCGTGTTTGGCACGGTCGGCATCGACATGATCGCCGGACCGTCGGAAATCCTCGTGCTGTGCGACGGCACGACCGACCCGAACTGGGTTGCGATGGACCTGTTCTCGCAGGCTGAGCACGACGAACTCGCGCAATCGATCCTGCTGTGCCCGGACGGTGCGTTCCTCGAGCGCGTCGAAAAGGCGATCGTCGAGCTGCTGCCGTCGATGCCGCGCCAGGACGTGATTCGCGCGTCGCTCGAAGGCCGCGGCGCGCTGATCAAGGTGCGCGACATGGCCGAGGCCTGCCGGATCGCGAACGACATCGCGCCCGAGCACCTGGAAATTTCGGCGCTGGAGCCGCAGCAATGGGGCAAGCAGATCCGCCATGCGGGCGCGATCTTCCTCGGCCGCTACACGAGCGAGAGCCTCGGCGACTACTGCGCCGGCCCGAACCACGTGCTGCCGACGTCGCGCACCGCGCGCTTCTCGTCGCCGCTCGGCGTGTACGACTTCATCAAGCGCTCGAGCGTGATCGAGGTCAGCGCAGAAGGCGCGCAGACGCTCGGCGAGATCGCATCCGAGCTCGCGTACGGCGAGGGGCTGCAGGCGCACGCGAAGAGCGCCGAGTTCCGGATGAAGAACTGACTGCACGCTGCTCGGGGCCGCGGCTGGCGCTGATGCGCCGCCCGGCCTGCCCCCGAAGGCCGGGGCTGGAGACACCTGTGCAGGGCGGCAGCCGCCGCTCTGCCGATCATTTGACGCCGGCGCGACGCACGCCGGCTTGAGACCATGACGACGCCACAAGACATCATCCGCCGCGACGTGCTCGCGATGACGAGCTACCCGGTGCCGGACGCGAGCGGGTTCGTGAAGCTCGACGCGATGGAGAACCCGTACCCGCTGCCCGAACCGCTCGCCGCGGCGCTCGGCGAGCGTCTCGCGCAGGTCGCGCTGAACCGCTACCCGGCGCCGCGACCGGCCGCGCTGCTCGACAAGCTGCGCCACGCGATGGGCGTGCCGGCCGCCTGCGACGTGCTGCTCGGCAACGGCTCGGACGAAATCATCAGCATGATGTCGGTCGCCTGCGCGAAGCCGGGCGCGAAGGTCCTCGCGCCGGTGCCGGGCTTCGTGATGTACGAACTGTCCGCGAAGCTCGCGCAGCTCGAATTCGTCGGCGTGCCGTTGAAGGCCGACCTGACGCTCGACGTCGACGCGATGCTCGCGGCGATCGCCGAGCATCGTCCGGCGCTCGTCTATCTCGCGTACCCGAACAATCCGACCGGCACGCTGTACGACGATGCCGACATCGAACGGATCGTCGCGGCCGCGCGGCACAGCCTGATCGTGATCGACGAGGCATACCAGCCGTTCGCCGTGCGCTCGTGGCTGCCGCGCGCCGCCGAATTCGACAACGTCGTCGTGATGCGCACGGTGTCGAAGCTCGGCCTCGCGGGCATCCGCCTCGGCTATCTGGTCGGTTCGCCCGCGTGGCTGACCGAATTCGACAAGGTGCGCCCGCCGTACAACATCAACGTGCTGACCCAGGCGACCGCCGATTTCCTGCTCGACCACCTCGACGTGCTCGACGCGCAGGCGGCCGATCTGCGTACGGAACGCACGCGCCTCGCGCAGGAAGTGGCCGCGCTGCCGGGTGCGACGGTGTTCCCGAGCGCCGGCAATTTCCTGCTGGTGCGCGTGCCGGACGCGGCTGCCGTGTTCGATGCGCTGCTCACCGAGCGGGTTTTGGTCAAAAACGTGAGTAAAATGCATCCGTTGCTGGCTGAATGCGTGCGGCTGACCGTCGGCTCTCCCGACGAAAACGCGCACCTGCTGGCCGCTTTGAAACTCGCGCTGCCCGGTTGAGCCTCTGGGCGCCGCAGCGCGAAACGATCAATCCCCATTTACATCGACTCAGTCAAGGAATTGCCATGCGTGTGGCGGAAGTCGTTCGCAATACCAGCGAAACGCAGATCCGTGTGAAGCTCAATCTCGACGGCACGGGCCAGCAGAAGCTGGCCACCGGCGTGCCGTTCCTCGACCATATGCTCGACCAGATCGCTCGACACGGTCTGGTCGATCTCGAGGTTGAAGCGCATGGCGATACGCATATCGACGACCACCACACGGTCGAGGATGTCGGCATCACGCTCGGGCAGGCTGTTGCGAAGGCGATCGGCGACCGCAAGGGCATCCGCCGCTATGGCCATTCGTACGTGCCGCTCGACGAGGCGCTGTCGCGCGTCGTGATCGACTTCTCGGGCCGGCCGGGCCTCGAATTCCACGTGCCGTTCACGCGGGCGCGGATCGGCACGTTCGACGTCGACCTGTCGATCGAGTTCTTCCGCGGTTTCGTGAACCACGCGGGCGTCACGCTGCACATCGACAACCTGCGCGGGATCAACGCGCACCATCAGCTCGAGACGGTGTTCAAGGCGTTCGGCCGTGCGCTGCGCGCGGCGGTGGAGCTGGACGAGCGTGCGGCGGGGCAGATCCCGTCGACGAAGGGCAGCCTCTGAACCTGAACTGACCGGACGGAGCGTCAAGGACAACCTCACGGCTTCGGCGCGTGGCGCCGGCTTGCGATGGATCTGCTCAAATCGTTCATTTCGCTGCTGGCGCTGATCAACCCGGTCGGTGCGGTACCGTTCTTCCTGAGCCTGACGGCCCAGCAGACGGATGCCGAGCGGCGGCGCACGATCCGGATCGCGTCGGTGTCGGTGTTCTGCGTGATCACGGTGACGACGCTGCTCGGGCAGCAGATCATCAACTTCTTCGGCATTTCGGTCGGGTCGCTCGAAGTGGGCGGCGGGATCATCATGCTGCTGATGGCGATCAACATGCTGAACGCGCAGATCGGCAACACGCGATCGACGCCGGAGGAGCGCCACGAGGCCGAGCTGAAGGACAACATCGCGGTCGTGCCGCTGGCGATTCCGCTGCTCACGGGCCCCGGCTCGATCAGCACGGTGATCATCTATGCGGCGAACTCGCATCACTGGTATGAGCGGGCCGGGCTGGTCGCGATCGGCGCGGTCCTGGCTTTTCTGTGTTTCGTCGCGATGCGGCTCGCCGAGCCGATCGCGAACTGGATCGGCCGCACGGGCATCAACATCGCCACGCGGCTGATGGGTCTGATGCTGTCGGCGCTGGCGGTGGAATTCATCGTCAATGGACTGAGGGCGCTACTGCCTGCACTGAGATGAAAACTTCGATTGCGATTGTGGATTATGGGATGGGCAACCTGCGCTCGGTCGCGCAGGCGCTCAGGAAGGCCGAACCGGCCGCCGACGTGGCGATCGTCGACACGCCGGCCGCGATTCGCGCGGCCGACCGTGTCGTGCTGCCCGGCCAGGGTGCGATGCCCGACTGCATGCGCTGCCTGGGCGAATCGGGCCTGCAGGAGGCCGTGATCGAGGCCTCGCGCACGAAGCCGCTGCTCGGCGTGTGCGTCGGCGAGCAGATGCTGTTCGACTGGAGCGCTGAAGGCGACACGAAGGGCCTCGGCCTGTTGCCCGGCAAGGTCGTGCGTTTCGAGCTCGACGGCCGCCTGCAGGATGACGGCTCGCGCTTCAAGGTGCCGCAGATGGGCTGGAACCGCGTGCGCCAGTCGCAGCCGCACCCGCTGTGGGACGGCGTGCCCGACGACGCGTATTTCTACTTCGTGCACAGCTATTACGTGACGCCGGACAACCCGGCTCATACGGTGGGCGAAACGGCCTACGGCGCGCCGTTTACGTCCGCGGTCGCGCGGGATAACCTCTTCGCGACCCAATTCCACCCCGAGAAAAGCGCGGAGGTCGGGTTGCGTCTGTATCGCAACTTCGTACACTGGAAGCCGTGAACGTCGCGTGCGTGCCACAGTCGGCGGGCCGGAAAGGCCTGTCGCGTGGGGCTCGCCCGCTTAAGCGCCGAAAGAGTTGTACTAAACTAGCGAGACGGCGCGGTACCGGATTGGCCGGTACGCGCCGGATTCTTTTCTTTTTCCACGACGACACCCGATTGCTATGTTGCTGATTCCGGCCATCGATCTCAAAGACGGTCAGTGTGTGCGCCTCAAACAGGGCGATATGGACCAGGCTACGATTTTCTCCGAGGACCCGGCGGCGATGGCCCGCAAGTGGGTCGATCTCGGCGCCCGGCGGCTCCATCTCGTCGACCTGAACGGCGCGTTCGCCGGCAAGCCGAAGAACCTCGAGGCGATCGAAGCGATCCTCGACGAAGTCGGCGATGAAATTCCCGTACAGCTCGGCGGCGGTATCCGCAGCCTCGAGACGATCGAGAAGTATCTCGACGCGGGCCTGTCCTACGTGATCATCGGCACGGCGGCCGTGAAGGACCCAGGCTTCCTGCAGGACGCGTGCACCGCGTTCGCCGGCAGCATCATCGTCGGGCTGGACGCGAAGGACGGCAAGGTCGCGACCGACGGCTGGAGCAAGCTGACCGGCCACGAAGTGATCGATCTCGCAAAGAAGTTCGAGGACTACGGCGTCGAATCGATCGTCTACACGGACATCGGCCGCGACGGGATGCTGCAGGGCATCAACATCGAGGCGACCGTGAAGCTCGCGCAGGCGGTCGGCATCCCGGTGATCGCCAGCGGCGGCCTGTCGAACCTCACGGACATCGAGAATCTGTGCGAAGTGGAAGAGCACGGCGTCGAAGGCGTGATCTGCGGCCGTGCGATCTACTCCGGCGATCTCGATTTCGCGGCCGCGCAAAAGCGCGCGGACGAACTGAACGGCGAACTCGACAACGCGTAAGCGCGGTTGTCCCGCTCGCCGGGGCTGCCAGCAGGCGGCCCCGACCGGAAGCCTCGCGCGAGGCTTTCCGCAACCGGCCGTCCCATCGCGGCATTTGGCGCAACATCATGGCTCTAGCTAAACGCATCATCCCCTGCCTGGACGTGACTGCCGGGCGTGTCGTCAAGGGCGTCAACTTCGTCGAGCTGCGCGACGCCGGCGACCCCGTCGAGATCGCCCGCCGCTACGACGACCAGGGCGCCGACGAACTGACGTTCCTCGACATCACCGCGACGTCCGACCAGCGCGACCTGATCCTGCCGATCATCGAAGCCGTCGCGTCGCAGGTCTTCATTCCGCTGACCGTCGGCGGCGGCGTGCGCGCCGTCGAGGACGTGCGACGCCTGCTGAACGCGGGCGCGGACAAGGTCAGCATGAATTCGTCGGCGGTCGCGAACCCGCAGCTCGTGCGCGACGCGGCCGACAAGTACGGCTCGCAGTGCATCGTCGTCGCGATCGACGCGAAGCGCGTGTCGGCCGAAGGCGAGACGCCGCGCTGGGAAGTCTTCACGCACGGCGGCCGCAAGAACACGGGCCTCGACGCGATCGAATGGGCGCGCAAGATGGCCGAGCTCGGCGCCGGCGAGATCCTGCTCACGAGCATGGACCGCGACGGCACCAAGTCGGGCTTCGACCTCGCGCTCACGCGCGGCGTATCGGACGCGGTGCCGGTGCCGGTGATCGCATCGGGCGGTGTCGGCTCGCTGCAGCACCTGGCCGACGGCATCAAGGACGGCCGCGCCGATGCGGTGCTGGCCGCGAGTATCTTCCACTACGGCGAGCACACGGTCGGCGAGGCGAAGCGCTTCATGGCCGACCAGGGCATCCCGGTGAGGCTGTGATGAATACGGAAACGAATGCATTGCCCGCGTGGCTCGACAAGGTCCGCTGGGACGACAACGGTCTCGTGCCGGTGATCGCGCAGGAAGCGTCGACGAGCGACGTGCTGATGTTCGCGTGGATGAACCGCGAGGCACTGGCGAAGACGATCGAGACGCAGCGCGCGGTCTACTATTCGCGCTCGCGCAAGCGCTTGTGGTTCAAGGGCGAGGAGTCGGGCCACGTGCAGCACGTGCACGAGGTGCGGCTCGACTGCGACGAGGACGTCGTGCTGCTGAAGGTCGAGCAGGTATCGGGCATCGCGTGCCACACCGGCCGGCATTCGTGCTTCTTCCAGAAATTCGAAGGCACCGTCGACAGCGGCGACTGGGTCGCGGTCGAACCGGTGCTTAAAGATCCCGAACACATCTACAAATGACGCAATCGACCGAAGACACGCTGCTGCGCCTCGCGGCCGTGATCGATAGCCGCAAGGGCGGTGACCCCGATCAATCGTACGTATCGCGCCTGTTCCACAAGGGCGACGACGCGGTGCTGAAGAAGATCGGCGAAGAGGCGACGGAAGTCGTGCTGGCCGCGAAGGACGTGCGCCAGGGCGGCGCGCCGACGGCGCTGGTCGGCGAGGTGGCCGACCTGTGGTTCCACTGCCTCGTGATGCTGTCGCATTTCGACCTGAGCCCGGCCGACGTGATCGCCGAGCTCGAGCGCCGCGAAGGACTGTCGGGTATCGAGGAGAAGGCCCTGCGCAAGCGTCGCGAGCGCGAGGAAAACGGCGGCTGACACGTAGCGTCCCGCCGCGGTGGCAACAGTGCGGTAAGCTGTAAGAATTGTCATCTAACGGGGGTAGCATCATGACCGATACGTCGAACCAGTTTCCGACACCTGCGGTGCCGGGGGCTGCGGACGCCGAACGCCTGAACGGGCTGCGCACGCTGACTCATGTGCTCTATGGCCTCTATGCGTTTCATTGGCTGACGGGCGGCGTCACGGGCATCATCGCGATCATCATCAACTACGTGAAGCGCGACGACGTGGCCGGCACGCCGTATGCGGCCCACTTCGAGTGGCAGATCCGCACGTTCTGGCGCGCGCTGATCGCGTACGTGATCGGGTTCGCGCTGATGTTCGTGGTGGTCGGATTCGCAGTGATGTTTGTCACATGGATCTGGACGCTGTACCGTATCATCAAGGGTTGGCTGTACCTGAACGACAACAAGCCGCTCGATCCGCAGGCCTGGTTCTGACCGGCTGCGCGCGGGCGTCTGCAGGAGCAACATGAGTCACGATCCGAATTGCCTGTTCTGCAAGATCGCGGCAGGCGAGATCCCGAGCACGAAGGTGCACGAGGACGACGAATTCGTCGCGTTCCGCGACATCCGCCCGGCGGCCGAGACGCACGTGCTCGTGATTCCGCGCCAGCATCTGCCGACGCTGTCGGCGGCGAGCGAGACCGACGCGCCGATGCTCGGCCGGCTGATGCTGCTCGTCTCGCGTCTGGCCGACCAGCTCGGCGTCGCGTATACGGGGGGCGAAACCGGTTTCCGTACGGTGATCAACACGGGCCCGGGCGGCGGGCAGGAGGTCTACCACCTGCACGCGCATATCCTGGCGGGCCCGCGCCCCTGGCAGCGGATGGGTTGACGGCGCGGGGCGTATCCCCGCATCGATGGTCGAAGCCGGCGCGTTGCCGGCGATTTACGCCGCATGGCGGCGTGGTTGAGGAGAGGTTTCATCATGGGTGGATTGAGCATTTGGCACTGGCTGATCGTGCTGCTGATCGTCGCGCTGGTTTTCGGTACCAAGAAGCTGCGCAACATCGGCAACGATCTCGGCAGCGCCGTGAAGGGTTTCAAGGACGGCATGAAGGACGGCGAAGCACCGGCGGACGCGCAGCAACTGCCGCGCTCGGGCTCGGTCGACGTCAACGCGAAGGAAACGACGCGTTCCGATTCGAACAAGGCGTAACGCCGGCACGCTGACAGGCATTCGCGATGCTGGATCTCGGTCTTTCGAAGATGGCGCTGATCGGCGTCGTCGCGCTCGTGGTGCTCGGCCCCGAGCGCTTGCCGCGCGTCGCGCGCACGGCAGGCGCGCTGTTCGGTCGTGCGCAGCGGTACATCAATGACGTGAAGGCCGAGGTCTCGCGCGAAATCGAACTCGACGCGCTGCGGACGATGAAGACCGATTTCGAGGCGGCCGCGCGCAATGTCGAGACGACGATTCACGACAACCTGCGCGAGCACGAGAAGGAACTGAACGACACGTGGCATTCCGCGGTCGGCGGTCTCAACGAAGCGGCGGGCGATGCCGGTTCGTATGGTTCCGACACGCCCGCTGCGCCGTCCTGGCGCGGCAGTTCGGCCGCGCTCGCGCCGAAGCGCCGCAACTGGCGCGTCAAGCAGGCGGCTGCGCCTGTCTGGTACAAGCGC
>NZ_CAJNKE010000116.1 GCF_905232215.1 Burkholderia sp. LMG 13014
GGCCGATCAGCACCCGGCGCTTGTTCCGGCGTACACCGGTGAGTATCGTGCGCGCGGCGTCGTCGGCGGTCGTGATGAAGAACTTCTCGAACGTGTCCCGGCCTTGTTGCTCGCTCGCGACCATGAAGCCGACCATGTTCTGCGAGACGCGGCTGGCCTGCGCGATGTTCGTGCGGATGCCGCCCGGATGCACGCAGGTTGCCGACACGCCGCACTTCATCATGTCGAGTTCCTGGCGCAGCGATTCGGTGAAGCCGCGCACCGCGAACTTGGTCGCGTTGTAGCCGCTCATGCCCGGTTGCGCGAAGATCCCGAACAGGCTCGACGTGTTGATCACGTGGCCGTCGCCCGAGGCCTTCAGGTGCGGCAGGAACGCCTTCGTGCCGTGCACGACGCCCCAGAAGTTGATGTTCACGATCCACTCGAGATCGCTGTATTCCATCCCCTCGATCGTGCTCGACAGCGCGACGCCCGCGTTGTTGAAGATCAGGTTGACCTTGCCGTGTTCCTTCGCGGTGTCGTCGGCCCACGCGAACATTGCTTCGCGGTCGCCGACGTCGAGCACGCGCGTCGACACGCGCACGTTCGGCGCGATCGCGCGGACGATCCGTTCGGTTTCGGCGAGGCCGACGCCGTTCTTGTCGGCGAGCGAGACCTGGCAGCCCGCCTGCGCGAGCTGGATCGCGAGCGAGCGGCCCATGCCCGAGCCGGCACCCGTGATCGCGGCGACCTTGTTGGCGAAATCTCTCATGTCGGTTGCTCCTTGTCTGGCTCAGGCCGCTTCGGCGGACGTGGAAGTCGAAGCGGAAGCGGCGGGCGCGGCGACGGGCCGCGCGGTCGTGTCGTGTTGCGGCGCGCGATACGCGTGGTAGTCGGCGATCGAGAAGTGCGCGGTCGCCTGGCGGAAGCGCCACGTGAAGCCCGGCCACAGCGTCGTGTTCTTGCCGGTGCGCGGGTCGAGGTACCAGCTCTTGCAGCCGCCCGTCGACCAGATCGCCTTCTTGAGCTTGCCCTGCAGGTCGCTGTTGAACTGCGCCTCGACGAGCGGGCGCACCTCGATCGCATCCGCCCGTTCGCGATGCATCGCCTGCAGCGCGCCGAGGATGTATTCGATCTGCGACTCGATCATGAACACCATCGAGTTGTGGCCGAGGCCGGTGTTCGGGCCGACGATCATGAAGAAGTTCGGGTAGCCGGGCAGCGTCGAGCCGAGATACGCGTGCGCGCCGTCGCGCCATGCGTCGACGATGTCGAGCCCGCCACGGCCGATGATCGCGCCGCGCGGATACGGATCGGCCACCTGGAAGCCGGTGCCGTAGATCAGGCAGTCGACTTCATGGCGGCGGCCGTCGGTCGTCACGACCGCGTCGGCTTCGATGTGGTCGATGCCGGTCGTGATCACGTCGACGTTCTTGCGCGACAGCGCCGGGTAGTAGTCGTTCGAGATCAGCACGCGCTTGCAGCCGAGCGTGTAGTTCGGCGTGACGGTCTTGCGCAGCTCCGGATCGGGAATCTGCTTGCGGATGTGGCGCAGCGCGAGCTTCTGCACGTTCTTCATCAGCGACGGATGGATCGCGAAGCCGAGCACGCGCGATTCGAGCATCCAGTAGATGCTGCTGCGCACGGCCTTCTGCGTGAACGGCAGCGTGCGGAACAGCCACTTTTCGAGCCCGGTCAGGTTGCGGTCGGGTTTCGGCATGATCCACGGCGGCGTGCGCTGGAACAGCGCGAGTTCCTTCACGCGCGGCGCGATCTGCGGCACGAACTGGATCGCGCTCGCGCCGGTGCCGATCACCGCGACGCGCTTGCCTTCGAGCGCGTAGTCGTGATCCCACTGCTGCGAATGGAACGCGCGGCCCTTGAAGTTCTCGACGCCGGGAATCGACGGCAGCGCGGCGCGCGACAGGCCGCCCATTCCTGACACCAGCACGCGCGCGGACAGCCGCTTGCCGTTCGCGAACGTGAGGCGCCAGCGCTGCGCGGCTTCGTCGTACTCGGCGCGCTGCAACTCGTGGTTCAGGCGCAGGTGCGGGCCGACGCCGAAGCGCTGCACGCAGTCTTCCAGATAGGCGCGGATCTCTGGCTGCGGCGCGAACATGCGCGTCCAGCGCGGGTTCGGCGCGAACGAGAACGAATAGACGTGCGATTGCACGTCGCATGCACACCCGGGGTAATGATTGTCGCGCCACGTGCCGCCGACCGACGCGGCCTTCTCGAGGACGACGAAGTCGGTCACGCCTGTTTGACGCAGGCGGATCGCCATCCCGAGGCCGGCGAAGCCGGTGCCGATGATGGCGATGTCGATGGTTTCGTCCAGGCCGTCGTGGCCGGGCGGACCGAAAGGCAACGTGCGAGCATTCATCCGGGTGTCTCCGATTTGGCTCATTTTCGAATGTTACATTGTTTGATGTAACGATAGTGGGTGAGCCCGGAAACCGCAAGAGGCTAGAAGCGGCGCTCTAAGGGCCGGAAGCCAGACGGGAAAAGGCTGAGCGGGGTTTGGAACGGGCCGGTTTCCGCCATGCGGGATGCGCGGAAAGGGCCGTCGATAGGGCGAGAGAGGCGGCGGACGAGACCGCCGGCACGCGGCGGTCTGTTTGAAACAGTATCAGGGACGGATCGTTCGGGCGGCCGTCTCATGGAAAACCCCGGCCACGATCGTGACCTGCGCGAGCGCGTAGAGGCCCCAGATCAGGTAATCGATGCCCGGAAAGCCGCCGAGGAAGCGGCCGACGCCGATCAGCGTATCGGAGCCGACGAAGATCAGGCTGCCGATGGCCACCAGCGAGCCGCGCGTGCGGGCAGCGAGCGCGAAGCTCGCCATCGCGCACAGCACGAGCATGTAGACGGCGACCGGTGCCAGCAACTCGCCGAGGTGCGGAAGGAACGCCACGTAGAACGCCGGCGCGGCGATCCACAGCCCGACGAGCGCGACGATGCGCCAGCCGTGCGGCCGGGCGCGCCAGTGCATGAAGATCGCGCAATAGCACAGGTGCGTGAGCAGGAACGCGCCGAGGCCGAGGACGAACGACAGCGGCCAGTCGGGCAGCGCGAGCAGCACGTCGCCGAGCACGGCCGTCACGAGTGCCGCGCACAGCCACGCGCGTTCGCGCGGCGCGGCGCAGGTGCTGCCCGCTGCGAGCAGGAGGATGCCCATCGCCGCTTTCGCGACGGCCTGGCCGGGATAGGGCGCGGCGGCGAGCGACAGCCCGTACAGCAACGCGGCGGCGACGGCGAGCGGCCAGAGCCGGCGGTAGGTGGCGGGAAGCGTGGCGATCAAGGCGGGTGTCTCCGGTTTGTTGTTGTCTGCGGTGGACGGCGCGCGGTCGAGGGCGCGGCTGTCGGCCATTATCCGGAAGAAAGGGCGGGCGAAAACCGGCGAATCCTTCTAGGAATCGAAGGCGGTGCGGGAGCGGTTGCCTTCTGCACTTTGCCCCGGTTGAACCGGGGCAACGACTTCAATTCGGCTTGCTATGATCGCCGCGGTATTGCCGTTGTCGATGTGGTTGTTGCTGTCGCTGTCGTTGTTCCGCCCGGCCGCGCGACTGGATGCGCAAGCCGATGCGGGCCCGATGAATCCATGCCGTGCCCGGCCCGTACGCTCATGCGAAGCGGGGCAGGCTGACCTCCCCACGAAAACAGGTCCGACCATGACCGAACTTCTCCACGGCGACGGCGCGATCCGTCGCACGACGCCGTACGGCTCGTCGATCGAAAACACCTATGCGGGCGTGCTGTCGTTCATGCGCCGCAACTATTCGCGCGAACTCGACGGCGTCGACGTCGCGATCTCCGGCGTGCCGCTCGACCTCGCGACCACTTACCGCTCCGGCGCGCGGCTCGGCCCGGCCGCGATCCGCGCGGCGAGCGTGCAGCTCGCGGAGCTTCATCCGTACCCGTGGGGCTTCAACCCGTTCGACGATCTCGCGGCCATCGACTACGGCGACTGCTGGTTCGACGCGCACAACCCGCTGTCGATCAAGCCCGCGATCGTCGAGCATGCGCGCACGATCCTCGGTTCCGGCGCGAAGATGCTGACGCTCGGCGGCGACCACTACATCACGTATCCGCTGCTGGTCGCGCATGCGGAGCGCTACGGCAAGCCGCTGTCGCTGATCCATTTCGACGCGCACTGCGATACGTGGGCCGACGACGATCCGGACAGCCTCAATCACGGGACGATGTTCTACAAGGCCGTAAAGGAAGGGTTGATCGATCCGGCGACGTCGGTACAGGTTGGCATCCGCACGTGGAACGACGATTTTCTCGGCATCGAGCGGCTCGATGCGGCGTGGGTACATGACCACGGTTCGCGCGCGGCGGTCGAGCGGATCGTCGATATCGTCGGCGCGCGGCCCGCGTACCTGACGTTCGATATAGATTGCCTCGATCCGGCGTTCGCGCCCGGCACGGGCACGCCGGTCGCGGGCGGGCTTTCTTCGGCACAGGCGCTCGCGATCGTGCGCGCGCTCGGCGCGGTGAACCTGGTCGGTGCGGATGTGGTCGAGGTGGCGCCTGCTTACGACCACGCGGACATCACGGCGATCGCGGCCGCGCATGTCGCGTGCGATTTGCTGTGTTTGTGGCGGCAGAAGAAGGTGGCGGGGGCGCTGAAGTAAGTCAGCATGCCGGGCATGCGCGTGCCGCCGGCGCGGTGCGCGCACCGCCGGATCGATGTGCTGCTTGCATTCCGTGGGTCGGGCGAAAAAGTCTTCGCGGATTTCCGTAGAGGGGCCTTGCCGACTCGTTGGCGACATCCGCGAAACGTCAGCGGGTGGCGGCTTCCATATGCCAACGAGGCGTTGGCGTGTCACTGATGACATGAGCGGACAACATCAACCGAGAAGCTAGCGACTCCTGAAAAAAGCGGCAAGCATGTCGTCTTCCGGAGCCGCACGATGCGTCGCCTGCTGCTTTCCCGACCGTCCACCGGATCGCGAATGATCCGCCCCGACGCCGGCGCCATCAGGCCACGTTCCCGTATAAACCGCACGCGGCCTGATGAGATCGGATTGTTCGCGCTGCTCCAGCCCATGCGCGATCCAGCCGATCGAGCGGCCAAGCGCGAACAGGCCGAATGCGGCACCGACCGGAAGCCGCAAATGTCTGCGCAGTGCCACCAGCGCGAGATCCAGCGAGGGTTTCTGGCCGACGAGCGCGCTGCCAGCATCGATCATCCTTTTCCATTGAGGATGGCGCGGCAGGATCCGCGACAACAGATACGTCGCGCGCACGTCGCCGTCGGGATAGAGCGCATGTCCGAAGCCGGGCAAGCCGTCTCCCCGGGCCAGACGCGCGCCCATTTTTTGCTCGATGTCCTTATTACCCAGCTCGTCCCACAGGGCTTCGCCACGCGCGGTAGTGGCGCCGTGCCGCTCGCCCGACAGGCCGGCGAGGCCGCCGACCACGACGGCACGCAAGCTCGCGTTCGTCGACGCGATGCATCGCCCCGTGAAGCTCGACGCGTTCAGTTCGTGGTCCGCGCACAGCACGAGTGCCATCCGGATCAACTCGGCGCCAGCAGGCCCGACGCCCCACGCCCGCGCGCATTGCACATGGATGGGCGCTGTGTCGATCCGGGTTCGCAACAGGCATGCGGCCAGAATCCGCACGAGATCACCACAACCCTGCGCGTGACGATCGGTCGATTGCTGCCAGATCGCGGTTGGCGCGTCCTCGCTTGCGACGGTGAAGAGCGGTAGCAGGGCCTGCTCGGCGCGTTGATCGGCGTAGTGCCTGAAGAGCGTTCGCAGTACCGCGGGCGTAGGGGGAACGTGACGGCCGAAAGCAGCCACCTCGTCGCATCGCCATAGCAGCGCCGCGACTTCCTCGAGACTCGCGCGAGCGGCGAGATCGAGTGCGTCCACACCGCGATAGAAGAGCCGGCCGCCATCGATCAACGTGATGCTCGACTCGAGCACGGGCGAGCCCCAGTTCAGCGCGGCCTTCGCCACTTCCTTCGGCTTGCGGCCTCGTGCGCGCTGATCCGCGAGCCGGTCGACATCGGCCGCGAGGTAGCGGCTTTCACGGTGGCTGCCGCCCGGTTCCGCGCGAAGCAGGCCGCGGCTGACGTACGCATAGAGGGTTTGCCGCGAGACACCGAGCCTTGCCGCGGCTTCGGTCGAATTCAGGTAGTTCGACATCGTGCGCAGGGGGAATCGTTCGACAGGTTGATCAGGATAATCAACGTTGACAGCAAATGCGAGCGAGACGATCTTTGCGTCACCTAATTCATGCGAGGCGAACATGCGTATCGATCAAATGTCGAGGGAACGGGCCGTGGCCGATGAGGATCGGGTGTCGCGTCATCTGCGGGCGTTCTGGCTGGCGGCGGGTGGGTCTCAGGCGTTCCTCGAATCGTGCAGCTTCAGCGGGTCGGGCGAACTGGTTTCCGCGTTTCGCGTAACCGACCTGGCCACGGCGGCAATCGGCGCGGCAGGGACGTCCGTTGCCGAATTGCTGCATGCGTCGACCGGAACGACGCCGTCGGTGCGGGTCGACCGGCGCATGGCGTCGCTGTGGTTCGGCACGTCGCTGCGTCCGCAGGGCTGGACGATGCCGCCTCAATGGGATCCGGTGGCCGGCAACTATCGGGCGCGCGATCGCTGGATCCGGTTGCACACCAATGCGCCGCATCACCGACTGGCCGCCTTGTCGGTGCTCGACTGTGCCGCCGATGCACGGGCGGTCGCGCAAGCGGTGAGTCGCTGGGAGGCCGGTGCGCTCGAAGACGCGATCGTCGAGCGCGGTGGTTGTGCCGCGGCGATGTACTCGGCGCAGGAGTGGGCCGAGCATCCGCAGGGCAAGGCGGTCGCAACCGAACCGTTGCTGCATGTTCATGCCGGGACCGATGCCGTCGCGCGTGACTGGCGGCCTTCGAAAGACCGGCCGTTGCGCGGCATTCGCGTGCTCGACCTGACGCGCATTCTCGCCGGCCCGGTGGCGACGCGGTTTCTTGCGGGCCTGGGCGCCGACGTGCTGCGCATCGATCCGTACGGCTGGGAAGAACCGGGCACGGTGCCCGAAGTCGTCCTCGGCAAGCGATGTGCGCGGCTGAACCTGAAGGATGCCGCGGATCTCGATACGCTCAAGCAGCTGCTCGGCAGCGCGGATATCGTCGTGCACGGTTACCGGTCCGATGCGCTGGCGCGCCTCGGGCTCGACGCTGCGCATCGGCGCGAACTGAATCCTGCGCTCATCGACGTCTCGCTCGACGCTTATGGCTGGAGCGGTGAATGGCGGTGCCGGCGCGGCTTCGACAGCCTCATTCAAACGAGCACGGGAATCGCCGAGGCGGGCATGCGCGTGATGGGCGGCGATGCACCGGTGAACCTGCCCGTTCAGGCCATCGACCATGCGACGGGCTACCTGATGGCGACGGCCGCGATCCGCGGGCTGACGACGCGAATGAAACAGGGGGTCGGTACGGAGGTCCGCGCGTCGCTGGCGCGTACGGCGGCCGATTTGCAGCTGCGGTCGGAGCCCATGAGCGAGGTGGTCGAACTGGTCGCCGACGGTCAACGTGATCGTGCGGAGCACGTCGAACCGACGTCATGGGGGCCGGCATCCCGGCTCCTGCCGCCAGTGCAGATCGACGATGCACCGCTCCGATGGTTTTATCCGGCACGCGCGCTAGGTGCGTACGAACCCGAGTGGTTGTCTTCGAACGGCGATCTTTGAGGCGGGGCGATGAATCGGCGGGTGTCGGTGCGTGGCGGCGGGACGGGAATCGACCCGGCCACGGCGACGCATTGCGCTCAGCGCAATGCGCAGGTTGTCATCATCGGACTGCGCGCGAACGTGTTGGAACACGCGGCCGAAGCGATCGAACGCGTGTTTCCCGATGCGCCCTCCACCGTGCCCTGGCTGCCGGCGTGGGCGTGCCTGATCAGGTGGAACGCGATCGGGATACGCTGACAGAGCGGTTCGAGCCCCTCGATATCGTGGTCAACGCAGCCGCTGGAGAGGGGGCGGGCGAGTGAAGCAAATAGGCGCGCGCAGGCCGCCGGCGCGTTGCGCGCGTCGCTGGATCGATGGCCGGGCGTTGCCTTTAGCCGCGCGTGTCGACCCAGTTGCGTGCCCAGCGGGCCGAATGCTGCAATGCCTGCTCCTCGCTCGTGAAGTAATCGAGCGAATAGAACTGGTAGCGGCCTTCGGTGCGTGGGCTGCCGGCGCGTTCCAGCAGCAGGTTGGATGAAAAGCTTCCGTCGGGCAAACGATGCGCCGAGGGGTGAACGGCATAGCCGTTGTATTGTTGAATTTGTTTGTTCTGCATTTTAATTTTAATAATGTTCGAGTGCGCGCGTGCCGTGCGGAATGTGCACGGGTGCGCCGATTCAAGCCATTGCGAGCTGAATCTGAAGCAGTCGTAAAGCGAAAAAGGGCTTCGCAGCCAGAGGGGGAATGAAGTGCAACGAGGCGTGTGGCGCTTGGCGAGCTGCGGAATGAACCGTTGCAGCTAAGAGCAATTGCGCCAACTTTGGGAGACCAGTCTCCGCGAGGATGTCGCTGCAACCCGGCGCCCGTTACGGGAGGCCGGGTCCTTCAAACTTTACAGCGGCTTGATGTTGGCCGCTTGCAGACCCTTCGGGCCTTGCTTCGTTTCGAAGCTCACCTTCTGATTTTCAGCCAGCGTCTTGAAGCCGTCGGCGCGAATTTCGGAGAAATGAGCGAAGAGATCGTCGCCGCCGTTGTCGGGCGTGATGAAGCCAAAGCCTTTGCTGTCGTTGAACCACTTGACGATACCGGTATCCATGAAGATTCCTTGAGAAAAAAATATGAAGAATTGCTCTGTAAAAGAGCGCGTGAAGCGTCAAGGAGGGAGAGGACAACGAATACCGCTGAGGAGCGATCAATTGATGAACAGCAATCGGACTTCTTGAACTTCGCCCGACACATTAACCGCTCGGCGGTGCTGGCGTCAATCGTTAACTTGTAACTATTTCACCAGGCGGTCGGATTGGCGGATGACGCGATGTGGCCCTGCCAGGCTGCGCGCGCTCCCCGGCCTGACGTGCAGGTTGAACAGGGCCTGATGGGGTTGGTGGCGCTGAACGACCCGAAGCAGCCACAGAGCCTGATCCAAAGCCGCCATTCGAATCGGGGATCACCTTGCGACGGGGCATCGCTTCGCGGTCGTCCTCGATAAACATAAAAGCGAGACCCGCGCTCTGGTCGAACGCCGATCGTTCGTCCCGCGTTTCCCGAAAATTCGACAAGAACGAAAAAGGCCGATGCGTCGTGCACCCGTCATGCGCCGGAGCAAACGGCCGAAGCAATCGGCGGCGCGTGTTCCGACGCGCCACCGATCGTGCGAGATGGATGACAGCTGCCTCCGATGCGGCAAGGACGATCAACGGTCCTGAAGGCCCGCATCGTCGACAGGCGCGCTCCGTACTACAAGAACAAGCGATAGGCGAGATTGTTGCCTTCCTCGATGTACGGATAGCCGAGCGTCGACAGGAAGTGGTCGAATTCGGCGCGATCGGCCTGCGGCACCTGAAGCCCGACGAGGATCGAGCTGTAGTCCGCGCCCTGGTTGCGGTAATGGAACAGGCTGATGTTCCAGTCCGGCGCCATCGCGGACAGGAACTTCATCAGCGCGCCCGGCCGTTCCGGGAATTCGAAGCGGAACAGGCGCTCGTCGAGTGCGAGCGGCGAACGGCCGCCCACCATGTAGCGGATGTGTTCCTTCGACAGTTCGTCGTGCGTCAGGTCGATGGTCGTGAAGCCGTGCGATTCGAAGTTCGCGGCGATTTCGGCCGATTCGCCGCGGCGCTTGATCTGCATGCCGACGAAGAAGTGCGCGGATTGCGCGTCGGCGATCCGGTAGTTGAACTCGGTCACGTTGCGGTCACTGACGAGCGCGCAGAAACGCCTGAAGCTGCCGCGTTCCTCGGGGATCGTGACTGCGAACACGGCTTCGCGCGCCTCACCGACCTCCGCGCGCTCGGCGACGAAGCGCATCCGGTCGAAGTTCACGTTCGCGCCGGACGTGACCGCAATGAGCGTCTGGTTCTCGACGCCTTCGCGCTCTGCGTAGCGCTTCGCGCCCGCGACCGCGAGTGCGCCGGCCGGTTCGAGCACGCTGCGGGTATCCTGGAACACGTCCTTGATGGCCGCACATAGTGCATCGGTGTCGACCGTCACGACGCCATCCAGGTGTTCGGCACACAACCTGAACGTTTCCTCGCCGACGAGCTTCACCGCGGTGCCGTCCGAGAACAGGCCGACCTCGGTCAGCTCGACGCGTCGACCGGCCGCGAGCGATTGCGCCATCGCGCATGAATCGTCGGTCTGCACGCCGATGACCTTGATCTCCGGGCGCACGGCCTTGACGTAAGTGGCAATGCCGGACGCGAGACTGCCGCCGCCGATCGGCACGAAGATCGCATGGATCGGGCCCTGGTGCTGGCGCAGGATTTCCATCGCGACCGTGCCCTGGCCGGCGATCACGTATGGATCGTCGAACGGGGGGACGAACGTGAGATCGCGCTCCGCCTGCACCTTGACCGCGTGCTGATACGCGTCGCTGTACGATTCGCCCGCCTGGATGACCTCGACCGTCGCGCCGCCATGCGCGCGTACCGCATCGACCTTCACCTGAGGCGTCGTGACGGGCACGACGATTACGGCCTTGACGCCCATCCGGGCCGCCGAGAACGCGACACCTTGCGCATGGTTGCCGGCCGACGCCGTAATCACGCCGCGCGCGAGCGCGTCCGCAGGAATATGCGCCATCTTGTTGTACGCGCCGCGCAGCTTGAACGAGAACACCGGCTGGTTGTCCTCGCGCTTCAGGTAAACGGGGTTCCGCAACCGGGCCGACAGGTTGCGGGCGGGTTGGAGTTCGGTCTCGCGCGCGACGTCGTAAACACGCGCAGTGAGAATTTTCTTGACGTAGTCGATTGGCGGTCGGGTTTGCGCGGCAAGCGTGGCGCAAGCGTCAGGCGAGCTTCGGTACAAGGGCACGGTCATTTCCTTTCGAGGGCGGGTTTGAAATGCCCTGGGCGGAAATGAAAAAACCCGCCTCAGGGGCGGGTTGTCGTCATTGAGCCGGATGCGCGCTAACCCACCATTCGAAGAATGGTGCGAATAATCAGCGCGATGGTGAATGCTCGGTAGCTCATGTGTTCAAGCATCAACCATGGCAACGGTAGTTGTCAACTGTATCGAGCGAATTCCGGCCATCATGGATGGCTGCGTGGTCGAGTGCCGGTACTTCGCGTCGCCTTTCCCGGCAATCCGTGGCAAGCAGCGAACCAGGCCGACGGGCAGGGTGCCGGTCGGCCTGGTTCGAATCAATGCGCGCCGCGGTGTTCGCGTTACTTCGCGGCGAGCGCGGGCGCGATGCGCTTGTCGACCCATGCGTTGTCGGCCACGCTCAGCTTCTGCGGAATCAGCTTCGCCGCATAAAACGCATCGGCGACACCTTGCTGGGCCGCGACGATCTTTTCGTCGAGCGGCACTGCGCCAAACGGGACACGCTTGATCCACGTCTCGACGAGCGGTTGCGGCAGGCCGACCTTCGGTGCGATCAGCGCGGCCGTGTCGGCCGGATGCGTGTTGACCCACTGGCCCGTCTCGCGCGCCTGCTTCAGGATCGCGCCGACCACGTCGGGATGCTGCTGCGCGAAATCGCGCGTGGCTTCGTAGAAGTTGTTGGTCGCCGCGAGGCCCGTGTAGTCGGACAGCGTGCGCACCTTCAGCGCATTTTGTGCGGCTGCATAGTACGGATCCCAGACGACCCACGCATCGACGTTGCCGCTCTCGAACGCGGCGCGCGCGTCGGCCGGCGCAAGGTACACGGGGCGGATTTCGTCGTAGCGCACGCCGGCCTTCTTCAGTGCTTCGAGCAGCAGGTAGTTCGCGCTCGAGCCCTTCTGCAGCGCGATCTTCTTGCCGCGCAGGCCGGCGACTGAACGGATCGGCGAATCGGCCTTTACGACCACGGCTTCATTGTGCGGCGCTGGCGGTTCCGCACCGACATAGACGAAGTGCACGCCGGCCGCCTGCGCGAACACGGGTGGCGGCGCACCCGTATAGCCGAAGTCGATGCTGTTCGCATTCAGCGCTTCGAGCAGTTGCGGGCCGGCCGGGAATTCGAACCACTGGACGCCATAGCCGAGCGGCTTGAGCCGCGCTTCGAGCGAACCTTGCGCCTTGATGACCGACAGCAGGCCGGCCTTCTGGTAGCCGATGCGCACGACCTTGTCGGCGCCGCCTTGCGCGAAGGCCGACGCGGCGGACAGTGCGACGAGCGTGACGGCGGCGGTGCGGGCGATCCAGCGGGTGAAACGAATCATCGAACGGACTCCATGCAAAACGTCTTCGGGCGAGCGGTGGTGCCGCTCGGTTGGAAGAATCGTCGCATGGGCGATCACACCCGCAAACGAAGCATTGCCGATATCAATATGACGGCGGCGCGCCTATGCTTCGTCGCTGCCGTTTTCCGATGCCGGCGTGCCGGATTGTCGCGCGGCCTCGTCGCTGAGCTTCTTGTCGAGGATCGTCGCGACGCGGCCGCCGAGATACGCGCTCGCCGCGGTTTCGAGTGCGCGGTTCGTCTCGCCCTCGACGAACACGGCAGCGAGCGGGCGCAGGCGCCAGATCGCATCGACCAGTTCGGGCACGTCAGTGGCGGGCGGCAGCGTGCCGGCGTCGTAGCGGTCGAGCCGCTTCACGACGAGATCGACGAGCAGTCGCGCAATCGCGTCGAAATGCGGCCGCGCGAGGCTGATCACGTCGAGCAGTTCGCGCGGCGGGATGCCTTCCTTCGTCATCGCGGCCGCCGCTTCGAGCAGCGCGGGGCTCTTCGCGACGAACGACAGGCCGCGCCGTTCGAGCAGGCCGAGTTCGGTCACGCGTGACAGCTGCGTGGTCGCCTGCGGGCCGAACATCTGTGCGAGCGCGGCAAGCGAATAGGTTTTCGGCAGTTCGTGCGACCAGCGGCCGCCGATCGCGTTTTCGAGGCCGAGGATCGAGCGCAGGTCGTGGCCTTCGTCGATCGCCTTGATCAGGTCCTGGATGTTCGACAGCGTGTAGCCGCGTGCGAGCAGGTGGTTGATCAGCTTCAGGCGCGCGACGTGCGTGTCGTCGTAGATGCCGACGCGGCCGCGCTTTTCCGGCGGCGCGAGCAGCCCGCGATCCTGGTAGGCGCGGACATTGCGCACGGTCGTGTCGGACACGCGTGCAAGTTCGTCGACCGTGTACTCGTTGCGGGAGTCCGGCGCCGCCTCGTCGGGTGTGGAATGAGTCTGTTTTGACATGCGGCCATTCTAGCGCGACGCGACAGGCTCCGGCGAGACGGGGAGCGTGTTCGCGCCGTCGCCGAGCGGGCGCTGCAGCAGCGCCGTATCGATCCAGCGGCCGTGCTTGAAACCGGCCGCCTTCAGCATGCCGGCGGGCTCGAAGCCGAACGCGCGATGCAGCGACGTCGAGCCGCCGGTGCCGCCGTCGGCGATCACCGCGATCATCTGCCGCCACGGGCCGGCCTCGCAGCGTTCGATCAGCGCCGCGAGCAGCGCGCGCCCGATCCCGCGCCCGCGCTGCGCATCGTCGATGTAGATCGAATCCTCGATCGTGAAGCGGTACGCACTGCGCGTGCGGTACGGCGTCGCGTACGCGTAGCCGGCCACGCGGCCGTCGCATTCGGCGACGAGATACGGCAGTCCGTGGCGCAGCACCGCGTCGCGGCGCGCGCGCAGTTCGTCGACGTCGGGCGGTGTCTCTTCGAACGACGCGACGCTGTGATGCACGTGGTGCGCATAGATCGCGTGGATCGCATCGAGGTCGGCGTCGGTCGCGTCGCGAACGACGCAGGCGGGGGCGGTGTGCATGGCGGCGGGTCCGGCGAATTCAGAGCGCAAA
>NZ_CAJNKE010000117.1 GCF_905232215.1 Burkholderia sp. LMG 13014
CGAGTTCGGCACCAGCAGCGACGCGCCGATCCCCTGTACGAGACGCCACGCGATCAACGCGCCCATCGAATGCGCCATGCCGCAGCCGATCGACGACAGCGTGAAGATCGTGTAACCGGCCATGAATACGCGCTTTGCCCCCAGCCGGTCGCCGAGGGCACCTGCCATCAGCAGGGTCGCCGCGAACACGAGCGCATACGCGTTGACGACCCATTGCAGGTCGGTGACCGCTGCGCCAAAGGCCGTTCGCAATGCATCGAGCGCGACGTTGACGACGCTGACGTCGATCAGGACGACAGCAAAACCGAGGCACGCCGCCGTTTGAACCAGCCGCGGGTGAGGGGTGGAAGAGGTCTGCATCGGCAATCCTTCGCATTCGGAGGATTGAAGCGTAGAGGATCGCCTTCTGTGCGAATATTCCGCAAAACAGCACAGCAACCTGGAGAAAATGCACCGATGTTCGACTGGGAAAACCTGCGTTACTTCGTTGCCGTCGCACAGGCCGGGAGTCTTTCGGCCGCGGCCAGGCGGTTGAATGTCGACCATGCGACGGTCAGCCGTCGCTTGGGCGCTCTCGAAACCGAATTGAAGGTGCGCGTGATCGACCGGTTGCCACGCGCGTGCCGACCGACCGCCGCGGGCCGGCAGATGCTCGAATTCGCCGAGAAAATGGAGGAGCACGCGTTTGCGATCGAGCGCCTCGCGCTCACGGAGCACCTGCCGATGCACGGCACCGTGACGATCAGCGTGCCGCCCGTACTCGCCAACAATTTCTTCGCGAATCATCTCCATGAATTCGCGCAATTGCATCCGGGCATTCGACTGTCGATGGCCAGCCAGGCGCAAAGCGTATCGCTCGCCCGTCGTGAAGCGGATATCGCCGTGCGCCTGTTCCGCCCCGAGGAGCCGCAAAACGTGACGCGCAAGCTGGGCGAGATGGCTTTCGGGCTCTATGCGAGTCGCGACTATGCGCACGCGTCGACGCCCGACGATTGGAGCTTTATCTGCTACGACGCGCAATTCGCGGACATGCCGCATCAGAAGTGGCTCGAGTCGATCGCTCGAGGCCGCCGCATCGCCTGCGAAGTCAGCGATATCACGACGCAGCAGGTCGCGGCCCGCACGGGAATCGGCGTGGCAGGGCTGCCCGTGTTCATGGGCGACCGCGATCCCGGGTTGCAGCGCCTGCCGTTCGACGGGGAACCGTACTGCCGCGAAATCTGGCTGGTCGTGCATGCCGATCTCCGGCATTCGCCGTCGATTCGAGCGGCAATCGACTTCATCGGAGACGTGACGGGCAGGACCTTCGCACCGGCTTCCGCGCAGTAGCGACGGCCGTCACGGCCGCCCGCGATACCGGGCGCGGGCGCCCGATTGCCCGATCAGGCGCGCAGTGACGGCTCGTACCTGAAGTAACACAGGTTGAAAGACCAGTAAGGATCGGTTGTCGGAAGATCGTCGTTCGGCCGCCCCGCTCCTTCAAACCATCGTCCTCAACCATCCCAGCAAATCCGCCTGCGCACTCCCGGCCGCCACCGGTTCCGGCGTCAACAAGCAGTAATGCGAACCATCCTCGACGAACCCCAGCGGCGCGACCAGCACACCGCTTTCGAGGTCGTCGCGAACGAGGTGCCACGGGCCGATGGCGACACCGAGCCCCGCGACGGCCGCCTGCAGGCTGAAGTAGAAATGGTCGAACGTCTGCCCGCGCCCGCCTGCGACGGGCCGATTCGCCGCGACCGACCATTCCTGCCATGCGTCCGGCCGTGTCCGCGTATGCAATTGCGGCACGTCCGCCTTCAACGTCCGATTGCCGCGTCGCGCGGAAAACCACGCATCGACCTTATCCGGCCGGCAAACCGGCCCGACCCGCTCTGCGAACAGACGCTCCGCGCGATACCCCGCCGGCCACGCAAAGTCATTGCGTCGAATCGCCATGTCGATGCCGCTGTCGAATGAAAACGGGCCGCCCGCGGCAGCCAGGTGGATGTCGACGCCGGTATGTCGCGCCTGAAAATCCGGCCAGCGCGGAATCAGCCAGCGCATCAGCAGCGTCGGCTCGCACGACAGGACCCAGCGCCGCGCCCGGGCGGCCTCGGTGCGCAATTCGTGCGCGGCGTGACGCATCAGGCCCAGCCCGTCATGGACGGCCTGCGCCAGCTTGCGGCCCGCATCGGTCAGGAACACACGACGGCTGCGCCGCTGGAACAACGCGACACCCAGGTCGTCCTCGAGCAGCCGCACCGCGCGGCTGACCGCGCCATGAGTCAGGCACAGCTCGTCGGCGGCACGGCTGAAATTCTCGTGACGTGCCGCCGCCTCGAAGCAACGCAAGGCCATCAGCGACGGCAGGTTGGCGCGAACGGATTGTGAGTCAATCTCACCATTCTGGTCAGAAATCATCGCTTTTCCCGATGAAACATGACCCATAAGATTGCGTCATCCAGCCACCAATCGCAAGGACAAGACGATGACCGAACTGATAGTTGTAGTCACGATCACGCTGCTGGCCGTGATCAGCCCGGGCCCGGACTTCGCGATGGTCACGCGCAACAGCCTGATGCTGTCGCGCCGCTCGGGCGTGCTCACTGCGCTGGGGATCGGGCTGGGCGTGACGGTTCACGTGAGCTACACGCTGCTAGGCGTCGGCCTGCTGATCCGCCAGTCCCTGTGGCTCTTCAATGCCGTCAAGCTGATCGGCGCGATCTACCTGATCTACCTGGGTGTGAAGATGCTCATGACGAAGGCCGGCAACGGGCAGCCCGACCCGCGTGTCGCACCGTTGTCCGACCTGGCCGCGCTGCGCACCGGCTTCCTGACCAATGCGCTGAACCCCAAGACCACGGTGTTCATCGTCAGCCTGTTCATGCAGGCCGTGCGGCCCGACACGCCGTTGCTCGTGCAGATTGGCTACGGCGCGTTCATCGCCGTCGCGCACGCCGGCTGGTTCAGCCTGGTGGCCCTGTGCTTTTCCGCGACGGCTGTCCGCGATCGCCTGCTGGCGCTGCGGCACTGGATCGACCGCACGTTCGGATGCCTGCTCGTGGGCTTCGGCATCGCGCTGGCCATCGCGCGCAGCGGGCGCTGATGCGGGCCGCCGCGCCACGTGCCACTGAAACCGCCTTACGCGCTGACCCGCGCCACCGCCCGGCTCAGCGCTTCGCGCTCAATCCCGCACGCACGCCCTCGGGCTCCCGGCTGCGCCCGAGCAGCGCCGCGAGCGACAGATCCGCGAGCTTGCCGAACGGCGCGCGCAGCAGGCTCGGCAGATTCCAGCGCCCGAGCACGAACACGCCCTTCGCATGGCTCATCGCGCGGAATCCCTCGATGCCGTGATACGCGCCCATCCCGCTCGGGCCAACCCCGCCGAACGGCAAGTCTTCCTGCGCGACATGCAGGAGCGTGTTGTTGATGCCGACATTGCCCGACGTGGTGCGTGCGAGCAACGACGCGCAATCGCTGTCCCGCGCGCCGAAGTAATAGAGCGCAAGCGGCCGCGGACGCGCATTCACGTAGTCGACGACTTCGTCGATCGTGCGATACGTGCGCACCGGCAGGATCGGCCCGAAGATCTCTTCCTGCATGACGGTCGTATCGTCGCCGGCCCCGACGATCAGCGTGGGCGCGAGCGTCCGCTTGCGGGTGGCCGCCTGCTGCGGGTTCACGCCGGCCTCGATCACGCGCGCGCCTTTGCTGCGCGCTTCGTCGACGAGACTTTTCAGGCGATCGTAATGCCTGTCGCTGACGATCGACGTGTAGTCCGGGCTGGTCGGCCCGCCCGGATAGAAGCGCGCGACGGCCGCATCGTATTGCGTGACGAACGCATCGAGGTCGTCTTCATGCACCAGCGCATAGTCGGGCGCCACGCAGGTCTGCCCGCCGTTCGACAGCTTGCCGAACACGATGCTGGACATCGTCCGGTCATCGACGTGCCCCCTCGCGACGATCGCCGGGCTCTTGCCGCCGAGTTCGAGCGTCACCGGCACCAGATTGTCGCTGGCCGCCTTCATGACCTTGCGGCCCACCTGCGTGCTGCCGGTAAACAGCAGATGATCGAACGGCAAGCCGCTGAACGCGGCGCCGACTTCCGGGCCGCCGAGCACGACCGCGACTTCTTCGATCGGGAAAGTCTCCGCGAGCATCCGGTGCATCACCTCGCTGGTGCGCGGCGTCAGTTCCGACGGCTTGAGCATCGCGCGATTGCCCGCGGCCAGCGCGGTGGCCAGCGGGATGAACGTGAGCGAGAACGGGTAATTCCACGGCGCCATCACGCCGATGACACCCAGTGGCTGGTATTCCACGTGCGCCTGCCCGGCGCGATAGAAGATGCCGACATGCCGACGCTGCGGCTTCATGAAGCGCCGCAGGTTGCGCGTCAGGTAGTCGATCGCCTGGATCACGCCGACCAGCTCCATGATCGCGGTCTCGTGTCGCGAACGATGCCCGAAGTCGACGCTGACCGCCTCCTCCACTTCGCGCCGATACGCGAGCACCACGGCGCGCAGCCGCGCGAGCCGGGCCTTGCGCTGCTGCATGCTCGGCGGCCCTTCGCTGACAAACGCGTTGCGCTGGCGGGCCAGCAACACCGCCGGGTCGAAGCTCGAACTGGATTCTGCGGAAACGGCCATGGTGCACCTCACGAGGTTGCGTCTATGTTGACACTGTCAACTTGCATGCGACGGATCATAGGACCACAATGTGTTCCCTGTCAACATAGGAGCAACACGATGTCGTCGGTTGGGGATGCGGATGCCGGGCAAAAGGCTTATCACCACGGGGATCTGCGTCGCGCGATCATCGAAACCGCGCTCGACACGCTGCAGGAGCAGCAGGGCTGGCAGTTCACGCTGCGTGAAATCGCGCGGCGCGCGAACGTCAGCCACTCCGCGCCGTACCGGCATTTCCCGGACAAGGCCGCGTTGCTGCACGAGCTCGCGCTGATCGGCTTCGATCGCTTGCGCGACGATCTCGCCGCGTCCGTCGATGCCGCGGCGGATGCACCGGACGTGCTGCTCGCACTCGCGTATGCCCATCTCGCGTTCGGGCAGCGCAACCCGGATCTCTATCGACTGATGTTTGCCGCGGATGCCGGGGAACCGTCGGACATCCATCTCGATCCGCGCGTGCAAGCGCCCTTCCTGCTGGTCGTCGACATCCTGGAACGCGGCCAGCGCGCCGGCACGATCCGCCCGCGTCCGGCGCTCGGCCAGGCGACCGCCTGCTGGGCGCATCTGCATGGCCTGACGATGCTGGCGATCGACGGGCGGCTGGTGCGCGAGAAGGTCGGCGATCACGCGATCGAAGATGCGCTGACCACCTTGCTGGACGGACTCGTGCTGCCCGCCAACCCTGCGCGGCCGGCCAGGACAAAAAGGCCTTGACCTTCGACTTTGCTTAAAGGTTATGGTTTGCCTCGGCAGCGTATCGAGGTCATGGGTATGCGCAATGCCACCCGACAATCCGGCGGCGCGCCGACGACGCCCGCCCGTGGCCGATGAAAGGGAAACCGCATCATGAGCAAGCGCATCCTTCACGTCGTGAGCAACGTCGCGCACTACGCCGATCCGTCGCAACCGACCGGCCTGTGGCTGTCCGAACTGACCCATGCCCATCACATCTTCGCGGCGCGAGGCTATGAGCAGCAGCTCGTGAGCCCCAAGGGCGGCGTGTCGCCGCTGGAGCCGCGCTCGCTCAAATGGCCGCATGCCGACGCCGCCGCGAAAGCGTGGCGCGCCGACAAGGCCAACGCGGCACTGCTGGCCACCACCGCACGCCCCGACGAGATCGATCCCGCCAATTTCGATGCGATCTACTTCACTGGCGGCCATGCGGTGATGTGGGATTACCCGGACGATGCGGGGCTGCAGCGGCTCACGCGCGAGATCTACGAGCACGGCGGCATCGTGTCGTCGGTCTGTCACGGCTACTGCGGGCTGCTGAACACGACGCTGTCGGACGGCTCGCTGCTGGTGGCCGGACGCCGGATCACCGGCTACTCGTGGGTGGAGGAAATCCTGGCCGGCGTCGCGAAGAAGGTGCCCTACAACGTCGAGCAGCAGATGCAGCAGCGTGGCGCGCGCTACGAGAAGGCGCTGCTGCCGTTCACGTCGAACGTCGTCGTCGACGGCCGCCTGGTGACCGGCCAGAATCCGCAATCGGCGAAGGCGACCGCCGAACAGGTCGTCGCGCTGCTGTGATGGGATGCGCCGGCGCGCCGCTATGCCGGGGCGACCGACGGCGCGCAACCGCTTCGTCGCGATCGGCAGCGGCAGTAGCCGCCTCGCCGCCATCCGCCGCATTCCCGGGCAGGATTCGCGACAGCATCCGGCACTCCCCGGCCGGATCGCATCCGGCCACCTACTCCGTCGTGACCGTCAGTTGTCTCCTGACGTTGATTCGCAATCCGATCTTTATCGGCTTCGTGTCGCATGGCCAGCGGACGGCACACGCGCTCAAGTCACGTCGAAACGCAACCCCGCATGGCGCACCAGACGCGCGATATAGCGCTCGTCGAACATCGTCGCGGGCGTCCAGAAGCCACCGCCGCGTCCGGTCTTGACGCCGTCGCCGGCGCAATCCAGTGCGAGACTGATCGCGGCCTGGCCGAGCATCTTGCCGGTGGAGCCGTAGCCCGGATCGCGGTCGCCGGTGACTTTCACGCGCAAGGTCTTCCCGTCGTCGGTACGGCCAAAGAAACGCAAGTCGTAGCGGCCAGCCAGTTGGGCGGCGGCGCTCGGCCCCTCGCCGGGCTTCGGCAGCAGGAAGCGCTCCATCAGGCTGCGCACGGGCTTGATGAGGACGCCCACCATGAACGCGCCAAGGCCGGCCACCATCGTCACCGCGGTCAGGCGGCCCTTGAGGCCCGTGCCCGTCATCACCGCTTCGTCATACGTGAAGCGGCTGCCGTACGCGTTGCCGGCCAGCGCATTGGAGCGATGCACGACACGCTCGTTGATCGCCGCCATCACGAATGGCGCGATCCACGCGTCGAAGTCGCGATCGAATGCGGCGGATCGCACCGCATGCTGGCGCATCGTGAAACCATGCCCCTTCGGGCACAGCGAATAAGGATCGAGCAGTTCCCTGCGCAACGCGGGATCGGCCGCAGCTTCCCGGACGACGTTGATCACGCTCGCCACCGTGCCGCCCGACGCGCCGCCCTTCAGCGTCCTGACGCGCATCTTCACCTGCGTGGCCGGTACGCCCCACTGTTGTCGTGCCTGTTGCTGCAGGAAGAACACGCCCAAGTCCGACGGCACCGAATCGAAGCCGCAGCAATGGACGATGCGCGCGCCGGATTGCCGGGCCGCCGGCTCGTACTTGTCGATCATCCGTTTGATCCACTGCGTCTCGCCCGTGAGGTCGCAGTAGTCGGTGCCGGTTTCCGCTCAGATCCTGACCAGCGGCTCTCCGTAAAGCGCGTAGGGGCCGACGGTGGACACGACCACCCGCGTCTGCGCGCAGAGCGCACGCAGTTGCGCTTCGTCGGCCGCATCCGCAAGGATGATCGGTACCGACTGCCCGGCCGCGCCCAGTGAATCCCGTACCTGCCTGAGCTTTGCTTCGGATCGGCCGGCCATGGCCCAGCGCAGCGTCTCGCCGGAGCCCGGCAGGTACTCGGACAGGTAGCGGGCCAGGATCTGCCCGACGAAACTGGTGGCGCCAAATACGACGAGATCGTGGGTCGGCTGGGTCATGGGCGATTCCTTCGGCGCGGGCGTGCCGCGGGGTTGCGTGGCGTCAGCGTTGCTTTCCGGGTTCATCGAAGGCCTTCAAGGCGGTCGGCAGGTTCAGGACCATTTGCGCATCCTTCACCACGTCGAGACGCAGGATGGTGGATGCGCCAAGCCCGTCGAGCAGCTCGCTCAGCGGGCCGCCATGCCGCGCGAACTCGACATTGCGCGGCAACAGGCGCTGGGCGAACGATAGCGCATTCGTCTGCACCGATGTCCGATGCCATTCGCCGTCGATGCGATTGATCATCGTCGACGTGCTCATGTGCGACTGCGACGCGACCTGGGTCAGTTCGGGCATCGGCACGCTCAGGCTCAGGTCCGGCCGGCCGCCCGGGCCGGCAATGCGGGCGCCGGCGGTGGCGCCGAGGCTCACGTCGATCTCGGCGAGCCACTTGGGCAGCTGATAGCCATGCACGCCGCGCACCCGCGCGATTTCCGTGGTGACCGGCAGCGCCAGCACGTGCGCGAAGAAGCTCCGGCGGCGCATCGAATCGATCAGCTCGAGCGCGTGCGACCCTGTCGCGCCGGGCCGGCGGATGACCACCGCGACGGACACCTCGTCATACGGATCGTTGTCGCACACGGAATACGAGAAGAAGGTCAGCGCGACCAGCCCGTATCCGGGGAGCGCGCGCAGCGGCTCGAGCGGCACCGGCAGCGTGGCCCGCAGGCGTTCGAGCGGCGCCAGGAACAGCAGCTGAATGCTGCTGGAACGGTAGTAGAAATTCGGCGCCCAGGTCGGGCCGACCCGTGACGCGACCTGACGCTTCGGAATCCGACGAAAAAAATCGATGTTCCCCGCCGCGGGATCGCGCGCCACCTCGTCGAGGTCAGGATTCATCCGGAACCGGTCGTAATACCCGCCTTCGGGCACGTCGACCTTGTGCGGCCCGAATTCGACCTGTGTAAACCGCCTGTCCATGTTCGTTGCCTCTCGTCGATGATAGACCGTGGCAGGCAACACCCGAAGCCTGCTGACTCACCGCCGTCAGCAAGCACTCTAAGATTTAAGTCAACTTCAAGGTCAAGGCCACGAGTAGAGGGGTACGTCGGATTGTGTCGGCAAGGCTGGCCGGCACGCGCTCCCGAACGCAGCTAGTCGAGCTCGCGAAGAAAATCGGGGACCGCCTCTCCGATCGACGCAAGATAGCCGGCCATCGCGCCGGCGACCTTGCGCACCGCGGGACGCGCCGTCATCCGCTCACGCCACGCGAGCAGGCGGGGTGTTTCGTCCGTCATCGGTGCGCCTTTGCGCGCGCCGAACAACTGCGCCATGTAGAACGCGATGTCGGCGTAGGAATACGTGTCGGCCAGAAACGCGCGATCCGCAAGCACGTGCTCCATGCGCCGATAGTAGTGCGCCGCTTCGGCGCGCGCGGCCTGTGCCGCCGGATCGTCCGGCGTCGCTTCCAGCCCCATCAGCCGGACGACGTGCGGAAAATAGATTTCGTCGCTGCAGTGTTCGAGCTGACGCGCGATCGCGCGCGCCGCCGGATGCGCGGGCCATAGCGCGGGGTCCGGCTTCAGATCCTCGAGATACTCGGAGATCTGCGTGGAATCGAAGAGTTCCAGATCGCCGTCCATCAGCACCGGCACCTGCCGCTTCGGGTTGATGCGCAGCACATCCGGATGCCTGGGATCGTAGCCGCGCGACTGGCTGAACGGCGCCATTACCAGCGCGAAGTCGATGCCCTTCTCGTGCGCCGCAATCTCGACCTTCGCTCCGAACATGCTCAGCGGCCCGGAAATGATCTTCATGGTTCGTTCCTCCGTGATGTCGTGTCGATGAAACGGATCGGTCATGCGGCACAGCATAAGTCCGATAACATGACACCTCATGTCAGGTATTCCGGGGAACGTGTCGCCGATGAAAGCGAGCCGCCTGTTGTCGATCATGATGATGCTGCAAGCGCGCGGCCGGATGACCGCACCGGCGCTGGCCGAAGCGCTGGAGGTATCCGAGCGCACGATCCTGCGCGATATCGACCAGCTCTCCACGGCCGGCGTGCCGATCTGGGGCGATCGCGGCCGCAACGGCGGCTTTCAGTTGAGCGACGGCTGGCGTACCGATCTCACGGGGCTCACCGAGCATGAAGCGCACGCGCTGATTCTGGCGGGCTTGCCCGGGCCCGCGAGCGAACTGGGCCTCGACGGCATGGCGACCTCCGCGCGGCTGAAAATGATCGCGAGCCTGCCGCCCGGCTCGCGCGAACATGCCGATCGCGTCGCCAGCCGGCTGCACGTCGACACCGTGGATTGGTACCGGGCCCAGGAAACACCGGCCTTCCTGCGTGAAGTCGCCGACGCGGTGTGGGGCGCATACCGGATCGACGTGAAGTATCGGAGCTGGCGCGGCGTGTCCCGCCGCATACTCGAGCCGCTCGGCCTGGTGCTCAAGGGGGGTGCCTGGTACCTGATCGCCCGGGTGGTCGGCAAGCCCGGCGCACTCACGTTCCGGCTCGCGAATATCCTCGAACTCGACACATCGCGCCGCCGCTTCAAGCGCCCCGCGCGATTCGACCTGGCAACGCACTGGCGCGACGCGATGAGCCGGTACGAGGCCGAGCTCAATAGGCTGACCGCCCATATCGCCGTGTCGCCGCGCGGTGAAACCTGGCTGGCCAACGCGCGGATCAAGACCATGCCTGCTGCGCAGGATGCCGGCAGCGCGGAAGTGCCGCCGGGATGGAAAGCGTTCCTGATGCCCATCGAATCCATCGAGCACGGCGCGCGGACGCTGCTGGGGTACGGCGCACACGTGAAAATCCTCGGGCCGCAAGCGCTCAAGGATCAATTCATCGAAGCGTTGTCGCAGGTGAAAGCGCTTTATCAGGCAGGCGACGATTGAAGCGTTGCCTGTTGCGCCGAGGAGGCCCCGGCGATTCGAAACAATGGAACCCTTGCGTCTTCGTCAAGTTTGAAACCGCGCCCTTCAATGTCTCGCGTCGACGCAACCGTCATCCGCATCGAGCAATGTGTGTCAGTCAGCAACGATATCCGGGGGCCCCGTCAGCACATTCAGATCTCGTCGGAGAACTCGTCGAGAAAGCGCTGCAATCGATCGCGGCGGATGATCGCCAGACGGGTACCGGTGACGGTCTGGAATCCGGTTGAAAGCGTCAGCAGCTTCGTACGGAAGTGATCGATCGCGAATCGCGTGTCGTCGAGTTCCCGTTCCGATGCGTGTGGATCGGCCGGGTCATACAGTGCGCTGCCCATCCGGCCCGCGACATAGAAACAGCGCGCGACGCCCACCATGCCTATCGCATCGAGCCGGTCGGCATCCTGCAGCACTTTTGCTTCCAGCGTCATCGGCGCAACACAGGCCGAAAAACTGTGCGCCTCGACCGCATGCGCGACCGCGTCGATCTTCGCGCCCGGCCAATCCAGCGACTTCAGCACCTGCCGGGCCTTTTCCGCCGACAACCGCGATGCCTGCGCGCGAAGCGGGGAACTCTTCTCCACCGCGACGCAGTCGTGCAGCAGTGTCGCCGCCAACAGCACCTCGGCGTCTCCGCCTTCCTGCGCGTGGATCGCGGCCGCGTTCTTCCACACGCGTTGCAGATGCGACGTGTCGTGAGCGCCGTCGCCATCGACGTCGCTCCAATGCGCCAGCAAGGCGTTGGCCAGATCCTGAAAGGGGGAGAACGCGGGGATGGTCATCGGGGAAGGCGGTCGAGGTCGGGATGCCGATTATCGCCGCAAGCGCCGGGCAGCACGCCATCAACCGGCCGATCCGCGTTGATTCGGACGTCTCGCGAGAAAACCGTTGCATCCGCCCGACCCCGGATGGCTTATAGTGCGGCAATCCAATTCGACGAGGAGCGCTGCAATGACACTGCTGGCCAACGGTCCGTTTGAAGTGAAGCTGAATCCGGAATCCCTGAGTACCGTCGCGGAACAGACCGGGCTCGGCCGCATGTCGCTGGACAAGCAGTATCACGGCGACCTGGAGGCCGTCAGTCACGGCGAGATGCTCGCGTTTCGAAGCAGCATCCCGGGCTCGGCGGGCTATGTGGCCATGGAAACCGTGCAAGGTGTGCTGGGCGGCCGCCACGGCAGTTTTGTCCTGCAGCACAGTTCCACCATGACCCGCGGACAGCCGCAGCAGTCGATCACCGTCGTGCCCGATTCCGGAACGGGGGCATTGCAGGGGCTTTCCGGCGCGATGATCATCACCATCGACAATGGCCGGCATTCGTACCGCTTCGACTACACGCTGCCGGACTCGCCTCAGTAAGCCGACTGGCGAGGATACGGCTGCTTCGGCGTGCCGCGGCGCAGGAACCGTGACACGCTCGCGTCTCCCCGCGCAGCATTCACCTACGCGATACCCGGCGATTGCACTTCGACGGAGGCATTGCCGGGTTCACGCATGATCGTGCGGATGCGTTCGACCGCGGCGACGCGCTCAACCATCGCCGAGCCGTCACGCCACGATCGCAACGGGTTCAATTCCACGCATGGCGCGCCGGCCGCACGCCGTTCAGGTAGTAGTTGCCGACGAGGTGATATTTCCAGCGCACCGGGTCGTGCAGCGTATGCGTGCGCGCGTTGCGCCAGTGCCGGTCGAGGTTGTGCTCGGCCAGCGTCGACTGCGTGCCGGCCAGCTCGAACAGCTTCTCGCCCGCGAGCAGCGCGACCTCCGTCGTCAGCACCTTCGCCTCGCCCACCGCCACCGATGCGCGTGCGACATCGTCCTCGGTCACGTTGCCACGCGCCGCGATCTCGTCGAGCGTACGCGCGGCGCGCTCCAGCAGCGCCTCCGCCGCATGCAGCTGGATGTGCAGATGGCCGATCTCGCGGATCGTCAACGGATCGTCGGCCGCCCGCTCGACGCCGCTGTCGACCCATGGCCGCGTGCGCGTGCGCACGAACGCCAGCGTATCGTCGAGCGCGGCTTTCGCGATGCCCGCGTCGATCGCGGCCTGGATGATCTGCGACAGCGGGCCGTTCAGCGTCGGCAGATCCGACACGCGCTGGGCCGGCAGCACGTGCGACGCGGGCACCCGCACGTTGTCGAGCACGACGGTGCCGCTCGCGGTGGTCCGCTGCCCGAACCCCGACCAGTCGTCGATCACGGTCAGCCCCGGCGCCGGCTGGCGAATGTACGCGAGCCACGCCTGGCGCTCGTCGTCGAGGCCGAGCACCGGCACGTAATGCGCGAACAGCGCACCGGTCGAATAGAACTTGGTGCCGTCGACCACGTAATCGTCGCCGTCACGGCGCACACGCGTCTTCAGGTCGAGCACGTGCTTCGTGCCCTTCTCCGAAAAACCGTTGCCGAACCGCTTGCCGCTCAGCACTTCCGAGAAAAGGTGGCGCTTCTGCGCGTCGGTGCCGGTCAGCGCGATCACGTCGACCAACCCGAAGTGATTCTGCGGCAACTGCCCGAGCGACGGATCGGCCGCCGCGACGATCTTCACCACCTCGGTCAGCGTCACATGCGATACGCCCGCGCCGCCATAGGCCTTCGGCACGGTGATGGCCCACAGCCCCGACTGCGAGAACCATTCGATCTCGTCACGCGGCAGCCGGCGCTCCCGGTCGCGCTCGGCAGCCCCTTGCGCAAGCCGCTGCGCCAACGCATGTGCGGCCGCGATGGCCTGCGCGTCGTCGGCGATCACGCGGGCCACCTGCGGTGGCGTATCGGCCGGCCGTTCGTGAATCGTGGCGCTCGTCTCGGACATCGGGCTCTCCTGCTGATTGACGGAAACATTCAATCTAGCAGCGCGCCGCGTGCCGGCAAACCGAGCGATTCGCACAACGATATTCCTTCGCATGACAAACGATGCGGCACGCCGCCCGCCACAAACCGCGCGTCAACGACGATATCGACGCCCCGGCATCGATGCCACGCCGCCGCACCCGCGTAATGCCCGGTGGCGATAACGATGTGCGAATCCGTTATTGGATCGTCCACGCGGTGCTTCCTATACTGGCCTGCCGGCATCGACGGCCCCGCCTCTCAAGGACCCTGCATGACTTCGTCTCCCGCAGCAACCGAACTTTCCACCGGCACCGACTATGACGCGCTGGCCAGCCGCTTCAGGCCGATCTTCGAACGCATCGCGGCCGGCAC
>NZ_CAJNKE010000118.1 GCF_905232215.1 Burkholderia sp. LMG 13014
GCGCCCGCGCTCGGCGCGGACACCGAGGCGGTACTCGAATCGCTCGGCATCGATGCGGCGACGCGCGGCGACTGGCGCACGCGCGGCGTGATCTGAACCCGACCCCGGAGACGACGACATGAGCGGCGAACACAAACGGCTCTACATCCACGAAGTCGCGACACGCGACGGTTTCCAGAACGAAGCGGCCTTCGTCGACACCGACGACAAGATCGCGCTCGTCGACGCGCTGAGCGCGTGCGGCTACGCGAAGATCGAAGTCACGTCGTTCACGTCGCCGAAGGCGATCCCCGCGTTGCGCGACGCAGAGGCCGTGATGCACGGTATCGCGCGCGCACCGGGTGTCGTCTATACGGTGCTCGTGCCGAACGTGCGCGGCGCCGAGCGCGCGCTGTCGTGCGGCGTCGACGAAGTGAACCTCGTGATGTCGATGAGCGAAAGCCACAACCGCGCGAACCTGCGGATGACGCGCGAGCAGTCGTTCGCGCAGCTGCGCGACGTGATCGACGCGGTACGCGGCACGGGTGTCGCGATCAACGTGTCGCTGTCGACCGCGCTGGGCTGCCCGATGGAAGGCGACGTGCCGGCTGAAGGCGTGCTCGCGTGGATGCAGCGCTTCGCGGATCTCGGCGTGCACGGCTTCACGCTGTGCGATACGACCGGCATGGCGTTTCCGTCGCAGGTGCGCGAACTGTCGGCACGGGCACGCGAGCGCTTCGCCGCGTTGCAGCTCACGCTGCACTTCCACAACACGCGCGGAATGGCGCTCGCGAACACGCTCGCGGCACTCGACGCCGGGATCGACCGCTTCGACGCATCGCTCGGCGGGCTCGGCGGCTGCCCGTACGCGCCGGGGGCGACCGGCAACGCGTGCACCGAAGAACTCGTGCACATGCTCGAACTCGACGGCTACGATACGGGCATCGATCTCGCAGCCGTGCTGGCCGCGTCGGCGCGGCTGCCCGCGCTGATCGGTCATGACGTGCCGAGCCAGATCCTGAAGGCCGGGCGCCGCTCGGACCTTCATCCGCCGCCGCGCGCGGACGCCGGCGACATGCCCGCCCAACGCGCTTTCTCATGAACAACGAACCGGAGCGAATCTCATGGCGCTGATTGACCACCTCGACCATCTCGTGCTGACCTGCGTCGATCCCGACAGGACGAAGCATTTCTACACCGAGGTCCTGCAGATGCAGCTCGAAACCTTCGGCGCCGGCCGGATCGCATTCCGCTTCGGCAACCAGAAGATCAACCTGCACGTGCGCGGCGCGGAATTCGAACCGAAAGCGCATGTGCCGGTGCCCGGCGCGCTCGACCTGTGCTTCATCGCGTCGGTGCCGCTCGACGACGTGATCGCGCACCTGAAGCGTGTCGACTGGCCGATCGTCGAAGGGCCCGTCGAACGCACGGGTGCGACGCAGAAGATCCGGTCGGTCTACGTGCGCGATCCCGACCTGAACCTGATCGAGATCTCCGAGTTGATCTGACCGTCGGCGTACCGCCGTGCCGTCTCGTGCAGTCGCGCATGCGGCACGGCGCGCGCCGGTGCGGCCGCATGCCGCGCCGATCTCCCGCCGAAAACGGACAGCCGGTTTCCGCGCTCGCCGATTCCGGATAGCCGGCCCGTACCACGCTGCGGATAATGCATGCATCGGCGACCGAGAGGCCGCCTTCGCACCGGACGCGACGCTTGCGTCCGCGCTTTCCGCATCCCGACCCAGGCGATTCCCGATGACGATCCTCTATCGCGGCATGGACCGCGCGGCGCTCGACGCCGCCTATCTGAACACGAAGGTGGTGCCTGATTTCCCGGCGTTGCTGGCATCGATGCAGGCGCGTAGTGCGGTGCTTTACGAAGCGGTATCCGGCCGGCGCGACCTGCGTTACGGCGCGCAACCCGCGCAGCGTTTCGACTGGCTGTCGTGCGGTCAGCCCGATGCGCCGCTGTTCGTGTTCATTCACGGTGGCTACTGGCAGCACTGCGCGAAAGAGGATTTTGCGTATGCGGCAAGCGGGCCGCTCGCGCGCGGTTTCGACGTGATACTCGCCGAATACACGCTTGCGCCGATCGCGACGATGACCGACATCGTCGGCGAGATCGGTGCGCTGCTCGACTACCTGGCGAACGACCCCGACGGCCTCGGCACCGCGAAGCGGCCGATCCACCTGAGCGGCCATTCGGCGGGCGGCCACCTGACGGCCGTGCACCGCGCGCATCCGGCCGTCGTGTCCGCGCTTGCGATCAGCCCGCTCGTCGATCTCGAGCCGATCTCGCTGTGTTGTCTTAACGACAAGCTGCAGCTCACCGCGCACGAGGTCGACGCATACAGCCCGTTGCGCCATCTCGGGCCCGGCGCGCCGACGGTCGTTGCGGTCGGCGACGCCGAGCTGCCCGAACTCGTCCGGCAAGCGCGCGACTACGCGACGGCCTGCGAAGCGGCCGGCGAACGGACCGCCCACGTCGGGCTGCCCGACATGAAACACTTCGACGTGCTCGACGATCTGGCGAAGCCGGACGGTGCGATGCTCGCCGCCTTGCAGTCGATCGCGCCGCGCTAGACGTGCCATTTCGCGCTCACACGGCCGGGCGTATGATCGGCGCTAGGCCGCCGCGCTGACGGCAAGCGCCGGCACGGCCTTCCCAGGAACCACGACATGGTGAACCCGCTTCATTTCGATCTGCAGTCGCTGCGCGTGTTTGCGCTCGTCGCCGAGCACGGCAGCCTGACGAAAGCGGCCGAACACGGCCAGCTCACGCTGTCCGCGGTCAGCAAGCGCATCGCCGAGCTCGAAAGCGTGACGGGCAGTGCGCTGTTCGTCCGGCATGCGCGCGGCGTCGAACTGACGCCCGCGGGCCGTGCGCTGCTCGACCATGCGGCGAAGGTGATCGAGCAGGTCAACCGGATGGCGCACGAGATGAGCGACTACGTCGCCGGCGTGCGCGGCCACATTCACGTGTGGACCAACACGTCCGCGATCGTCCAGTTCCTGCCCGCCGATCTCGCCGCGTTCCTCACCGACAATCCGGGCATCAAGGTCAGCCTCGAGGAGCGGCTGAGCCACGAGATCGTCGACGCGCTCGCGTCCGGCAAGGCCGATCTCGGCGTGTTCGCCGACAACGTGCCGGCGCCCGGCATCGAACGGCGGCTGTACCGGCGCGACGAGCTCGTACTGCTCGTGCCGCGCACGCACCGGTTCGCCGCGCGCGACAGCATCCGCTTCGCGGATACGCTCGACGAGGACTACGTCGGCCTCAGCGACGGCAGTTCGCTGCTCGCGCGCATGACCGACGCCGCGTTCGCGGTCGAGCGCTCGCTGAAGCTGCGGATCCAGGTCTCGAATTTCGACGGCGTGAGCCGGATGATCGAGGCAGGGCTCGGCATCGGCATCCTGCCGCGCGATGCGGTGACCGGCGAGCGCGCGGCGCGGCTCGGGGTCGTGAAGCTCGACGATGCATGGGCCACACGCACGCTGTGGGTTGGCGTGAAGGCGGGCAGCGTGCTGACGACCGATATCGCGAAGCTGTTCGATTTCATGTCGGCACGGTGAAGCGGTTGGCAAGCGTCACAAAATGGCGCGGCACGGCCTCCAGGGCATGCGATCACTGGTGCGCGTTCCGGGGCTCATGCCTGAATCGTCGCGGAAGCTGACTCAAGCGGCACCGAGGCGTGCAAGCGTGGCGCGTTCCTTCGATGCGCTCAGCGCGTCGACCAGCAACGGCGATGCTGTCTCGGCGCCGGCTTCCCGCGCCCATTCGAGCGTGTCCTGAATGGTTCGCGCCAGCGGCGAAAACGCGAGACCACACCGTAGCGCGCGGCGGTTGTCGGCGTGGAATATGCCGCCCGCGTCACCATCGCTTTCCGCGATCCAGAGCGGAAGCTCCGTCCATCCCTCGATCCCCGCGTCGAGAACCTGTTGATCCGTGAGCCATACCAGCTGTGCGCGGCTTGACGCAACCTCGATGCACCGGCTGAGGAACTGCTCCATCGTCAAAGTCGATGCGGGACCCACCGCGTTCAATACGGTATTCGCGTTGCTTTCCGTCATCTGCACGCACCATTGCGCCAGGTCGCGCGCATCGATGAACTGGATCGGGCGATCACGCCGCCCCGGTGCAAGGATGCGGCCCCCTGTCGCGACGCGGCGAATCCAGTACGTGAACCGGCCGGTGGGATCGTGGGGGCCAACGATCAACCCCGGCCTCAGAATCGCGACACACCCCGGCATGGCCGACTGAATGGCCGCTTCCGTCCTGGCCTTCAGCGCACCATAACCGTCGTGGCCGGGGAGGGTGTCCGCGTGCTCGTCGTAGCGCACGCCGGGCGGGAAGCTGCGATAGACAGAAATGCTGGAAATGAACGTGTAGTGCTTCGGCGGGGCCTTCAGCGCAGACAGCACGAGGTCGACGTGTTCCGGGCGATACGCGGAAGGGTCGATCACCGCGTCAAATTGCCGGCCCGCCAACGCGGAGAGATCCGAATCCCTATCGCCAACGAGACGCTCGATCTCGGGAAATAGTGATGGGTTTTGTCGACCCCGGTTGAATATCGTTACATCGTGCCCGCGCTGCACGGCCGCTTCGACAATGTGCCGGCCGAGAAACAGTGTCCCGCCCATTACCAGTATGCGCATAGTGGTTACACGTTAGCCCCGAGAATTCAACGATATTAATCGGCTGCCAATTCGGGGGCAATCACCTCACGAAGCCTGCACGCTCGCTTCGCGGCGATTTCAAAAAGAAGAGTGGCAATCGGGCCCGTTGGTCGGTAGTCGGCCACGACAAGACACCCGGTCCGACGCGAAAATCGTCAACAATCGCCTTGAGCATTCAAAGGTTATCAAAGCGATTCCGGTACACGGTCAATCGAAGACAGGTTGATTATTCGAATCAAGATTGACGTTCCATTGGTGAATTCGCAAGATTCCGTCTGTCAATGTCGACTGAACGAGGAATGCGAATGGACCGACTCGAAGCTTGCATGGTTGCCGCCGATGCCGCGCCGCGCACAAAACCTTCAAACTACCCGGAGCCGTTTGCGTCTCGCATGGCGGGGCGGGAGAAGAAACCGCTTGGCGATCCATTCGGTTTGAGTCAATTTGGCGTGAACCTGACGATATTGCGTCCCGGGGCAGTATCCGCTCTACACCATCGACACTCGAAACAGGACGAGTGGGTGTATGTGCTCAGCGGCGAGGTCACGCTCTACGTCGGTGACGATCACTATCTGATGCAGCCGGGAATGTGCGCAGGCTTTCGCGCGAACGGCACGCCGCACCATTTACAAAACAACTCGACGGGCGATGCCACGATCATCGAAGTCGGCAGTCGAGTCGCGGGCGACGCAGTAAGCTATGCAACCGACGACCTCGTCGCAGTGCTGAATTCAACCGGCCAATGGGTTTTCGAACACAAAAACGGTGAGCCGTATTGATTCCAGTGTCTGGTTTGGACGAGGCCGGGCGTCCATATCGGGTCAACCACGGCTTTCAGCATCGGGTAGCAATCGGCCACGACGGGTCGTTCGACATACCGGCGCAGATCGCTGACAATCGTACGTCGACGATATGGGGTCGAGCGAAACCGAACCGTCTTTTATGAACGAAAACACCTTGCAAGCCGGGGTTCGCATGAGCCCGCAATCGAGCGACCGAATTCGTGACGTCATCTTGCTGGTACTCGGATTGCTCATGTTCAGCCTCGCCGGCGAGGCACTGGCATACACGGACAATATCTGTCGGGAATACTGGTATCCGCTGGCGCGTGCCGGCAAAAGCATGGGCGGGCTGTCTGCCGAGCGCGAGGGGCCGTGCACGCATCCGCCCGTCAAGATGCTGAGCGACCAGTATGGCGTGATCAATGGCCAGGGGTATTTCATCTCGGCATTGCACGAATTACATGATGCGTGTTCGCATGGCGGGCCGGTACCCGACATGTCCTGTCTTTTACCCTCGCGTATGCGTCGTCATGAGGATGACGAGGCACGACATTATTATCTGCTCACGCAACGCGGTTCGGCACTGCGCGTTCTGGATCGACTCCACGCCACCGACGGCCAGCAGGTATTCGACGGCGCCGACGTGATTCCGGGCGCCGATCCCGCGACCTTCAAGACCTTTGTGCCCAAGGGCGCAAAGGCCGATGATGGATGGGCGTACGACCGCAACCACGTGTATATGGAAGAGCGAACGGACCCGAAGATGGTGCCGGGTCCGGTCGAAGTCATCGGTAATACCTTCGCAGTCAATGCTGGACGCGTATTTTCAATCGACGCCCTCGAGGGTCCCGTTTATCAGCCGGAAATCAAGGCGCAGCTGAAGCTGCTTAGCCCGCCGGCCTCACTTCAACCCGCCATCATCAGCGACGGCGAGCGCGTCTACCTGGGCCGGAAGCCGCTTGACGGCGCGCGGGCGGCCACGTTCCAGATGCTGGTCCCGGTGTGCCCGGTGCCCGGCGCCCCCGATTTGAAATGCGTCCGCAATGCCCAGCCGGACGAGTTCCGGGTAGCCCGGAGTGGACTGGATGTGCTGTATTTCCACGAGTTCGACGATATCAAGCGCATCGCCAATGTGCCCGACTTCGTTTATTTTGTGATGCCGGGTTCGTCGTATCTCGGTATCGGTGGAAAGCAGATCTTCGATCTTGACCCGTCGCATCAAGCCTACGGTGCAGGCGCCATGACAAGTCGCGTGCAAATCGCAGGCCGTTTGAGTGGCCCGGTAGCCGGCTACCTGGCCGACGATCTCGGGTTCATCAACCTGCGGAGTTCCGTGTCGAGGGACGATGGACCGTTGTGCGGCGCGCTCGCGAAGCTCGCCGCGCCGACGCCGGCGCACCGGTTTGGTCCGCTCCGGCCCATCGCGCCACAGAAATTGCCGGCTGGCTATTCGATCGGCTATGAAAACAACCGCTACCGGTATCTTTTCAAGACTGCTGACGATACGACACTCGAGGACACCGTGGTTGATATCGGCAACGGCAAGCGGATGCGGGCTACGTGGTGCGGGGACGATATCCAGCTGCAAGGGCCGACCACCACGAGCAACAATTAGGCAGGAAAGGACCGGCTGTCAGGTCTTGCTGAATGAGCAGTGTCTGCCAGTCGCAGTCAGTCGGCGCCGGCCTCGGAATCGTCGATAGTCGGCACGAGCGCAGGTGGTTATCGCGCTTGGTTTGCGTTTCGTCCATTGGGAGGACTCGTGCGAGTTGAAGTTCAAATCGTCAATGCGTTGACAGACGGAAAAGCCGGGGGCAATCCTGCCGGCGTGGTGATCGATGCCGATGAGCTGACGGCAAATCAGAAGTTGCACGTTGCCCAACAGGCCGCATTGTCAGAAACCGCATTCGTATCGAAATCGGATATTGCGACGGTCAAGCTGGAATTTTTCACACCGACGCGGCAGATCGCGCATTGCGGCCATGCCACTATCGCCACGTTTTCTCTGTTGAGAGCAATCGGCAGGGTGGATGACGGCCAGTCGTCGAAAGAGACGATCGACGGATGCAGAGACATCATGATCGAGGGCGATACCGTTCTGATGGAGCAGCGTTCCCCAACTTATCGTTCAATCGAGGCGGAATCTCCGCTCTCTGCCAGAATCGCTCAATCGCTGGGCGTCTCGACTGCCCAAATCCATAGCGTGGAAAGCCCGACCGTCGTCAATACCGGCAACAGCTTTCTGATGATTGCGTTGCCCGACGAGCAGTCCGTGGCTGCGATTCGTCCGGACCTGCGAGCGATTGAATCGATCAGCGACGATCTTGATTTGATTGGTTACTACGTCTTCTCGACGACGACGAAAATACCCGGGCGCCATGCAGGCACCCGCATGTTTGCGCCGCGTTTCGGCATTGCCGAAGAGTCGGCGACCGGAACGGCAGCCGGGCCGCTGGCGTGCTTGCTATACGAGCGGATGGGGGCCGGCGACACGGACATCATCATTGAACAAGGGCATTTGATGCCGCAACCTTCGCCGAGCGTCATCAAAGTCATGCTCGATGTCGACGGCGGCAGGATCTCGCGATTGATGGCCGGCGGTACCGGCGTCGTCACGCGGTCGATCACTGTCGAGATCTGAGGTTGCTTTGAACGTCCGCTTCCCGGGTGTCCGAATGGCTTCGATGGGGCGGTTGGTTACCTGCCGATTTGGTCAGCTACATCGACCGCCTTTCGATGTCGAAGCCCATCCGGAGAGCGTCCCTTTCGCGCCGACTCGCGATGAACTCACCTCGCGAGCCTTTTTATGACGATCTGGCCATTATGACGATATGGCCAGTTCGATGACTGGGAGCAGGCGATAGACCGTCAAGGTGGCATCCTCACGCCACTTCCATTACCGCCTGGCGAGACGGGCGAGGTTCTTGATTGCGCATGCGGGATTGGCCCCCAGGCGTTAGGTCTCGCGCGTGCGGGCTACGACGTCGAAGGGCAGACCTGTCGACATTTGCAATCGAGCGGGCATCTCGGGAGGCGCTAACGCGAGGACTGCGCATTCCGTTATCGGGCTGCAGAATTTCGAGCAGAGAAATTCCATCAGGCATCCTTACATCCCGAATGCCTCGATGACCTTCTTGCCGAATCCCGCGTACCGGTTCACCGGCTCGTTCGCGAAGACGAAACGGATATAGGCGCCGCCATGTTGCCGACCCCAGCCCGTCATCGCCGTCGCGCATACGTCCAGTTCGAGCAGCCGCTCCGACATCTGTTCACCCGTGAGACCGAAATCCGACACGCGCAGCAGCATCGACCAGCCGCCCGCAGGCATGCCGAACGGCAGGCCGTGAAGCTCGGCGGCAATCGCGTCGCGTCGACGCTGCAGTTCCGCGACGTAATCGGGCAGGTCGATCGTCGAGCGCTCGAGCGCGATGGCGGCGGCCTCCTGCGCGATGCCGACCGGCACGACCACATTCGCGAGCGACACCGCAACCAGATCGGGGATAAGCGCATCCGGCGCCACGATCCAGCCCACCCGCCAGCCGATCATCCGCAACTCCTTCGACGCCGAGCCCACCGTGATCGTGCGTTCGGCCATGCCGGGCAGCCGAGCCGGATGAACGACCTCGCGCCCGTCGAACAGCAACCGCTCCATCGCGCTGTCGACGATCAGCAACAGGTCGTGCTGCACGCACAGACCGGCGACGAAAACCCAGTCCTCCTCGTCAAGCACCGCGCCGGAGGGCATCGACGGGGACATCAGCAGCATGGCGCGCGTCTTCGGGCCACACGCGGCGGCCATCGCCTCGCGATCGAGTTTCCATTCGGCGCCCGGGTGAAAACTGAACGGGATCTGCACGGGTGAGCCGCCGGCCAGCCGCACGCGGTTGAGCAGCCCCGCATAGGTCGGGTCAGTCAGAATGACCTCGTCGCCGACTTCCAGCACGGCCAGCAGGACGTTCAGGATGCCGGACAGGCCACCCGCCGATACGATGACGTTGTCGGCCCGGTAGTTCACCCCCGTCTGCACGGTGACGTGCGCTGCAACACTGGCGCGCAGCCGGTCCTGGCCGACGAATGGCAGATACGAATTCGCGGCATCCTCGCTCGCCGCCGCGCGCGTTCGCGCGAGCGCATCTGCGTGCGGCGGGATATCCGTATCGAGATTCTCCAGCCGGAGCACGTCGCGGCCGGCGTGGTCCGCGATCGATCCCATGCGGTCGACGCCGATGCCGGCGATCTCCTGCAGTCGGGCGGGGCGGCGGTGGCGCATGTCTGTCTCCCGATCTGTTACTATAGATAATAGATAATCTATTCTGATGGTGGTTGAGATGAATGGCGATGTCAAGGACGATCGCTCGGTCGCGGCGCATATCGCGCAGTCGATTGCCGCCCGGATCGTTTCGGGCGAGCTTGCGCCGGACGAGCGGCTCAAGCAGGACGAGTGGGCCGACGCCTTCAGTACGAGCCATGTACCGGTGCGCGAAGCGTTTCGTCGGCTCGAGGCACAAGGCCTGGTCATCGCGGAGCCTCGGCGTGGCGTTCGCGTGGCGCCGCTCGATGTCGAGGCAGTCATTGAGGTCTCCCGCATGCGGGCTGCGCTCGAACCGCTCGCGCTCCGGTACGCGATTCCCCGCTACACCGAAGATGACCTGGCACGCGCGGCGTCCTTTCTCGAGGCCGACGCGCCATCAGGAGACATCGCTGCGCTCGAACGCATCAATCGAGGCTTTCATCAGGCGATCACCACGCCGTGTGGCATGCCGCGGGTCGTCTCCGTGATCGCGGATCTGCATCAGGCCAGCGCGCGCCATCTGTTTGCCGCGTGGAAATGGCTCGACTGGCGTGCGCGCTCCGATAACGAGCATGTCGAGATATTCGATGCGGCATGCGCTGGCCGGGTCGACGAAGCCTGCGAGCGCCTGGCCACACACATCGCCGACGCAGGCCAGGCACTGACTGACGCGCTACGCCACAAGGCGATCCCGGCGGAGCCGGATGCCTGATACTTGGTCAATCACGCAACGACGGAGATGCACATGGTGTTCTTTGCCAACTCCAGGATCGGCGTCACCGCGTTCGAAAGTCTATGGCGCGACAACCAGGCTCACCGCCTGTGGGTGGATGCCGGCGTACTGACTGAAGCGGAGATGGCTGCGCTTCGCTCTACGGGCATGCACGTCACGAATTTCACAGGCCGTGCTCGCGCAGGAGACGTCCATGAAATGGCGCGCGCAGTTGCCGTCATTCAAGAGCATCATCCTGCAGAGCCGATCTGGATCGAGGCTGCGTGACACGCGAAGTCTTTCTCGCACGAGACGTTCGCTGAGCGTTTTCACTCGGCCTCGCCGGTCGCCGCGGCCTGGGTCCGGCGGCAGTCGGAGGCCTTGCACGGTGGGTCGTGACCTTTTGACCGTCGTCGTCGGCCCGTTGCTTTCACTTTCGTTACGCGGCACCCTGTTGCGTCAGCGATGACGTCCGGGCCGGACCAAACTCGGGTTCCCCGGCTTGGCGCCGCACACGCTATCCACCCGTAAAGCCTGCGCGCTCGCGCAGCAGATTTTCACACTCGACACAATATTCGCGCGCCTGAAACGTCTACAGGCACATGGACCGCCACTCACTTCACGCACGATGACCGACCCAGACCGCGACATCACCGCGATCGTGATGCGTGAACGAACGAGGCTCGTGAGCTTTATCCGGCGTCGGATACGCGACCCGGACGATGCCGAGGACGTTCTGCAGGATGTGTTTCACGAGTTCGTTCAGGCTTACCGGCTGCCGGCGCCAATCGAACAGGCGAGCGCGTGGCTTTTCCGTGCCGCGCGCAACCGTATCGTCGACCGCTTTCGCAAGAAGAAGGAGCAGCCGCTGGCGGATCTGTTCGAGGCCGAGGATGACGCGAACGACGAGTATCGCCTGGACCTCGCGCTACCCGCGCACGATGCCGGCCCCGAGGCGCTCTACGCGCGCACGCTCTTGCTCAAGGCCTTGCAGGATGCGCTCGACGAGTTGCCGGCCAATCAGCGCGAGGTATTCATCGCGCACGAACTGGAGGGCCGCCCCTTCAAGGAGATGGCCGCGCAAAGCGGAGTCGCGCTCAATACGCTGCTCGCTCGCAAACGCTATGCGGTCTTGCATCTGCGTGCCCGGCTGCAGCCCGTTTATGACGAACTGGACAATACCTAGAGGAGTCGACAGATGAATTTTCGAATCAGATGTGCAGGCAAGGCGCTGCTCGTGGTGATCGCCATCGCGGTGCTCGGATGGGTCGTCATGATGTTGTGGAACTGGGTGATGCCGGCGCTATTCATCGGCGCCCGCACGATCGACTTCGCCCATGCGCTGGGCCTGCTCGTGTTGAGCCGCATCCTGTTCGGCGGATTCCGTGGACACCGCGGCTGGCGCGGTCGGCGCCACTGGCGCAAGTGGGAATCCATGACACCCGAAGAACGCGAGCATTTCCGGACCGCGTGGCGATCCGGCAACAACCGGCCCGACGGGGAGTGAACGTGCGCGAAAAATCAACGGGCGACTGCAAGCAGAAACCGGGGGTGATCGCGCCGGTCGTCGATCTGAAACGTTGCGAAGGCAAAGGCGATTGCGTCGCGGTTTGCCCCGAGAATGTGTTCGAGGTCCGGCGCATCGACCAGGCCGATTACGTCGGCCTCGATCTGATGCATCGCTTGAAGCAGCGTGTGCATGGCATGAAAGTCGCCTACACGCCGAACGCGCACGCGTGCCGGTCATGCGGACTGTGCGTGACGGCGTGCCCCGAACACGCGATCACGCTCGCCCGAACGGCATAGCGACATCCGTTATCGCCGATATCGAGCGACGGCGCAGAAGCCCTGACGGGATAGGCAGTCGCTGGATACATCGTCGAAGTGATCAATTTCGCCAAGGAACGCACATGGCTTCACCCACCACCGTTCTGCTGCGACGCCTCCACGAAGAGAGCCGCACCGAAATCGTCGCCCGCGCCCGCGCGCAGTTCCAGGGATCGAACGAGGATTTTCTGTCGTTAGCCGAAGAATATGAAGCGATCGCACCCCGTCTGCGGGGGCGGTTTCTCGAAACGTTCGGGCTGTCCAGCGACGACTTCGCGTCCCCGGAAGGCAGTCCGCTGTCGCTGGCCGTGTCGCCGGAAACCGGCGGATTTTTACGCAACCTGGTGCTCTCGCAACGGCCGGCCAGAATCCTCGAACTCGGCAGTTCATGCGGCGTGTCCACGCTGTATTTCGCCGAGGCGCTGCGCACGTTGGGCAGTGGCGTGGTCGTCGCGACCGAACGCGATGCGCTCAAGTGCACGCGTTTGCGCGATCACGTCAGCACGGCGGGCCTGGACGCCTATGTCGACGTGCGAGAGGGCGATGTCTTCGAGACCGTCGCCGAGCTGGACGGTACGTTCGACATGGTATTCATCGACGTATGGGCCGACGTCTATCTGAAGGTGTTCAAGGAGATCGAGCGCCTGCTGCGCCCGGGGTCGGTCGTACTGGCCGACAACATGTACACGGCCGAGGACGCCGTTCGACCGTACAAGCACTATCTCGACGACGATCCGCGGTTCTCGACCACGACGCTGGATTTTGAATCGGGGATCGAATTTACGGTCGTCGTTTCTCAAGCGGGAATGTCGTCGTAGGATCCTTGTCTCAAAGCCCCACGCATGATGCGGGAGCGCATTCCCACGCACCCGCATCGACAACCGCTCAAACCGGATTGATCTCATCCTGGCTGCGCCGCGTCGTCAGCGGCCCGAGCACGCGCAGCGTGACGGCGACGATACCGAGCGCAATCGAGATCACACCGAACATCGCACCCGCGCCATAACTGGCGAGCACCGGCAGCAACACGAACGGCAGCGCACCGCTGACGATCCGCGACAGCGCATAGGTACTGCCGATCGCCGTCGAGCGCACGCGCGCCGGGAAAATCTCCGCCTGGTACACGTGATACGCGTTGCTGAACACGTTCGACGCGCAGGTCGTCAGGAACCCGAAGCCGACGATCAGCATCGTATGGCCCGAGTAGGCGAAGCACAGCCCGAACACGGCGATCGACAGGATCGACACGATCACGAGCGTGCGGCGCTCGATCCAGTTGAGCAGCGGAATCGACAGCAGCGAGCCGATCGGATAGCCGATGAACGACAGCGCGATGAACAGCGTACTGTCCGTCACATCGAAGCCGCGGCTCTTCACGACCGTGCCGGCCAGCGTACCGAAGCCGTAATAGCCGAAGCCCTGGAACAGGTGAAAGATCGCGAGCATCAGGTAGCGCGCACCATAGGGCTCGCGACGCAGCAGCG
>NZ_CAJNKE010000119.1 GCF_905232215.1 Burkholderia sp. LMG 13014
GCGGCTGCAGAAAGTCGGGCTCGGGCCCGTCGTCGTGTTCGGTGCGAGCAATTTCCCGCTCGCGTTCTCGGTGGCCGGCGGCGATACGGCGTCGGCGCTCGCAGCCGGCTGCCCGGTGATCGTGAAGGCGCACGAGGCACACCTCGGCACGTCCGAGCTGGTTGGCCGCGCGATCCGCGCCGCCGTCGCGAAAACCGGGATGCCGGCCGGCGTGTTCTCGCTGCTGGTCGCCCCGGCGCGCGTGATCGGCGCGGCGCTCGTCAGCCATCCGGCGATCCAGGCAGTCGGCTTCACCGGGTCGCGGCAGGGTGGCATGGCGCTCGTGCAGCTCGCGAATGCGCGTCCGCAGCCGATTCCCGTCTACGCGGAAATGAGCAGCATCAACCCTGTCGTGCTGTTCCCGGCGGCGCTCGCCGCGCGCGGCGACGCGATCGCGACGGGCTTCGTCGATTCGCTGACGCTCGGCGTCGGCCAGTTCTGTACCAACCCGGGCCTCGTGCTCGCGATCGACGGCCCCGATCTCGACCGCTTCGAAACCGTCGCCGCGCAGGCGCTCGCGAAGAAGCCGGCTGGCGTGATGCTCACGCGCGGCATCGCCGATGCGTATCGCAACGGCCGCGGCAAGCTGGCCGAACTCCCGGGCGTGCGTGAAATCGGCGCAGGCGAGGCGGCGCAGACCGACTGCCAGGCCGGCGGCGCGCTGTACGAAGTCGGCGCGCAGGCGTTCCTGGCCGAGCCGGCGTTCGGCCACGAGGTGTTCGGCCCGGCGTCGCTGATCGTGCGTTGCCGCGATCTCGACGAAGTCGCGCGCGTGCTCGACGCGCTCGAAGGCCAGCTGACGGCCACGCTGCAGATGGATGCCGACGACAAGCCGCTCGCGCGCCGGCTGCTGCCGATCCTCGAACGCAAGGCCGGGCGCCTGCTCGTGAACGGCTACCCGACCGGCGTCGAAGTGTGCGACGCGATGGTGCACGGCGGGCCGTTCCCCGCGACGTCGAACCCGGCCGTCACGTCGGTCGGCGCGACGGCGATCGAGCGTTTCCTGAGGCCCGTGTGCTACCAGGATTTTCCGGACGACCTGCTGCCGGAAGGGTTGCAGGAGCGCAATCCGCTTGAGATTCCGCGGCTGCGGGACGGGAAGGCGGAGTGATGACGCACCTCGATTGAGGGAGCGATCCATTGTGACCGGTGAGCCTGGGTGCTTGCCGGTCGCAACAAACGAAAAGGCGGAAGTGGCCGGTGAGCCGCTTCCGCCTTTTTTGCATGGCAGGTTGGGGTGGTGTCGATCTCGCCGCGTCAGTGGGCGGGATGCGCGGCGAGCCCCAGGCGGTCTGCTGCACCCAGTAGGCGCCGGTCGCGTGTCCACAGTTTGCTTCCATCGGTCAGTCGGACCGACGCGAGCAGGTGCGCATCGACGTAGCCGATGCCGAGCCCGTGAAGCGGCACGACATCGACCATTTGCTGAACTTCGTCGTCGGTTGCGGACGTGGCGACGGGTAGGTCGCGCAGCGCATCCAGCACGGTCTGGCGATCTCGCAGGCTGCCGAGGGCGAGTTCGCCGATGACGAAAGGATGGATCAGTACGCGTTCGGTTTCCAGTAGCGTGGTGAGCGTGACGTCGCCGGCTCGAAGATGGTCGATCCAGACGGAGGTGTCGACAAGAATCATGCTGGCTCCGACGGGCGGCGCGGGATGGATTCGAGATCAGGTTCGGTGCCACCGAGACGGGCGAGCCGCCGGGCGCTTTCGCGGGCGATCAACGCGCGCAGCGCTTCTTTCACCAAGGCCGATTTTTCGGTCACGCCAGTTAATTGCTGCGCTTTGGCGAGCAGGGCGTCGTCAAGGGACAAGGTAGTGCGCATGGTGCACCTTCGGAAAGGAATGAGGCATCAATTATGGCATCAATTGATGATGGTGGTGATGCCTTGGCCCGAGCGAGTAATGAATCCGGATCGTGCCGAGGCGGTAGGGAGGATCCGGTGCTCGGGGGGGGGGGCGTCGGCGCTGCGTGGGGAAAAAGCGGTCATTGATCTCGCCGTCTTCCGCGTCGCCGGAATTTCTCCTACAGTACCGGAGCCCCGGGTCGACCGACCCGCAGGCGAAACCTGAGAGATCCAGAAAAAGACCAAGAGGGAACGGCATCATGAACATCAGCAAACGTGGCGACCACCTGTTCGCGGCCGGCTTGTGGAAAGCGGTCGGCGACGTCGCGAAGTCGGTACGCACGCAGGTCGGGGAATATAGCGAAGGCCGCGTGTTGGCTAACGCGCTGTTCGAATTGCAGCGCGACCTGGGCGGCAGCGAATTCGACGTGACGATCAACCAGGGGCGGCCCGTCACCGGCTCGGATCCGCATTCGCTCCGGTTCGGCCAGGCCGTCAGGCGGTTCAGGCTGGACATGGAGGCGCTGGTGTTCGCACTGAAGCACCGCCGCAGCATCGACGAGCGCGACCCGGGCCTGCGCACCGACGCGCTGACGCAGGCCAACAGCCAGCTTGCCACCGCGAAGCAATACGCGATGCTCACGATCGGACGGTTTTTCGACGCAGTCGTCGATCCCGACGTACTCGACCAGATGCTCGCCAGCGATCCGAACACGCGTGCGCGGCGCTCGGCCACCGGCGCGGAGGTCGCCACGACCCGGCTCAGGCTGGGCAGCCTGCGCTACCGGATCGTTGGCGCCATCTCGCAGATGTGACGAAAACGGCCGCCCTGCGAAGCACGGGGCGGCCGTTGGAAAGCGCAAGCGGGGCCGGACGCGCGGCTCCGCGCCGGCACACACCGAAGCGTGTGCCGGTTGACTGCCTGCCGCTTACTGCGGCCCCATCTTCTTGATCAGCACGTCGAGCTCCGCGACTTCTTCGTCGTTGAGATCGACGAGCGGCGCGCGCACCGGGCCCGCGTCATGGCCGACGAGCTTCGCGCCCGCCTTCACGATGCTGACCGCGTAGCCCGCGCGGCGATTGCGGATCTTCAGGTACGGCAGGAAGAATTCGTCGATCAGGCGGCCGACCGTGGCGTGGTCGTCCTTCGCGATCGCTTCGTAGAATTCCATCGCCGTCTTCGGGATGAAGTTGAACACGGCCGACGAATACACCGGCACGCCGAGCGCCTTGTACGCAGCGGCATAGACTTCGGCCGTCGGCAGGCCGCCGAGATACGCGAAACGGTCGCCGAGGCGGCGGCGGATCGTCACCATGCTTTCGATTTCGCCGACGCCGTCCTTGAAGCCGATCAGGTTCGGGCAACGATCGGCGAGGCGCTCGAGCATGTCGGCGTTCAGCTTCGAATTCGCGCGGTTGTATACCACCACGCCGATCTTCAGTGCGCGGCACACCTGCTCGACGTGGTCGGCGATCCCTTCCTGGCTGGCTTCGGTCAGGTAGTGCGGCATCAGCAGCACGCCGCTTGCGCCGAGGCGCTCGGCCTCCTGCGCATACTCGATTGCGACGCGCGTCGCGCCGCCCGCGCCGGCGAGGATCGGCACCTTGCCCTTGCAGGTTTCCGTCGCGACGCGGATCACGTCCGAATACTCGCGCTGCGTGAGCGAGAAGAATTCACCGGTGCCGCCGGCCGCGAACAGCGCGCTCGCACCGTACGGCGCGAGCCATTCCAGGCGCTCGGCATAGGTGGACGGGCGGAAGCTGCCGTCGGCGTCGAAATCCGTCAGCGGAAACGACAGCAGGCCGTGGGAGATGATCTGTTTGAGTTCTTGCGGTGAAGTCATGGTTGGGTCGTCCGTCTAGCGCGAGTGCTGGGTTCGTCGGGAACGGCATACGTGCCACATTGGCGATGTCGTTGTATGTCATCGTACAACGAGGGGAGGGGGGACGCAAGCGGTTTGCTGGCAGATAAAGGGTAGGGTCTTTCCGGATAAGGGTTTACGCAGCATCGCCGATCCCGGTTGAATGTCGTATGATGACTAACGATGTGGCCTCTAGCCTCCAGGAATTCCGATGACTGCTTCCCCGCTCTATATTCGCGTGCATCCGGACGACAACGTCGCGATCGTCGTCAACGACGGCGGCTTGCCCGAGGGCGCGACGTTCGCCGACGGGCTGACGCTGCGCGAAGGTGTGCCGCAGGGGCACAAGGTCGCGCTGGTCGACCTCGCGGCCGGCGACCCGATCGTCCGCTACAACGTGGTGATCGGCTACGCGCTGGTCGAGCTGCGGCGCGGCAGCTGGGTCAACGAGCGCACGATGCGCATGCCCGAGCCGCCAGGGCTCGACGACCTGCCGCTCGCGACGCGTGCCGCGCCGCCACTGCCGCCGCTCGAAGGCTATACGTTCGAGGGCTTCCGCAATGCCGACGGTTCGGTCGGCACGCGCAACATCCTCGCGATCACGACGACCGTGCAGTGCGTGTCGGGCGTGGTCGAGCATGCAGTGAAGCGGATCAAGGCCGAGCTGCTGCCGCGCTACCCGAACGTCGATGACGTGGTCGGGCTCGAGCATACCTACGGCTGCGGCGTGGCGATCGATGCACCCGACGCCGACATCCCGATCCGCACGCTGCGCAACATCAGCCTGAATCCGAACTTCGGCGGCGAAGTGATGACCGTGAGCCTCGGCTGCGAGAAGCTGCAGCCCGAGCGCCTGCTGCCGCCCGGCACGATTCCGGTCGCGGCCGACGGCGCGACGGACAACGGCGGCGTGGTGTGCCTGCAGGACGCCGCGCACGTCGGCTTCAACTCGATGATCGATTCGATCATGAAGATGGCCGAATCGCATCTCGAGCGATTGAACCGCCGCCGCCGCGAGACGTGCCCCGCGTCGGATCTCGTCGTCGGCGTGCAGTGCGGCGGCAGCGACGCGTTCTCGGGGCTCACTGCGAACCCGGCCGTCGGCTTCGCGGCCGACCTGCTGGTGCGCGCGGGCGCGACGATCATGTTTTCCGAGGTGACGGAAGTGCGCGATGGTGTCGCGCAGCTCACGTCGCGCGCGGCGAACGAGGACGTGGCGCGCGAGATCATCCGCGAAATGGACTGGTACGACCGCTACTTGCAGCGCGGCCGCGTCGACCGCAGCGCGAACACGACGCCCGGCAACAAGAAGGGCGGCCTGTCGAACATCGTCGAGAAGGCGATGGGCTCGATCGTGAAGTCGGGCAGCGCGCCGATCGCCGGCGTCGTGCGCCCCGGCGATCGCGCGAAGCAGAAGGGCCTGCTGTACGCGGCGACGCCCGCGAGCGATTTCATCTGCGGCACGCTGCAGCTCGCGGCCGGGATGAACCTGCACATCTTCACGACCGGCCGCGGCACGCCGTACGGTCTCGCGCAGGTGCCGGTGATCAAGGTCGCGACGCGCAGCGATCTCGCGCGGCGCTGGCACGACCTGATGGATCTCGACGCGGGGCAGATCGCGACCGGCGCGGCGACGATCGAGGACACCGGCTGGGAACTGTTCCGGCTGATGCTCGACGTCGCGAGCGGCAAGCGCCGCACGTGGGCCGAGCAATGGAAGCTCGCGAATGCGCTGACGCTGTTCAATCCGGCGCCGGTGACCTGACGCGCTCGGCCGTTGCCGCCAGACGAAGCGGGCGCCCGAGGGCGCCCGTTTTCATTGCGGCGGAGCAAGTGTTCACGGGATGCCCACGATGAGGAGAACTTGCTGCATGGCGGGTCACGTCCGGCGTGCGGAGCGGCCACGGGCTCGAAGCGACCGGTGCGATTTCCTTACCCCGCACGTAATCGACCGCCCGCGCGAGGCCGGCGACGATGGCTGCACGCGAATACGAAACCGAAACACGCCACGTTCGCGACATCGTCCTCTCATCGACTCAAGGAGCCTCGCCATGAACACCGCCCAATCCGCTTCGTCTGCTTCGTCCGCTTCGTCCGCTTCGTCCGCTTCGTCCGCTTCGCCCGTTCACGCCGACCTGATCGACCGCTACTTCGACGCCTGGAACGAACCCGACGTCGCGCGCCGGCGCGCGCTGATCGATGCGACCTACGCGAGCGACGCGGCCTATCGCGATCCGCTGATGACCGGCGACGGCCATGCCGGCATCGACGCGATGATCGCGGCCGTGCAGACGCGCTTCCCCGCGTTTCGCTTTCGCCGCACGACCGACGTCGACGGGTTCGGCCAGCACCTGCGGTTCTCGTGGGCGCTCGTGTCGCCCGACGGTGCGGCGATCGTGAAGGGTTCGGACTTCGGCACCGTCGACGCGTCGGGCCGCCTCGCGTCGGTCACGGGTTTCATCGACGAAATGCCGGCCGCGGCGGCGTGACGCGAGCGATGCATGCGCAACTGCCACCGGGATCGGGTAACGTTATGCGGTTCGTTCCTGATCCCGGAGACTAGCCGACATGCTGAAGAATCTCGACCCGCTGCTGCACGCCGACATCCTGCACACGCTGCGCGCGATGGGCCACGGTGACGAAATCGCGATCTGCGACGCGAATTTTCCGGCGGAATCCGTCGCGGAGCACACGGTGGTCGGCCGCGCGCTGCGGATCGACGGTGCCGATTCGGCGCGCGTCGTGCGCGCGGTGCTGTCCGTGCTGCCGCTCGATACGTTCGTCGACACGCCCGCGTGGCGGATGGAAGTCGTCGGCGACGCGGCGGCGGTGCCGCCCGTGCAGCGCGAGGTGCAGGCCGAGATCGACCGCGCGGAAGGGCGCGCGGTGCCGCTGACGGGCGTCGACCGGTTCGCGTTCTACGAGCGCGCGCAGCAGGCCTACGCGGTGATCGTCACCGGCGAGCTGCGCGGCTACGGCTGTTTCATCTTCAAGAAGGGCGTGTTGTTGAGCGACGCGGGCTAAACGCCTTTTCCAACTCGCCGCCTTCGGGCCGCGCGGTGGCCGCCGTGTAAAGATTTGCTACAACCTTTTTCTTGGACACGGCCGAAACTCTGTCTATGCTGGCCCATTTGCCGCGGGCCCCGCAGGGTCGCGCGGCGCCGAGTTGTCCGGGTGTGCTCCGGGCGGTCGGCCGAATTGCATACGAGGAGAGAGGCATGACGCGTTCCGTCGATTCCGGCGTCATTTTTTTCGCGCGCCTGGCGCTGGCGGCGTTGTTCCTGTGGGGCGGCGTGATGAAGCTGATCGGCTATGGCGATTTCATCGGTTACCTGCATGGGCTGAACGTGCCGTTCGCACAGTACGTGGCGCCGGTCGTGGTCGCGATCGAGGCGCTCGGCGGCCTGTTGCTGATCGTCGGCTACAAGGTGAAACCGCTCGCACTGCTCATGGCGCTCTATACGGTCGCGACCGCGATGGTCGGACACAATTTCTGGGACGCGACGGACGCCGCGGTCCAGCACGACATGGTCATCCACTTCTGGAAGAACATCGCGATTGCCGGCGGCTTCCTGCTGCTGTTCGTCACGGGCGCGGGCGGCGCGAGCATCGATGCGCTGCGCCGGCCGAGTTCGTCGTACGGCAGCCTGCGCTGAGCGCGTCGCGCGCCCTCCGCTGAGTCACAGCTGAAGCAAATGAGAAAGGGCCGAATCCCGCATGTCGCGGGGTTCGGCCCTTTGTTCATGGATCGCCGGTGGGGGCAGGCGACCGGTCATGTGCCGCAGTTGCCCGCCGCACCGGGCGGCAACCGCGTGCGCACCGCCGCTGCTCCGCCGCTCAGTGCGACGGATCCTCCTTCGCATCCTTCGAGAACTGCACGGCGATCGCGCCGAGTATGCAGATCGCGGCGACATACACCACCGGCGCGAGCGGATTCGACTTCATCATCAGCGACACGATCACCGGCGTGAGGCCGCCGAAGATCGCATACGCGACGTTGTACGAGAACGAGATGCCCGAGAAGCGCACGACGGCCGGGAAGCTCCTGACCATCACGAACGGCACCGCGCCGATCGTGCCGACCATGAAGCCCGCGATCCCGTAGTAGATCGGCAGCGTCGACGCGTCGGCCGCGACCTGCACGAACAGCAGGTAGTAGCACGCGGCCAGCCCGAGGCCGCCGATGCCGAGCACGCGCTTCGCGCCGATCCAGCCCGCGAGCGAACCCGCGGTGATGCAGCCGGCCGTCAGGCACAGCGTTGCGACGCTGTTCGCGAACAGCGTCGTCGCGGGCGCCAGGTGGAACTGCTTCTGCAGCAGCGTGGGCGTCATCAGGATCACGACGACGATCGCGGCCGACAGCATCCACGTGAGCAGCATCGATACGATCACCGCGCGACCATGGTCACGCAGCACGGCCTTCAGCGGAATCTCGGCCGCGAGCGCCTTCTTCGCCTTCATTTCGGCGAACACCGGCGTCTCATGCAGCCAGCGGCGCAGGTACACGGAGAACAGGCCGAACACACCGCCGAGCAGGAACGGGATGCGCCACGCGAACGCGCCGACTTCGGCGGCCGAGTAACGGCTGTTGATGCCGGCGGCGACGAGCGAGCCGAGCAGGATGCCGGCCGTCAGGCCCGCGGTCAGCGTGCCGCATGCGTAGCCGATGTGGCGCGACGGCACGTGCTCGGACACGAACACCCACGCGCCCGGTACTTCGCCGCCGACCGCCGCGCCCTGCAGCACGCGGAACAGCAGCAGCAACACCGGCGCGAGAATGCCGATCGTGTCGTAGGTCGGCAGCAGGCCCATCAGCAGCGTCGGCACGGACATCATCAGCACGCTCAGCGTGAACATCCGCTTGCGGCCGAACAGGTCGCCGAAGTGCGCCATGATCACGCCGCCGAGCGGGCGCGCGAGATAGCCGGCCGCGAAGATGCCGAACGTCTGCAGCTGGCGCAGCCAGTCGGGAATGTCGTGCGGGAAGAACAGTTGCCCAATCGCCGGCGCGAAGAACACGAAGATGATGAAGTCGTAGAACTCGAGGGCGCCGCCCAGTGCGGCAAGGCCAAGGGTCTTGTAGTCGCTGCGCGTGAGCGCACGTTCGGCGGCGCGAGGCACGCCGCTCAATTCGGAAGCTTGCATGGTCAGGACGATCGGTTTTCGAATGTTGTTGTCGGTGCTGCGTCTCCAGGGCCCGCTATCGGCATGGACTGACAAGGCGCGGCTTGCATCGTCGAAGCGTGCCGCGTGCCGGGTGAGGCACGAAACACACACCGCTGCACCGGGATGGCGTGCGGCGGGGGCGATGCGTCAAAGCGGGTGGGAGGATTCTACAGGAGCGCAAAATGCGCGCGCGCGGGTGCGCGCCGAGGAACGCTTCGGATCGCGAAGCCTCAGCCTCAGCCTCAGCCTCAGCCTCAGCCTCAGCCTCAGCCTCAGCCTCAGCCGAAGCCGAAGCCGAAGCCGAAGCCGAAGCAAAAGCCGAAGCAAAAGCCGAAGCAAAAGCGCGCGCGGCGCGGGCGGCCGGTGAGCCGCTGACGCGCCGCGCGGGGCACGGTCTCGCGGATCAGTTGCCGGCGATTGTGTCGACCGGCTTGAACGCGCCGTGCTCGACCTTGTAGATCGTCACCGGTGCATCCTTCAGGTCGCCCTTCGCGTCGTACGCGATGCTGGGCGCCGACACGCCCTTGACCGACACCTTGCCGAGATACGGCGTGTACACCTTCGGGTCGGTCGAGTTTGCGTCCTTCATCGCGGTGAGCAGCGCGATCGTGCCGTCATACGAGTACGGCGAGTAGGTGATCACGTCTTCGTTGAAGCGCGCCTTGTAGCGTGCCGCGTAGCCGGTGAAACCGGGCATCTTCTCCTTCGGCAGCCCGCCCATGTAGACGATCGCGCCTTCCGCCGCGTCGCCGCCGACCTTGAGGAACGTCGGCGAGCGCGACATCTCGCCCGTCACGAATGCCGACTTCATCCCGAGCTGGCGCATCTTGCGGATCATCGGCGACGATTGCGCATCGCCGCCGCCGTAGAAGATCGCGTCCGGGTTCATCCCCTTGAGGTTGGTCAGGATCGCGGAGAAATCGAGCGCCTTGTCGTTCGTGAAGTCGCGCTTGATGATCGTGCCGCCCGCCGCCTCGACGGCCTTCGCGAATTCGTCGGCGATGCCCTGGCCGTAGGCCGTGCGGTCGTCGATGATCGCGATGCGCTTGAAGCGCAGCGTCTTCACCGCATACGTGCCGACGATGCGGCCCGCCTGCGCGTCGCTCGTCAGCAGCCGGTAGGTCGTCTTGTAGCCGCGCGCCGTGTATTGCGGCGACGTGGCCATCGAGATCTGCGGCAGCCCTGCGCGATCGTACAGGTCGGACGCGGGAATGCTCGTGCCCGAATTGAAGTGTCCGATGACCCCGCGGACGTTGTCGTCGATCAGCCGCTGCGCGACGGTCGTGCCGGTGCGCGGGTCGGCCTGGTCGTCCTGCGAATCGAGCTGGAACGTGACGGGCTTGCCGCCGATCGTCGGACGCGTCGCGTTGAAATCGGCGATCGCGAGCTGCACGCCCTTCTGCATGTCCGTGCCGTAGTTCGACTGCGGGCCGGTCAGCGGTGCGGCGAAACCGATCTTGACGACGTCGGCGGCAATGGCGTGCGCGCCCGACAGTGCGCAGGCAGCGGCCAGCGCGACGTGCGATACCTTCAGCTTCACTTTCACTTCCCCTTGATGGCGTGGTTGGGCCGCCGCCGGCTGGCGGGCCGGCACCGGTAAACCGGGCGAGACGGTTCGATCGGCAGGCCGATGCGAGGGCCGTGCGTGCTTGCCGCGTGCTGCCCGGGCTGTGCCGGAATCGGCGTGCGTGATGGCCGATGCCGCAGGCCGTGCACGCCGATTGCTGCCGCGGCGGAAGGTCGTCTCGTGACCGTGAAGCGAAGTCTAGGTAGCGAAAATGCGTGCGTCTTGCGCGTTCGGTGCGTGGCCGGCGACGATATCGGCATATCGTCGATAACCCTGATATGTGCCGAAATCGTCACGCCGAATGCGCAAACGCGCCAAGACGCTGCACGTTCGCATTTCTATGCTGGCGAGTTCGGGCGCGCAGTGCCGATGTGCGAGTGCGCCAGTGCGCTCACGGAATGTCGGTATCGGCACATGCGTGGCTGCGGCGCTGATGCAAGCGGATGTGCCGTCAGCCGCAGCACGCTCGACGCAGTGGTTGCGCACGCAACGTATGTCGTATAACGCGTGTCGATGCCGGCCGATCGGCGGCGCGATGCGACGGCCGCCGCCAACTTGCCCGCCTTTGCGATCGGCGCGACGCGATCGAAGGGGCGCTTCTATAATCGACGCCATCTGCCACTCGCCTTGCGGTTGCCGGGATGACGACCTTGCTTGCCGTACCGCCCATGAGCCTGTCCGAACCGTTGCGCTACCAGCCCGACAATGCCGATCTCGGCGCGATGCTTGCGCACTTCCGCCTGCTCGAACCGGTGTTCGATGCGCTGCCGGACGTCGCGTTCTTCGTGAAGGATGCGAGCGGCCGCTACGCGATCGTCAATCGCACGCTGGCGATGCGCTGCGGCTACAAGGACAAGCGCGACCTGCTCGGCAAGACGGCCGATGAAGTGTTTCCGCGCCGCTTCGGCCGCAGCTATTTCGAGCAGGACATGGCGACGATCAACGCCGGCCAGCAACTGATCGATCAGCTCGAGCTGCATCTGTATCCGGGCCGCCAGCCGGGCTGGTGCCTGACCTGCAAGGAGCCGTTGCGCGACGCGGCGGGCAAGGTCGTCGGCCTCGCCGGCATCTCGCGCGACCTGAAGGCGCACGAAGGCTCGCATCCGGCGTACAGCAAGCTCGCCGATGTGGTCCAGCACATCCAGGATCATTACGTGCAGCCGCTGAACCTGAAGCAGCTCGCGCAGATGGCCGGGATGTCGGTCGCGCAGCTCGAACGCTACTTCCACAAGGTGTTCCACCTGACGCCGCGCCAGGTGCTGCTGAAGACGCGGCTCGATGCGGCCACCGCGCTGCTCGTCACGCACGACAAGGTGACCGACGTCGCGGCGCTATGCGGCTATACGGATCACAGCGCGTTCACGCGCCAGTTCAAGGCGACAGTCGGCGTGACGCCGACGGAATACCGGTTGATGCTGCAGGAGCGGGCAGGGTGACGCGACACGCCGAAAGCGCCGGCGAGTCGCTGGGATCGGGGTGATACGGAACAACGGGAAAGGGTGAAAACGGCGGCTCAGCGGTAGCCGAGCCCTTTCAGGACGGCGGTGCCGTTTTCGGTCAGCCGGAAGCTCGGGGCCGTATCGGCGTCGAGCTTGACCATCTCGACGAGGCCGGCTTCCTGCAGCGCGGGCAGTTCGGGTTTGGCGTTCGCGCCGATCGGTGCGTGCAGCAGCACGAGCAGCGTCGCGATTTCATGATGACTGAGCAGGCGGCGCAGCATCGTCTTCTTTGCAGGGGGCGCGGCCTGGCGGCCCGCGGGTGCTTCTACGGCGCTCATCGCTTTCCTCCTTTTCAAGATAACCATCGGGTACTGGTTGCGGATGGTGCCGTCGAAGACTTAAGCGATTCTTAAAACCGCACCGGGCGACGGGATGCTGCGCTGCGGTATGGGTTACCGGATGTAACGCCATACGGCGCGCGGCTTCCGGTCCGATCGCGGCGAGCCGCGCGGGCGGGTGCGTCGCCGGGCGATTCACCACGATGGTGCGTGCTGGATGCGGCCCTTTGAGGCAGCCGCGGGCTGCGAGTGTGATTCGGCCCCTTTAATTCCTGTCAGCTTCGTTCCCTTATTTCCTGCGCTGCGCCTGCGCGGCGAGCCGCACGGCCGCGTTTGCCGCGCCGTAACCGTCGTATCCGCCGCGCCGCTCGACGATCTCGAGCGAGAAGCGGTTGTCGACCAGTTCTGTATACGCGTGCAGGAACTCACCGCCGTGTTCGTCGCGGTCGTACAGCAGGTGATGCGTGCTCAGCGTGTCGATCAGCTCGTCCGGCAGCGCGTAGCGGGCGGCGAGATCGTCGTAGTAGTTAGGCGGAATGCGCAGGAACGGAATGCCGTCGGCCGCGAACGCGGCGATCGTCTTCACGATGTCGTCGGTGCGGAACGCAACGTGGTTCAGCCCCGTGCCGTGGTAGCGGTCGAGCGATTCGGCGACCGCGGTGTGGCGGTCGACCGACGCGTTCAGCGCGATCCGCACCGAACCGTCGGCGCTGCGCACTGCGCGGCTGCGCATCAGCCCGTACGGGTCGGGCACGAGCCAGCTGCGCTCGGCCTCGAAGCCGAACGCGGTCTTGAAGAACAGGATCCACGTATCGAGCGCGTCGGCCGGCAGCGCGAGGCACACGTGGTCGATGCCCGTCAGCGGGCCGACTTCGCTTGGGCCGTCGATGTCGGTCAGCACGAAGTCCGATTCGTACAGCGTCGGCGCGTTCGGCGCTTCGTCGACGAAGTATTCGAGGCTGCCGTCCGGCGCCTGCACGCTCGGCAGCACGCGTTCGTTCGGCCCGACGCGGCCGGAGAACGGCGCATAGCCGAAGCCGGCCGCGCGCTCGAACGCCACTTTTGCGTCGTCGACGCGGAAGGCCGACGCGCACAGCGACAGCCCGTGCTGCTGGAAGAACGCATCGGCGAACGAGTCGCGCTCCGCGTTCAACACGATCGACGCGGCGCCGTGCTGGAACAGCGTCACGTCTTTCGACCGATGCCGGCCCGCGAGCCGGAAGCGCATCCGGCCGAGCCATTCGCCGACGGTCGCGGCCGCCTGCGCGTCCAC
>NZ_CAJNKE010000120.1 GCF_905232215.1 Burkholderia sp. LMG 13014
GCGCGTCGCCGAGCGCGACGATTTCATCCGCGATCGCGTCGAGAAACGCCGCGCGGGCCGCAAGCGGCTGCGCGCGGTACGCGTCGAACGCATCGCGCGCGAGTTCGCAGGCGCGCTCGACGTCGGCCTGGGTCGCGACGCCGAACGCCGGCGCGTCGATCGGCGCGCCCTTCGACGGGTCGAACGCGCGCAAGGTACCGGCCGAGCCGGCCACCGCGTCGGCGCCGATCAGCATCTCTCCTGTCAGTTGCATGGGGTGTGCTCCGTGGTTCGGGAATGGGTTGCTCATTGTAGCCCAACAGATACGATGTCCGCCCACCCGGCATCGAAATTGTCGCTCACGCCGGGGCAGGCGCCGGCACACGCAAAACCCTTATTCAGCGGGCTAATCCTCGAAATATCTACGATTTCATGTCATCACTCAGAGGGAAAACCCGATCTTTCTGCGTCTGATTATTGCCAATAAACTGCCGCAATGTCATACGACGACATACATGAAAGTGCCTAATCAGACCTCCTCCCGCGACCTTCCGCTCGACCTCGCGCACACCGCGCGCCGAACCGCCGTGCGCTACTGGATCCTGGCGATGCTGTTCGTCGTCACGACGCTCAACTATGCGGACCGCGCAACGCTGTCGATCACCGGCACGCCGATCCGCAAGGCGTTCGGCATCGATCCGGTGACGATGGGCTACATCTTCTCGGCGTTCAGCTGGGCGTACGTGCTCGCGCAACTGCCGAGCGGCTGGCTGCTCGACCGCTTCGGCGCGCGCCGCGTGTACGCGGGCAGCATCTTCCTGTGGTCGGCGTTCACGCTGCTGCAGAGCACGATCGGCCTCGGCGGCAGCGCCGCGTTCGCGGTCGCCGCGCTGTTCGCGATGCGCTTCGCGGTCGGCATCGCCGAAGCCCCCGCCTTCCCGGCGAACGCGAAGGTCGTCGCGAGCTGGTTCCCGACCGCCGAGCGCGGCACCGCGTCGGCGATCTTCAACGCCGCGCAGTATTTCGCGGCCGTGGTGTTCTCGCCCCTGATGGCGTGGCTCACCCACGCGTATGGCTGGCACCAGGTGTATCTGTGGCTCGGCCTCGCGGGTATCGCGCTCGCGCTCCTGTGGCTGCGCGTCATGAAGGATCCGGCCGACCATCCGGCCGTGAACCGCGCGGAACTCGAGCACATCGAACAGGGCGGCGGGCTCGTGCGGACGACGGCGCGCGGCACCGGCGGCACGCGCACGGAAGGCAGCCGCGTCGCCGGCTGGTACTACGTGCGCCAGCTGCTGTCGAACCGGATGCTGATCGGCGTGTACCTCGGCCAGTACTGCGTGAACGTGCTCACGTACTTCTTCCTCACGTGGTTTCCGATCTATCTCGTGCAGGCGCGCGGGATGTCGCTGCTGAAGGCCGGCTTCATGACATCGCTGCCCGCGATCTGCGGGTTCCTCGGCGGCGTGCTCGGCGGGATGCTGTCGGACGGGCTGATCCGCCGCGGCGTGTCGCTGACGCTCGCGCGCAAGATCCCGATCGTCGGCGGGATGGCGCTGTCGATGGTCATCATCGGCTGCAATTACGTCGACAGCGAAGTGCTGGTGATCGCGCTGATGGCCGTGTCGTTCTTCGGCAAGGGCATCGGCTCGCTCGGCTGGGCCGTCGTCGCGGATACCGCGCCGAAGGAAGCGATCGGCCTGTCGGGCAGCCTGTTCAACATGTTCGGCAACACGGCCGGCATCGTCGCGCCGATCGCGATCGGCTACCTCGTCGGCGCGAGCGGCTCGTTCAACGGCGCACTCGTGTTCGTCGGGCTGAATGCGCTCGTCACCGTGTTCAGCTATCTCGTGATCGTGAAGGACATCAGGCGCGTCGAACTGCGTCATCGCGACGCCTGACGTTTGGCTTCAGTCCAGAACAACGGCGGCCGCGTAAAACCGGCCGCCGTTTTTGCATCAGGTATCGGGCGTCAGATCGACGAATGCGCGACGCGCAGCATGTCGTGCACGCCGGACGTCATCAGCGCGAGGAACGCGAGCAGGCCGACGTAGCAGAGTGCATAGGTCGTCTTCGTCTCGATCGACGTCGCGTAGTACACGCGGTTTTCCGGCGCGTCGGGATCGTAACGCCACGCGCGTTTCAGCTGCGGCAGCGCGAGGATCGCCATCACGATCAGCAGCGGGCTCGGGCGATACACGAACAGCGCGATCAGCACGGGCACGCCCGCGAACCAGATGCGCGGCGACAGCACCGCGGTGATCCGCCCACCGTCGAACGGCGACAGCGGAATCATGTTGAACAGATTCAGGAAGAAACCCGTGTACGACAGTGCGAGCAGCAGGTTGCTGTCGGTGTGGCGCGCGGCCGCGTAGCAGGCCAGCGCACCGAGCGTACCGACGAACGGCCCGGCGAGCCCGACATACGCCTCTGTTTCCGCGTCGTGCGGCATTTCCTTCAACTGGATCCATGCGCCGACGAACGGGATGAAGGTCGGCAGCCCGACGTCGAGCCCGCGCCGCTGCGCGGCGAGGTAGTGGCCGGCCTCGTGCACCAGCAGCAGTGCGACGAAACCGGCCGCGAACCGCCAGCCGTAGAACAGCGCGTAGACCGCGATCGACGCGAGCATGGTGCCCGCCGACACGATCACCTTGCCAAGCTTGAGGCCGCCGAAGATCAGCAGCAACAGCTTCGTCATTCCTTGCGCTCCGCGCCGGACGCGTCGGATACGTTGGATGCATCGGCGACGGCCGGCACCGCGGCCGCCTTCGGCTTGCGCCCGAAGAAGCGCTTCAGCGCCGCGCCGCCGGCCAGCAGCGCGACCGCGCCGATCTTGAAGAACTTCACCGCGAACGCGCCGATCAGCGCGAGCAGGCCGAGCTTCTTCGCGCCGACGCCGACGATCAGCGCCGCAAGGCCATACTCGGCGACGTGGTCGGTCGACTTGTTGAAATCGGCGTAGCGCTTGCCGTCGTTGAAGCTGATGTTCGACAGCAGGTCGTCGGCCGACGCCTTGTATTTCGGCAGATCGGCGAGTGTCGATGCCATCGTCAGCGACAGGTAGCCGTCGCGGCCGAGCACGAGCGTCCGGTAGTTCACGCCGTCGTTCTCGGCGTTCGGGGCCGCGCCCTTGTCGCGGATGATCGCGGACCACACGAGCCGGTGCGTGGCCGCGTCGTACGCGGGCGCCTTCGCCCAGCCGACCACCTCGGTTTCCGGCAGGCCGCGCTCCTTGCGTCCGGGGTTGTCTTCCTCGGTGCCGGCCTGCAGGCTCTTCAGCAGCTCGTCGGGCTTCCAGTCCTTCGCGTCGTCGTCGCGGATATAGCCGCTCGGCTCGAACGACACGACCGAAATCCAGTCGGCATCGGGATCGTCGGGCAGCACGAGGCCGACCAGCTTCGTTTCGTCGATCGAGTTGCCCATCGAGCGCAGGTAGCGGCCGGCTTCCGCGGCCGGCACGAACGATTCGCCGGCCTTCAGCTTCAGCACCGCTTCGTGTTTCACGTCGATATCGGTCGGGCCCTTCACGACCGCGTCGTTGGCGGCCGCGGCGGCGGCCCTCATTTCCACCTGCGCAGCTTCGGTCTGCGCGTGGCCGCTGATCGCGGTGAATGCAAGCGTCGCCACGCAGGCGAGCCGGACGGCAAGTTTTTTCATTGTTGGATTCCCCTGGAATGCCTTGTCGTAAATATGCACGCCACCGGCCCAGGCGTTTTCAATCGCGGGTCCGGCGTCGTCTCTCAGTTGGCACGGGGGCTATGGTAACGCAGCGACACGACACGCCCGGGAATCGGCGCGATGCTTACGTCGCAGGTAATGTCCATGGTGCGCGGGATTGCCTATCATCAGCGTCATGAACCCGACCGCCGCCCTCCATTCACCCGCCCCGTCCGCCAGCCGCGCATCCGGCATCGGCCCGCTGTTGCGCACGTGGCGGCAACGCCGGCGCCTGAGCCAGATGGCCCTTGCGCTCGACGCGGAAGTCTCCGCGCGCCACCTGAGCTTCGTCGAATCGGGCCGCGCGCAGCCGAGCCGCGAGATGGTGCTGCATCTCGCGGAACGTCTCGACGTGCCGCTGCGCGAACGCAATGCGCTGCTCGTCGCGGCCGGCTTCGCGCCGCTGTTTCGCGAACGGCCGTTTTCGGATCCGCAACTGGATGCCGCGCGCCATGCGGTCGACGCGGTGCTGCGCGGCCACGAGCCCTACCCGGCGCTCGCCGTGGACCGCCACTGGACGCTGCTCGCCGCGAACCGGATGCTCGGTGCGCTGGTCGCGCAGGCCGATCCGGCACTGCTGCAGCCGCCCGTCAACGTGCTGCGGCTGAGCCTGCATCCGGACGGCCTCGCGTCGCAGATCGTCAACTGGCATGAATGGCGCGCGCACATCCTGCATCGGCTGCAGCGGCAGATCGATGCAAGCGGCGACCGCACGCTGCACACGCTGCGCGACGAACTCGCCGCGTATCCGGCGCCGGCCGGCCAGCCCGACGACACGCATGCGCGCACCGACTTCGCGGATATCGCCGTGCCGCTGCGGCTGCGCACGGCGGCCGGCGAGCTGACGTTCTTCAGCACGACGACGGTGTTCGGCACGCCGGTCGACGTGACGCTGTCGGAACTCGCGATCGAGGCGTTCTTTCCGGCGAACCCGGAGACGGTGGACGCGATGCGGGCGCTGGCGGACGCGTTGCCGGGGTAGGCTCGCCCTCTGGTGGTGCCATCTGGCCGACGGCACGATCGCCGACGGCCTGTCGGTCGTGCAGGCTCCGTCCGGGAAGGCTTACGTGCTCATCCGGAAGCGCGGGCACTGAACGGGTAACGTGTCGCTACGCTGCCGCGTCCAGAAACGTCACGGGCTGCCCTGCCGGCGCCCCGCTCAGCGCGCCGTCGCGCACCGCGACCTGCCCGCGCACGACCGTATGCACGGGCCAGCCCGTGACCGCGCACCCGTCGTACGGCGTCCAGCCGCTCACGCTGGCGATCCATTCGTCGCGGATGATGCGGCGCGCGCGCAAGTCGACGAGACTGAAATCGGCGTCGTAGCCCACCGCAATCCGCCCCTTTCCCGCGATGCCGAAGATCCGCGCCGGCCCGGCGCTGGTAAGGTCGACCAGCCGTTCGAGGCTCAGGCGGCCCGCATGCACGTGGTCGAGCATCAGCGGCAGCAGCGTCTGCACGCCGGTCATCCCGCTCGGCGATTGCGGATAGGGCCGGCGTTTTTCGTCGCGCGTATGCGGCGCGTGATCGCTGCCGATCACGTCGACCACACCATCGCAAATGGCCTGCCACAGTGCGTCCTGATGATGCCGCTCACGCACCGGCGGATTCATCTGCGCGAACGTGCCGAGCCGCGCGTAGCAGTCGGGCGCGTGCAGGCTCAGGTGATGCGGCGTGACCTCGACCGTCACGCGATGCCGATGCCGCGCGAGGAACGCCATTTCCTCGGCAGTGGACACGTGCAGCACATGCAGCCGGCGGCCCGTCTCGGCGGCCAGCCCGACGATGCGCCGTGTCGCGGCCAGCGCGCTTTCCCCGTCGCGCCAGCGATGATGATCGCGCACGTCGCCGCTCGCCTCCACGAGTGCCCGGCGTTCGCGCAGCCGCGCCTCGTCCTCCGCGTGCACGGCCATGCGTCGCCGCCCGTTGCGCACGATCCGGCGCAACACGGCTTCGTCGTCGGCCAGCAGATCGCCGAACGAACTGCCCATGAAGACTTTCACGCCCGCGCAGCCCGGCAGGTTTTCAAGCACCGGCAGCCGTTCGGCGTTCGCGGCCGAGCCGCCGATGTAGAACGCGTAGTCGCACCACGCACGGCCGCGCGCGAGATCCAGCTTGGCTTGCAGATCCTGCGCGGTCAGCGTCAACGGATGCGTGTTGGGCATCTCGAAGATCGTCGTGACGCCGCCGAGCACCGCGCCGCGCGTGCCGGCCTCGAGGGTCTCCTTGTGCGTGAGGCCCGGTTCGCGGAAATGCACCTGGCTGTCGACCACGCCCGGCAACACGTGCAGGCCGCCGGCATCAAGCAGGACATCGGCGCTCCAGCTGCCGTGCAACGCGCCTAGCGCGACGACACGGCCGTCCACGCACGCGACGTCGATCCGCTCGGCCCCGTTGGGCGTCACCGCCGTGCCGCCGTGCACGAGCAGGTCGGCGTGACGTCGCCGCAGCGCGTCGCTCGCGCCCCCTTCCCGTCGAATGGGCTCGTCCATGTTTCAGAACTCGTTCTGGATGTGCTTGTAGCCCAGCACCAGCGCATTGTTCGTGCGCGCGACATCTTCGGAGAAATCGCTCGCGTCGGCCGTCACCTGCGGCAACGCCGCGAGATCGGTTTCCGGCCCGATGCGCTCGGTCGAGCGCACGTAGAAACCCGGCGGCAGGTGGCAACCGTCGACGACCGCGTTGTAGCGCACCACGCAGCCGTCGTCGATCGTGCAGTTGAACAGCACGCTGTTGAAGCCGACGAACACGCCGTTGCCAACCTTGCACGGCCCGTGGACGATCGCGCGATGAGCGATCGACGTGTGCTGGCCGATGGTGACGCTCGCGCCCGACTTCGAGTGGATCACCACGCCGTCCTGGATGTTCGAGTGCGCGCCGATCACGATCGGCGCGATGCGGCCGCCGGCATCCGTTTCGTCGGCGCGGATCACCGCGTACGGGCCGATGAACACGTTCTCCTCGACGATCACGAGCCCGCACAGAATGGCGGTCGGATCGACGAAGGCGCTCGGGTGAATCTGCGGCAGGTCGCCGCGCGGGTTCTTTCTGATCATCAGGATTCCTGCCTTGAAATGGGGCGACCGCGCTTGATCCGCTCGAACAGCCCCGGATCGCGCCACTGTCCGGCGATGGCCGGCGCGAACACGATGTCGTCCAGGTCGATGCGGCCCATGCGCGGGTTGAATGCATCGTCGCGAAAACACTGCGCGTAACCGGTCTCGGTCTCGTGAACGATGATCGAATGCAGCCGCAGGTCGGCTTCGCCGTTCGCCATGCGGGTGCAGGACAGCGCCGCATCGACGAGACGAAAGAACACCCGCGAGAACTGCTCGGCGCTCGGCGACACGGGCAGCAGCACCCAGCGCTCGGAATGCCGGCGCATGCTCTCGACATAGCAAGGATCGTCACCCGACCACAGCGTCACCGCATGGTCGAACGCGTCGATCAGGTCGCGCACGTCGCCCTTGAGCAGCCCGAAGTCGTAGATCATCTGCCCGCGGTCCAGCGCATGCGCTTCGAGCAGCAATTCGACGCGGTACGAATGGCCGTGAATCGAATGCGAGCAGCGCCGCGTGCTGCAGCCGCGCACGACGTGCGCGTTCTCGAACCGGAACAGCTTGCGGATCAGCATGCGTCGGCGCCTTCGCGAACCGGCGCGGCCCAGGCCACCGCATCGTGCGGATGCAGGCTTTCCAGATGGCGCACGTGCACGCGCGGGCTCGCATGGCGGCCGTCCAGCGCGGCCTGGACACGGCGTGCGGCATCCTCGACGAACATCAGGTTCTCGCCGTTCAGCACCGCGAATGCCTGTTCGTCCGCGCGCTTGACCGCCGTCTGCACCGGCGTGCCGAGTGCGTGCTCGATGCGATCGATCAGGTCGACCAGCCCCAGCGTCGTGGCATCGGCGGGCAGCCCCACGCTGACGACAGCCTCGCTGCGCTGGCTGTGCGGCGTGGCCGCCGTCGCATGCCGTTTCAGCCACGCGGCGACCGCCGCCGGTTCCACGCGATCGTCGCGGCCGAATGCCGTCAGGAACGCCTGCTCGACCCAGTGCCGCGACAGCGCGGCCGAGCACGGGCACGTCGACGAATAGACGACCGTCACCTGCGCGCGCAGCGCGAACCCCGAGCCGCCCAGCGTCGCGTCGATCCGAACCGGATAGGCCTTCCACCCGGCCAGCCCGTCGGTCACCAGCGCGGCGCGGCGCGCCAGCAGGTCGAAGCGCAGCCGCAGCCGCGCACTGCGCGTGTCGCAGTCGCGATGGCTGTCGACCATGGCTTGCAACATCTGCTGAAGGCCGGCCGGCGATAGCGCCGCGCCGTCGCCGAGCCCGTCGAGCAGCCGGTACAGCCGTGACATGTGGATGCCCTTCACGTGCGGCGCGGGCAGATCGACCTGCACATCGGCGCGCGCATGCGCGTCGCGCCGGCAGCCGGGCTCGGCCACCGCGACGGGCAGGTCGATGCCCTGCATGCCGACCCATTCGAGCGGGCGGTGGCCCGGCGCGGCATCGGTCAGGGAAATATCGGGAAGCGGTGCATTCATGCTCGGGGTCCGGTGGAGCGCCTTCTCCATCCGGATCGATGCAGGAAGCGCGTTCAGGTCAGGGCCAGTCGTGAAACGGGTTGTCCCACGTGGTCCAGTGGTCGGGGCCGGTGGCCATTTCGGTGTCGGTCAGCAGACACGCGTCGAAGCGCGCGCGCAGCGCCGGCTCGTCCATGTCCATGCCGATCAGCACGAGTTCCTGCCGCGCATCGCCGACGCGTTCGTCCCAGCGCGCGCGGATTTGCGCGACGGCTTCCGCGTCCTGCGGCCAGCGCTCGGGCGGTACGGCAGCCCACCAGTGGCCGGCCGGCCCGTGCCGCGCGATCGCGCCGGCCTGCGACCACGAACCGGCGACGGTCGGATGGGTGGCGAGCCAGAAGAACCCCTTCGAGCGCACGACGCCCGGCCATTCGCTTTCGACAAGATCGAAGAAACGCTGCGGATGGAACGGCCGACGCGCGCGATAGACGAAGCTGCGGATCCCGTATTCGTCGGTCTCGGGCGTATGCGTGCCGCGCATTTCCTGCAGCCAGCCCGGCGCGCGCGACGCCGCGTCGAAATCGAACAGGCCCGTGTCGAGCACGCGCTCGAGCGGCACATTGCCGAATTCGGCGATCTCGATCCGTGCGCGCGGGTTCAAGCCGCGCAGCAGCGCGACGAGCCGCTCGCGCGCGCTTGCGTCGATCAGGTCGATCTTGTTGATCACGATCACGTCGCAGAACTCGATCTGGTCGATCAGCAGATCGACCACCGTGCGCGCATCCTCGTCGCCCATCGATTCGCCTCGCGACCGCAGGCTGTCGCGCGACGCGTAGTCGCGCAGGAAATTGAACGCGTCGACCACCGTCACCATCGTGTCGAGCCGTGCGACCTCGCCGAGGCTGCGGCCGTCCTCGCCTTCGAACGTGAACGTCTCGGCCACCGGCAGCGGCTCCGAGATGCCGGTCGATTCGATCACGAGCTGGTCGAACCGCCCTTCGCGCGCGAGCCGGTCGACCTCGATCAGCAGATCCTCGCGCAGCGTGCAGCAGATGCAGCCGTTGCTCATCTCGACCAGCTTCTCGTCGGTGCGCGACAACCCCGCGCCGCCGTCGCGCACGAGCGCGGCGTCGATGTTGACCTCGGACATGTCATTGACGATGACCGCGACGCGCCGGCCCTCGCGATTGTTCAGGATGTGGTTGAGCAGCGTTGTCTTGCCGGCGCCGAGGAAGCCGGACAGGACGGTCACGGGAAGCCGCGTGGACGGGTGGAGTGCGGAGCTCATCGGGGGATTCCGGAAGGAGGGTGGGCGATCGTCGAGTGATACATTGTATCGAAACGATATAACATATCATTTCAGTCGTCCAGCGGATCGTACTGGTGAAAGGCCCCCCGTCGAACAGTTCCGCGCCGGAGGGATTCGAGCGATGACGCGCGGGCGCCGGTACAACGCAAACCGCGAGCGGCAGCGGCACACCACACGGCATGCCGAATGAAAGGTGTGGTTGATAAGCTCTCCGGCGAGACCGATGGCCCCTCCTCCACACACCATGAAAAAGAAAACCTTCGCTGCGTTGTCACTCTGCGCCGTGCTGCCCGGCATCGCCCTCGCCCAGTCGATCGCGGCCCCCGTGCTGAAGCCGGGCGATACCTGGACCTACATCAACACCGTCGAAATCGGCCCGAACGGCTGGCGCCAGACGCGCGACCAGATTTCCGTGCAGCGCACGACTTCCGAGCACATCTACGTCGAAACGCAGCAGAGCGGCGCGACGCAGGCGCCGCGTGAGCGGATCGTCGATGCGGACTGGAGCCGCTCGCGCAGCGTCAACGGCACGGAAACCGTGGTGAATCGTCCGCTGGCGTTTCCGCTGACGGTCGGCAAGACATGGGAGGTCAAGTACAGCGAGTCGCACCCGAATGCGCAGCACGCGTCGGAAGCGTACGACACGCATTACAAGGTCGTCGGCCCCGACACCGTCACCGTGGCGGGCGGCAAGTTCGACGCGATCAAGATCGAGGCAGAAGGCACGTGGAAGGCGCAAGCCGCGCCGGGACAATCGATCACGTCCGGCGTATCGCGCAACGCGAACGGCTCGACTATCGTCATGCAGAGCCGCAACAGCGGGATGGCGGAAGGGACCGGCAAGACCTATATGGCGTTCTGGTACGTGCCGGCGGTCGGCCGCTGGGTCAAGTCGGTCGAGGAGTTCTACGACACGAACGGGACGCGGAACGCGCGCTATTCGAACGAACTGGTGTCGTTCAAGCGCGCCGGCGTGGAGGGCGGCGCACCGCTGGCCAGCCAGCCTGCGCTCGCCCCCGTGGCCGCGCCGACGGAAGGCCCGCCTTCCGTCGACCAGTAACGGAGCGCGTGCTCACTTACGTATAGAGCGACGCTGGCGGCAACGCCCCGGTCAACGCGAACCGGCCCACATCGCGCAGCCGGTAGTCGAGCGGATCGTGCAGCGTATGCGTGCGCGCGTTCCGCCAGAAGCGGTCGAGGCCGAGCGACGCGGCCGTCGCGCGTGCGCCGCATGCGTCGAACAGCGCCTCGCCGTTCTCGAGCGCCGCGCGCTGCGCGACGATCTTTGCCTCCGATACCGCGAGCGCCACCTCGGCGCGCTCGTCCGCCGTCAACGCATCCTGCCGCGCCCACGCGCGCTGCAACGCTGCGGCCGCAAGGTCGGCCAGCGCCGCCGCCGAGATCGCCCGCACCCGCATGTCGCCGAAGCGCTGCAGCGTGTACGGATCGTCGCTCGCCTGCGTGACCTCCGACTGGATCCACGGGCGGCCCTGCTGCAGCACGTAGTCGCGTGCTTCCACCAGTGCGCCTTCCGCGAGTCCGACGAACAGGTTGGTCAGCACGAGCTGCGACACGAGCGTGCGCAACGTCGCACGCGGGGTCGGCGGCACTTCGGATCGGTGCAGCACCTCGTCCGCCGCGAGCGTCACGCCGTCGAAGCGCACGCTGCCGCTGTCGGTCTGGCGCTGGCCGATCGGATCCCAGTCTTCGTTGACCGTGATCCCGGGGCGATCGGTCGGCACCACGCCGAACACGGGGCGGCCGGTATCGGGATCGTGCGCGGACACCGTCATCCGCTGCGAGCCGCGCGTGCCCGAGCAGAAGCCCTTCACGCCATCGAGCCGGTAGCCGCCATCAGGCGTCGCCGTGGCCACGAGCCGCGTGTCGAGCGGATTGACCGCATTGCCCCACCACCACTGCTGCTCGACCGTGCCGCGCAGATAGCGTTCGCGCTGCGCGGCGTTGCCCCACACGTCGACGCTCACCACCTGCAGGCACTGGAATCCGACGAGATGCGCGAGCGCGCTGTCGACGCGCGCGATCTGCCGGATCGCATCGTAGATCGCCGGCCACGCGGCTTCCTGCCCGCCGAACGCGCGCGGTACCGCAAGCGTCAGCAAGCCCGCATCGGCAAGCCACTGCTTCTCCTGCGCCGCATGACCGCCCGCGCGATCGCGCTCGGCGGCAGTGGCACGCAGCGCGTCGATTGCGCGGGCTAGCCCGGCGCGGTCGACGGCGGGCGTATCGGTATCGGGCGCGAAGGTCGCCGGGCCACGTGGATCGTTCATGCGACGGCTTCCTGCGCAACCGCTTCACCCGACAGCGGCACGAGCGCGTCGAGCCGGCGGCCCGTCAGCCGCGACAGGATCTCGCGGCGCCAGTCGTCGTAGATCGCGCGGTATTCGGCGATATCCGCACCGAACACGTGCGCGGTGTGCGCGTACTCGTCGTGCAGATAACCGTCGAGCCGCGCCTGCGTTTCCTCGTCGGCCGCGATCACGCGATCGATCAGCGCGTCGCGCTCCGCCGCCGGCAGCGCCTTCAACGTGTCGAACCACCACTGGACGATCTGCACGCGATGCCACTCCTCGTCCGGCCGGATCCGGTTCTCGCCATGCTCGCGCATCGCGGCATCGCCGATGCGGCCGGTCTTGCGCTGGATCCACAGCTTCGCGAGGATGTGCAGCTCGTAATGCCATTCGAACGCGAGAAAGCCCGCGACGTCGCGCACCGCGATGTCGCCGATGCGCGCCCAGTGCGCGGCGACCAGCCGGTCGACTTCCGGCAGCGGATCGCGCCCCGTCAGTTCGGTCACGCGTTCGCGGCCGATCACCGCGTGCGCGCCGTCGTCGCCGAGCTGGCGCGACAGGATCAGCTGGAAGTGCGGATCGTCGCGGAACAGCGTGTCGATCGCCTTCGCGACGACCTGCACGATGAACAGGTCGTGCGACGCCATCTTCGTGTAGTAATCGGCGACGGCGGCCAGTTCGTCGTCATTGCGCGGCTCGCGCGGCGGCGTGGCGAGCTTCGCCGGGAAGTCCGGACGATGGCGTCGCGCCACGTCGAGAAACAGCGCTTCCTCGAATTGTCCGTTCCATTCGCGCGGTGCGCCGATGGGCAAGGTCATAGGTTTTGTTCTCTCAGAATCATGAATGAAGCGAGCGGACGCTTGTGGCGTCGCTCAGGTACGCCGGGTCACGCGTCGGACCAGGCGGTCGCCCGTGATTTGCACGGCCGAGACGAGCGCGATCAGGATCACGATCACGGTCGCCATGACGGTGGTGTCGAAACGCTGGTAGCCGTAGCGGATCGCGAGATCGCCGAGCCCGCCCGCGCCGACGGCGCCCGCCATCGCGGTCGAGCCGATCAGCGCGACGACGGTGATGGTGAAGCCGCCGAGCATGCCGGGCAGCGCTTCGGGCAGCAGCACGTGCCACACGATGTGGCGGCGCTTCGCGCCCATCGCGAGCGCGGCCTCGATCAGCCCGCGGTCGACTTCGCGCAGGCTCACCTCGGCGATCCGCGCGAAGAACGGGATCGCGGCGATCGACAGCGGCACGACGGCCGCCCAGACGCCGATCGTCGTGCCGATCAGCACGCGCGTGAACGGCAGCAGCGCAACGAGCAGGATGATGAACGGCGTCGAGCGGAACACGTTGACGAGCGCGCCGAGCACCGCGTTCACGCCGCGCCGCTCGTAGATGCCGCCGGGCGCGGTCGTCACGAGGATCACCGCGAGCGGGATGCCGATCAGCGCGGCGATCGCGGCCGACGCGGCGACCATCGACAGCGTGTCGCGGATCGCGTCGAGCAGTTCGGGCCACCAGAGGTCAAACATAGCCGAGCACCTCCGCGTGATTCGCGTG